>CAZSPX010000199.1:0-6172 GCA_964608885.1 uncultured Anaerolineaceae bacterium | reverse complement strand
AGGTCGCTGGTGGTGTTGGGTGCCAGGTGGTTCTGCTGGGTGTCATGATCAAGGTGCTGGTTCCCGTCTGTAAAATAGAACCCTGACATCCGCCCAGTGGCGCCCTGCCCCGCCAGGTCCAGCTCCGAGAAATTCTTGGTCAAGCGCGAACCGATCGCGCCGAAAATCCAGTCAAGATTCCCATCTCTTTCCACCCGCACCCGTTCGTGCGAAAAGTTCCATACCTGCTTTCCCCAGGACTGCAACTCCACAAATCTTAGCGATGCTCCTTGCATCACCTGGATTTCGACGAGTCCGGCATGCATCGAGGCGGCTCCCGGCTCGTCAGGAGAGGCAGCCTCATGCATGTATGTGACCGACGCCCCCTCATCCACCAGGACCATGACATGAGAGATATGCGCAAGTCTCGCGCCCGGTCCCCACAGAACGGAATGCAATGGCTCATCTACGGTCACTCCCTTGGGGACGTATAGCACGACGCCATTCTGGGCTAGGGCCCCGGCAAGTGCCGCAAACTTTCCCTCCTCCACGTTGACGGTTCTTCCCGCCATCCTCTCAACAAGATCGGGGTGGTCCTGCTCGGCAGTCTTCAGATCGGTAAAAACCACTCCCTGGTCTCGCAGAGCCTGGGAAAGCTCAACGGTTGCACTGCCAGGTGTAAGAACGATTTGTCCACCGTGTTTGTTTGTGATCAGGGGTTTGAGCAGATCGGCGGGCACTCGTGGTTCCCTGGCCGTTCCCTGCCGCGGAAGCTCAAAACTGGCTGCCGGCATGGTATGAAGGTCAGTGCGCCTCCATGCTTCCTCCCGGGTGGATGGAATGGGGAGGCGCTTGAACACATCCCAGGCTTTCGCGCGATACGAAGCCAGCACACCCTCCCCAGGCGGCATCATTTCACCCGTAAACCCGAACTCCTGGGCTGCCGCTTCAGGTCTTCTTGTTCTGGAAACTGAAACTTTTGGTTTTTCCTGCATGCTTGTCTCGGTATGGGTCCTTGAACGGGCCTTTAAAAAGCTCGAAATCCGGATGACTTATCCTATCGAACCTTCCATCTGGAGCTGGATCAGCCGGTTCATCTCGACGGCATATTCCATCGGCAGTTCCTTAACGAGCGGTTCAATAAAACCGGACACCACCATGGTCGTCGCCTCTTCTTCGCTCAGGCCTCGGGACATCAGGTAGAAAAGCTGTTCCTCTCCGACCTTGGAGACCGAGGCCTCGTGTCCGATCGTCACATCATCCTCATCGATTTCGATGTAAGGGTATGTGTCGGACCGTGATTGGGGATCAAGCAGGAGCGCATCGCACACCACGTTGGATTTCACGCCCTTCGCGCCCTGATATACCTTCAGGAGGCCTCGATATGACGCCCTTCCGCCGGCCTTCGAGATCGACTTGGAGGTGATTTTCGAAGAGGTGTTGGGCGCGAAGTGGTACATCTTGCTGCCTGCATCCTGGGTTTGCCCCGGGCCTGCAAAGGCCATTGAAAGCATTTCGCCGTGCGCGCCGGGCTCCATCAGGTAACAGGACGGGTATTTCATGGTCACCTTGGAGCCCAGGTTGGCGTCCACCCATTCATGGGTGGCATTTTCAAATACCTTGGCGCGCTGCGTCACCAGGTTGTATACATTTGTGCTCCAGTTCTGGATCGTCGAGTACCGGGATCGGGCGCCTTTCTTGACAATGATCTCGATCACACCTGAATGGAACGAATCGGTCGTATATTGGGGTGCAGTGCAGCCTTCCACATAATGAACGGAGGCACCCTCATCCACGATGATCAGGGTTCGCTCAAACTGGCCCACATTGGCCGTATTCAATCGGAAGTAGGCCTGCAGGGGCAGGTCAACTTTTACGTTTTTCGGAACGTACACGAAAGACCCGCCGGACCAAACGGCGCTGTTCAACGCGGCAAATTTATTATCCTCGATGGGAATCACGGTCCCGAAATATTCACGGAACAGATCAGGGTGCTGGCGCAGGCCATCCTCGATCGAGAGGAAGATCACGCCCTGCTTTTCCAAATGCTCCTGGATGGAGTGATAAACCATCTCGGATTCATATTGCGCCCCGACGCCAGCCAGGAATTTACGCTCCGCTTCCGGAATCCCCAGCTTATCAAAAGTGCGCTTGATATCATCGGGGACATCCTCCCACGACTTCTCGCTTTTTTCCGTGGGCTTGACGTAGTAGTAGATCTGGTCAAGATTAAGTTCCGAGAGGTCCGGTCCCCAGTTGGGCATGGGGCGCTGCTGGAAATGTTCGAGGGCTTTCAGGCGGAAATCCAGCATCCACTGAGGCTCACCCTTCATGTGCGAGATCTGTTCCACCACCTCGCGGTCCAGACCGCGGCGTGACTTAAACACATATTTATCGTCCGGGTCATGGAATCCGTATTTGTATTGGCCGATATCTTCCAGTATTTTTGAATCGTCAGTCATTGGTCACCAGATTTTTTGGTTGCCGGCGGACCGCATTCAGATAAGTATTCACGCACTGTCTGCCGGTCGGGAAAGGCTCAGGCGGCGGTCGTCTCCTCATACTTCTCACGGATCCACTCATAGCCCTTCTCTTCAAGATGAAGGGCGAGATCCGCGCCGCCAGACTCAACGATGCGCCCGCCCATCATGACGTGCACATAATCCGGCTTGATGTAATTGAGAAGACGCTGATAATGTGTGATCACGAGCACACCAAGATTTTGATCCATGAGGGCGTTCACGCCTTCTGAGACTATTCTCAGGGCGTCAATATCCAGCCCCGAGTCTGTCTCATCTAGAATCGCGATTTCGGGCCGGAGAGCTGCCATCTGAAGGATCTCTGCGCGCTTCTTTTCACCTCCCGAGAACCCCTCATTAAGATAGCGCCCCGCAAAGGCGGGATCCATCTTCAGCAGCGCCATCTTTTCCTTTAGCATCTTGCGAAATTCAGGGATGGGCATGCCCTTATCCTCGGGATTCTCAGCCCGCCTGCGGGCATTGATCGCCGAACGCAGGAAATTGGCCACCGTCACACCCGGGATGGCAACAGGGTATTGGAATGCCAGGAACAATCCCAATCGGGAACGCTCATCCGGTTCCAGCTCAAGAACATTTTTGTCCTTAAAGAGGACCTCGCCCTCTGTGACGGTATAGTGCGGGTGACCCATGAGAGTGTAGGCAAGAGTGGATTTTCCGGTCCCATTGGGGCCCATGATCGCATGCACTTTGCCCTGCTCCACGGTCAAATCAAGCCCTCGAAGGATCTCCTTGTCATCTATGCTGACATGGAGATTTTTTATTACGAGATCCGACATACACTTCTCCTGAAAATGATCGCCTGTAGGCGGAATCGTCTGTGTGCGGCATTATAGCAGAGAGATGGATATATGTCAATATTTATCATATTTTTCTAGTAAATTAACCCCTCTCGAAAGTTTAGCTACACGACAATCTTCTTTCCCGTAATAGATAACATAAATCTGCGTAATTCATGAGAGCACAGGGCCGTGCCCTGGCATTTTTCTTACTTATTGCATGGAGGTCACCAATGGCAATACGCCGGTCCGCATGGAAACAGTCGAATTTGCAATCTGCGATCATCGGTTGGAAAAATCCATGAATGCACCCATGGAACCCACCACGCAGCCCAATCGTGCCCTTCCGCGCGATGAATCGACGATCTCAGACAAGGGATCAGGCATGATCGCCTCGAAGGAGGATACCACCGGGACAAATCCAGGCACAATGATCGCAAAGTTGGATCACGTGGATTATATATTTGCTTCTGATCATGGCGTTCATGACCTCAATTTTCAGGTACCGCGTGGGGTGATCTTCGGCCTTGTTGGGCCAAGCGGTTGTGGAAAGACGACGACGGTGCGCCTTTTGAATGGGATGTATCCTCCCACAAGCGGTCAATTGACCGTTCTGGACGAAGATCCCACGCGTTTCACCCCCGGAACGCGCGAGAAGATCGGGTACATGGCTCAGCATCTGACCCTGTATCCGATGCTAACCGTCTGGGAAAACTTGAATTTCGCAGCCTCGCTTTATGGCCTGGGTTTTTTCAGCCGGGGAAAACGGCTGAAGGAGCTCTTAAAATTCGTTGAGCTTTACGACGCCCGCAGCCGCATGGCCAGCCGTTTATCAGGAGGCATGCAGCGTCGGCTGCAGCTTGCCTGTGCGCTGGTCCATAACCCTCTTCTTTTGTTCGCAGATGAGCCCACTGCCGGCACCGACCCTCTCCTGCGCGGAAAATTCTGGGAGCATTTTCGATCCCTCCGGGATGAAGGGCACAGCCTTTTCATCACAACCCAGTATATCGGCGAGATCGAACACTGCGATGTGGTAGGGATCATGCGGGAGGGTCGTATGGTTTATGTGGACACCCCCGAGGGTCTTCGGAGGCGCGCCTTCGGCGGAGATGTCATCCGCCTGGCCCTGGACGAGTCCCGCACCCTGGAGGCAGTGCGCCTCCTCAACAACCAGGACAGTGTGAACGATGCCCGCCGCTCCTTCAGCCAGCCTGGCTTGCTGTACATCAATACCAACGATGCCGCAACCGCTTTGCCTGCCCTTCTGGCCCTCCTCCAGGAGAACAATTTTGAGGTCCAGCAGGCCGAACGTTATATCCCTCCATTCGATGATGTCTTCATTGAGTTGATGCGACAGACAGGGGCCGAAAATGTTTAGACCCATCATCCATTTGCTGTCCTTTTTCTTCAAGGAGGTCAATGAGATCCTCCGGCAGCCGCGCCTGGTGATCAGCTTGATCCTCGGACCGTTCCTTGTCTTGCTGCTTTTCGGAGTCAGTTACAGTGGAACTGTCCCGAACTTCCGTGTGGCAATTGTTGCTCCCGCGGGCTTTTCAGAGGAACAATTGGCCAAGCTCAGGGAAAGTGCTGAAACGAACTTCACCCTCGTCAGCCTCGACTCAAACGAGACTTCAGCCATGGACCTTCTACGGCACGGTGAGGTTGATATTGTTGAAGTACTTCCGGATAATATGGAATCCAACATCACAAAGGGACGCCAATCCAGTGTCTCGTTCGTTTATTCCGAGGTCAATCCCTTTGATGAATCATGGGTGAAATATTTGGGCGTGGCCCAGATCAATGAGATGAACCGGGCCCTTCTGGAAACAGCCATTGCGGATGCCCAAAAACAATCCGATGCCCTGCCGAACCTATCACCACAGACTGTGGTTTCCCCCCTCACCCCTGAATTTGAAAACCTGCGCGGCAGCTCACTGAGTTTCGTGGACTTCTACGCCCCCAGTGTCCTGGCGCTAATCCTTCAGCATATCGCCATCACACTGGGCGCGCTTTCCATCGTCCGGGAAAAGGAGCGGGGGACCCTGGAGATGTTCCGGGTGGCTCCGGTCTCCTCGCCCACGATCATTCTGGGTAAGTATCTGGGTTATACGGCGTTTTTGGCGCTGCTTGCAGGAGCGCTGGCCGGGCTGCTCGCCGCACTGGGAACCCCGATGCAAGGTTCGATTCCTCAGCTGGCAGGGCTTCTGACGCTTTTAATCCTGGCATCACTGGGAATCGGATTTCTTATCTCCTGTCTCTCCAACACGGATGGTACCGCCGTACAGCTCTCCATGCTGATGCTGCTTGTTTCGATCTTCTTCTCCGGTTTCTTCCTACCCATTGATAATTTCACACCAATTGTACAGAAAGCTGCCCTCTTGATTCCTCTCACACACGGGATCCAGGGGCTCCAGAATATCATGCTGAAGGGTATCGCTCCGGATTGGCTCAACTGGGCCCTGTTGGGGGCCATATCCCTGGTCAGCTTCCTGCTCGTCCAGGCTCTGTTCAGACGCCAACTCAGGCACCTGTAACAGTGAGGACTGGGTTTCACCGGGATTTTTATGATATTTATCTAATATATTGACAGTCTCATAACGGGCTGTTATACTGTCTCGGAAGAGACAGGAAATCACATGAAAAGTACGCGTGATCGGATATTGCAGACCCTACTCCGCGCTCCAAACCGGACCATCAACGAGTTGGCAGCGGCGGTAGGGATCAACCCTATCTCGGTTCGCCATCACCTCACCAATTTGCAGGTGGAAGGTCTTGTCTTGGCCTCCGAGGAGCGTCATGGAGTTGGCAGGCCCCGCCTGGTATACACGCTGAGTGAAGATGGGATGGAGAAATTCCCCACCCGTTACCTCAGATTAA
>CAZSPX010000198.1:0-6224 GCA_964608885.1 uncultured Anaerolineaceae bacterium | reverse complement strand
GTTCAGCACCACGGTGCTGTCGTTCACGTAGATCGCAGTGCCGGTCACGGGCTTCGAGAGAGTTGGCCAGATCTTTATAGAGATGGATTTTCGCGTCCTGCCGTATCACCTCGTGAAGATCATAGCGCCCCCCTTCCGTCCGCCGCACCAATGACTTGGAGACCAGCGATGACAGGGTCGGAAGAGTTGCCCCGGCGACCCTTTCCGCGGCCGGACGGTCAAAACCGCCCCGAAAAACAGACAGCCTGCTCAGCGCCTCCTGTTCCTCCTCGGCCAGCAACCTCCAGGAATGGTCGAAGGTCGCCTTCAACGACCTGTGGCGTTCAGGGACATCGCGCATGGAGGTGGTCAGGAAACCGATGTTTGTCTCGATCTCCTGCGCGATCTCCCCGCAGGAAAGCACCCCCACCCACCCGGCCGCGAGCTCGAGCGCCAGCGGGATTCCTTCGACCAGCCTGCAGATCTGGCCCAGAGCCGTCCTTTCGGAAGACGTCAGTTCAAAGGCGGCATCAATCTGTCTGGCCCGTTGGATGAACAGTGCGGGGGCGCTGAATGCCTCCAGCTCTTCATCCGATTCAGCAGGTGGTATGGGCAGCCCATGCAGCTCATAGGTCCATTCCCCATGGAGGTTCAATCTTACACGCGAGGTGCAGAGCAGCTTGATCCCGGGCAGGTGCTGGAGCATCTCTGCCACCAGCTCGGCTGCCAGTGACCGGGCCAGTAATTGCTCAAGGTTATCCAGGACCAGCAGTCCCGAGCGTTCCATCCTGTGTGCCAGGTGGTCGAACAACTGCTCCTTCAGATCAGCAGGACCGGAGAATGAAAATTCCAGCGCCTCCGCGATCGCCGGGACCATTGCTTCAGCCGTGGTGACCGAAGCCAGGGGAACATAATGGACGCCGTCGGCGAACTGGTCGCGCTGTCGCGTGGCGAACTCGATCGCCAGCCTGGTCTTTCCGATGCCCCCCATGCCGGTCAGGGTGAGCAGGCGGCACTGCGGCTCGTTGAAGATCCGTTCCAGGGCTGCTAGCTCGGGATCGCGCCCCAGCAGCGGGGCCAGAGGCAGGGGCAGGTGATGCGAGAGGGGTGCTGCGACCGGGAATGAGGCAGGCCCCGGTTCTGACCGGGGGAGGGGCAGGCGTTCCACCATCACGTCTCCTCGCGCCGCCCGGATGAACGCAGCCTGTTCTCCGATGGGGATCTCAAGTGCAAAGGCCAGCAAGCCCGCCAGTTGCTTGGAGGGCCGCCGCTCCCCTGTTTCGATTTTACGCAGAGCAAAAATGGAACATCCGGCGCGTTTTGCCAGTTCCCCCTGGGTAAGATCAAGCGCTTTGCGCCTCTGTTTCAGCCATTCGCCAAATGACCCTGGAGTTTCCAAGTCACCAAACCTCTATCGTTAGTTGGGTCCGGATCGTAAACGGCAGAAAATGCCTAAATTAGAGCGATCGGCTCTTTTTTTTGGCATTGTAGCACATTTTGGGTGAGTGACCGGGTGAGCAAGTTGTACCTCAATACATTTGTCCCGTCTTTTAATAGCCCCATTCAAACATTCGAAGGAGTTGAAAATGAGCGCTTTTCTTCTGATCGTGCTTCGACTGGTGCATGTGGTGGCAGGGATCCTGTGGAGCGGCGCGGCCGTCTACTATCTTTTTTTCATCAAGCCTTCCGTCAAAGCCATTGGGGCCTCCGGGCCGCAGTTCATGACCAATCTGGTGGAACGGCGCAAATTGCCCATCTTCATGATCAGCACCAGCCTGCTGACCGTCCTTGCTGGTGGCATCCTGTTCTGGTTCTCTTCGGGTGGATTCCTGGCGGACTGGCTTACCTCCGGCCCCGGCATCGGCTTCACCATCGGCGCCCTCGCTGCCCTGGTCGCCTTCCTGTTCGGCACCTTCGGCATCGGCCCCACCTCCGCCCAGTTGGGAGCGCTCGGGGGGCAGATCGCCGCCTCCGGGCTGGGGCCCACCTCCGAACAGGCCGCCAGGATGCAGTCCCTGGAGAAGCGCCTGGGCCTGGCAGAGCAGGTGGACTTCATCATGCTGGTCATCTCCATGGTCACGATGGCCACCGCCCGCTATTGGAATTTCTGATCACCGCCAGGCCCCTGGATTTGGAACAAGGAGAGAAAATGTTACCGGTTGCAACCCTCGACTTTCATATCACTGCCCGGTGCAGTCAGGCCTGTCCGTATTGCTGGGGGCCTCGCAGGTTTCGAACTCCGGTCGACACGGATACCGCCTGCCGCATCATTGATCGGATCCGTGAACTGGGCGTCAGGCGGATCGTATTTACAGGCGGCGACCCGCTCCAGCGCGCAGACGCGCCCATTCTGATCCATTATGCCAGGGCCCGCGGACTGGAGACCGCCCTCTCCACCACCGGCGACTTCGTCACCCCGAAAATCCTTGAGAAGATCGCCCCCGCTCTCGATCTCATCTCGCTGCCCCTGGACGGTTCCACCGAGCTGATCAACGCCAGGACAAAGCACCTGGGGCATTTTTCATCTGTAATGATGGCCTTGGATTGGCTGCGGGAATATCCGGGCATCGATGTGAAGGTCTGCACCCCTGTCACACGCTGCAACCTCCACGATGTGACGAATATCGCCAGGATGGTTGAGGACTACTCGTGCACGACCGGTGCCAGGGTGTTCTATAACATTTTTCAGGCCTTCCCGCGTGCCATGTTCCCGGTTCATTGGGAAAACCTTCTCGTTTCAGACGAAGAGTTCTCGCAGTTGGAAGCCCGGGTTGGTACGAGACGAAATATCCGCATCAATTTTCTGAGCCAGCAGACTCTCGATAAGTTGTATGTGATGGTATTCCCGGATGGGAGCATGGTCGTTCCCCGGGGCGATGATTACCTGAATTTCGGCCCATTTCTGGAGGTCAGCGATTTTGAAAGTCTGCTGCAAGCCGGTGAATTCGACTCGGCGAAGCACCTGCGTCATTCCAATGCCTGGAGAACGCAAGGGCAACGCCTGCTGCTCAACAGTTCCGCGCTGTCCCTGGACTTGGTATCTCAAAAGTGATTCGATCATGGCTGGAGCGTACAACCGGCGCCATTTTCGGTCCCCTGGCTATAACCGGATGTTCCTCATTCTCTGATTCACGCATCTGACGAGAACGGATGGGATCCCATGTATAAATTGGATGATCGGTTGGCGGGAAATGTCCTGGGCTATCTGGGCTGCCCGCCTCAGCCACCGACCCTGCGGTATTTAAACCGTTTGATCCGTTCATATATCCGCGCTATCCCATGGGAGAGCGTATCACGGATCATCAAGCGGCACGTTACTCCCGGAACGCAGGATTGCCCCCGCCTGCCAGTGGAATTCTGGAAGGATGCCTTGCAGCAGGGTTTCGGAGGCACCTGCTACGAATCCAGCCTGGCCTTCTACAGTCTGTTGGTGAGCCTGGGCTATGAAGGCTACCTCACCGTTAACGATATGGGCAGCACCCGCGGCTGTCATGCCGCGATCGTCCTGCAGTTGCATGAGCAGAAGTATCTGGTCGACATTACCATTCCCGTGCATGCCGCTGTGCGAATCGATCCTGACAGAGTTATTCGACGGCATACCCCCCTTTACAATTATTCGATCCACCCGGCGGGGAAGAACACCTACGCGGTGACCCGATCCTGCCATCCGAAACGCAATGCTTTCACATTGATCGATATCCCTGTGGAGCTTCGGGACTACCGCACGATACTGGAAAGGGATTACCTAAAGACGGGATACTTCCTCGATCGCGTGGTCATGAACAAGGTGGTGGGCTGCAAGACGGCGCGCTTCTTCAGCGACTTGCAGCCTTACCGACTCGAAAGGTTCGACCGCCATGGAAAACAGGAATCCTTCCTGGAGGCTGGAACCCTCCCCTGCGAGCTGGCAGAGGTGTTCAACCTGCCCCAGGAGAAGATTGCCGCCGCGCTGGTCCTGGTCTCCCCTGCAGGGGCATAAGTGACCGGATGAAGATCCTGGAATATAACGACGTTGATCCCTTGCAGGTGCTGAATCTCACCATGCTGGCTCTGGATTTCCCCTTCACCCCTGAACGCGCCGCGCATATCCGCCGTACCGACCCGCGCCCCTTCCCCTTTTTCACGGTCAATGCAGTTGAGGCAGATGCCGTGGTCGGGCAGGTGGGGGTATTCCGCCTGCCCATGCTCAGTGCCCGGGGCCGCGAGGATGTGGGCGGGATCTGGGCTGTTTCTGTCCACCCGCAATATTCGGGGCGCGGGATCGCCTCGGCTCTGCTGGATGAGGCCCACAACCGGATGCAAGGCGCAGGTCTGCGTTTCTCCACCTTGGGGACGAACCGTTATCGCACGGCTTACCGGTTGTACCGCAATCATGGATATGAGGATATGAACGTCTGGGCAACAGCCCTGGCGCGCTGGGAGCTGGCTCACCAGCCGACCCGGCTGCGTGCCCAGCCTCCGGGCCCGGAGGGATTCGATTTCCTTGAAGGCTTGTTTGCGGAACTTGCAGCCGGGCGTCTCGGTTTTGCTTGGAGGCATTCCCCTTTTGCCCGCCTGCGTGAGAGGGTTCACCTGCATAGTGTGTGGGTTCTCTGGGAGAACCACACGCCGGTCGGTTATGTATTTGCCGGCAGGGAGACTCCATTCTTGAACATCAGCATCCAGATCTTGCGGCCGGACATTGACACCCTCGAGGCCGTTGCCGCCGTCGCCGCCAACCTGAACGAAACCTATGTAAAGGTTATCCTGAGCCGCCCGTTGGATATTGCCGGTTTTCAGCGCGCGGGCTGGCAGGTTGCCCATCCGACATGGGATGCATTCATGGTCAAGCCGCTCGTCCCGGAGGTGACCCTGGAGGACGCAAGGCGCCTCTTCGGCATCGGCACGGACAGGTTCTTGATCTCGTGGCTGGATACGACCTAGCCGCGGGTCTTGGCTGGATGAGCCGGGATGCCAGCCCCTGGCCCCTTTTACATACCGATTCGCATCACCTGCGGTTTCCAAAGTACCCGAACAATACCCTCCCTCGGCGCTTCCTCGATCATTTTTCCTTATGCGGATCTATGCGCTTCACGAAGATCGCGAGATCATCGCCCGCGCTGTAAAAGTCCTTGATGGTCGCTTCCTGCACGTACCCTGTGCGGACGTAGAATTCCCGGGTGGCATCGTAGGCAGGCGTGCCGGATGTCTCCGCGATGATCATTCGTCCGCCGGCCGCGCGCATCGCTTCCTCGGTGGCCGCCAGCAGCCTGCGCCCCACCCCGCTGCGGTGAATATCCGGGTCAACGGCGATCCAGTACAGGTCAGCCACGCCGTGGGTGAGATCGCGGAGGCCGTAACAGGCAAAGCCCAGCACTTTCTCCCCCTCCCTGTCCACGATGAAGGTATACCCACTGCCTTCCGGACCAAGCTCCAGGTATTCCCTGAAGATGGTATCGACGCAATCGACCTCTTCCTGGCTGAAGACGCCCACCCGGGCTGTAATGTCCACGATCTGCAAACCGTCTGCCTCTGCTGCTGTGACGATCACGTTTTCCATCCTGTTTGACTTTGCGTGGTCTCGGGAGCCCTGCCTGAAGTTCCATCTTGAAGGCCGGCTCAATTGGACCGGATTATAGTACGGCAAGCGCCCTCCGGATGCATGATTTCAGGCGATTGTAATTCTGAGCTGAGTAGAGGATTCTTGCCCGCCCGTCTCGGATTTTCGCGAAGCACTTCGAGCGAAGCGAACAAGCCTGGCCTGGCCAGTCATTGGACCGGTGGTTTGCTTACACCATCAGCGTCTTCGGCCTGTATTGCAGCGCCTTCGCGAAGCACCCCGAGCAATCGCGCAGCATCCTGTAAGGAAGCGAGGGGCCGCCAGATGCACAGGCATTCTCTTGCTACATTAGCATCTTCGGTCTGTACTGCAATGCCTCAGCCAGATGCACCGACCCGATCTCCTCGCTCCCTGCCAGGTCGGCGATCGTGCGCGCCAGCTTCAGGATCCGGTGATATGCCCGCGCTGATAGGTTCAGCTGGCTCATCGCTGCCCGCATCAGCTTCTCCCCCTCCGCCGGCAGCTTGCAGAACTGGCGAATCTCCGCGACGCGCATATCGGCGTTACAAACCACGGCCCCCTCCCCCATTGAGCGTTCTCCGAGATGGGGGAGGGCCGGGGAGGGGGTCGAGAACCGCCGCCCTTGGACATCCCTTGCCGCCTGCACCCGCTTGCGGATGGACTCGGAGGTCTCGCCCAGCCGGTC
>CAZSPX010000197.1:2251-6266 GCA_964608885.1 uncultured Anaerolineaceae bacterium | reverse complement strand
CTCGATATCCTGTTTGTTGGCAGCCACCACGTAGGGGGTGGGGGCATAGGCGCGGAAGGTCTCCAGGATGGAACGGGCCTCACGGAAGGTCTCGGGGCGGGTGCTGTCCACCATGACAATGAAGCCAAGCATGCCTTCTGAAAGGATCTCCCACATGAAGTCAAAGCGCTTCTGTCCCGGCGTCCCAAAGAGATACAGCACCAGATCATTGTCCACGGTGATGCGGCCGAAATCCATGGCAACGGTGGTGTTCTGCTTGATGGCGCGTTCCTCTTTGGTGGTGATCTTCCGCTCGGTAGAGACAACATCGATCTCGCTGACCGACTGGATGAACTCGGTCTTTCCGGCGCTGAAGGGGCCTGTCACTACCATTTTGACCGTTTGCATGAGGCGTGTCCTTTATGAGATGTACAGCGGGCTACAGCGAACGGATGCGGCCGATCAGCTTGTTGATCAGCGTTCTCTGCTCTTCCTGGTTCTGCGTAGGGAAGGTCTTGGGGCTCATGGGGACGACCACGCCTTCGGGGCGGATGATCTCCACCAGACCAGCCTGCAGCAGGCTGTACACGATGCGGCGGATCTCCAGGTCGTTCAGTTTGCTGGCGCCGGCGATCTGCTTCATGGTGTTGCGGGGATTGATGTATTTGACGACCCGCCACTCCTCAACGCTGAGGTTCACGTTGGTCAGAGGGCGCTCCGTGAACTTGAGCGCCATATCCAGGCTGGGGATCTCGTCCTGGAGCTGCTCCCACTCCCGCAGGTGACGGGAGCCTTCGATGATGAGGTTCTCCAGGTCCAGGCGCACGTTGATGCGGTCGCCTGGAGGCGGCATCTCGGATTCAAAGCGGAAGAAGCCTTCGACCCAGGTGAACAGCCTCCGGATATTCTCGGTGAAATACGCCTGAAGGTTGAGCAGGATATCATCCTGGGTGACGTACCCTGCATTGATGAGCAGCAGTCCCAATTCCTTGTCGGACATCTGTCCGCCGCGCTCGGAGATCACGCGATACTGGTTCGTGTTCAGTTTTTTGGCACGGTGCAGGACGGACGCCAGGCGTCCATCCTCCTGCCCGATGCGGGCATAGGCCAGCTTTCCCTGCCGAAAGGCGACCTGCGCCTGTTCGTTGGGCCCGTCCACGATCAGCGTGCCCGTTTTGCTGGCCAGGTTGATCAAATTGAGCAGCTGGGTGATTGTAAAATCCCGTAGATTCCCGCGCAATGGCATAAGGCCCTCAACAAAGCCCCTCCGCTGAGGGGATGGATGGAAGGATTATACATGCAAGGGATACATGCGTCAATTAAGCCGGTTTACATTCCTGTAGGGGGAGCGCTCCGTCCTCCATGATATAGTTGCACCCGGATCCCTGATGGAGGAGGCGGTATGCAGGCAAGGGCGCTGAAGGCGCTGGTTCTCTTCGCAGTCTTATTCTTTCCCATGTTGAAAGTCCAGGCCGGGGCCAGGTCCCAGGCAGGGCAAAACACGGCGAAACTGGATTTCCCCAACACCGTCACGTTCTCGGCGGCCCTTCAAAGCACGGCCCCCATCCAGACGGTGACCCTGGAATACGGCACACAGCAATCCACCTGCGGGGAGGTGATCGCCAAGGCTTTCCCGCAGGTCACCCCGGGCTCCAGCGTGCAGGTGGAGTGGACCTGGGACATGCGCCAGGCAGGCGGTCTGCCTCCCGGTGCGGTCATCTGGTGGCGCTGGCGTTACGTGGATGAGGCAGGCAAGGAATCGGTCACCGCGGAGAAAAAGGTCACCTGGCTGGACAGCACGCACAACTGGCAGAGCCTGGACGGGGGCCTGCTCCGGCTGCATTATTACGGCAAGGACCGGGCCTTTGCACAGACAATGCTCGACGCCGGGGTCAGGGGGCTGAAATTCAACCAGGAACAGTCCGGCCTCAAAGCGGAGGCGCCGATCAATCTGTACATCTACCCCAACTACGACGACATGCGCGAGGCGATCCTGTATGAGCCTTCCTGGACGGGCGGCATGGCCTTTGCAGAGCACAATGTGGTCATTATGGGGCTTTCGGGCTCGGACAGCACCTGGGACCAGAACACGGTCATACATGAACTGACCCATGTGCTTGTCGGCCACCTGACCTTCTCCTGCCTGACGGTCATGCCCACCTGGCTGGCGGAGGGGTTGGCAGTCTTCAGTGAAGGCAAGCTGGATGCGTCCTCGGCCGCGCAGCTTGAGGATGCCATCAAGAACGATACGTTGCTCTCCGTACAGTCACTGAGCGCCGGTTTCTCAGAGATCGTTGACAAGATGTACCTTTCCTACAGCCAATCCTACAGCCTGGTCAATTTCCTGATCGAGACCTACGGGCAGCAGAAGATGACGGGCCTGCTCGCCAGCCTGAAGAGCGGCAGTTCAGTGGATGAGGCGCTCCAGGCGACCTATGGTTTTAACGTGGACGGCCTCGAAGACGCCTGGAGAAAGTCGATCGGCGCGAGGCCGCGAACAGCCTCGGCACAGCCTACTGCCCAGCCCACACCAACCTTCGTCCCCACCATGATCCCGGTCTTCGGGGAGGCGCCCGGGGGAATATCCACCCCGCAGGCCATCCCCACCTCCTCTTTCTCGGAGCCGGGCCCCACGCCCACGCCGGGGACCGGCTACGGGCCACCCCTCATCCTGACGCTGGCGATGCTCAGCTTCTGCTGCATCTTCGCGGTGTTAATTGGCGTCCTCGTCCTGACCGTGATCGTCCGCAGCAATAAAGGCAAAGGAGGCGGGAATGAAAAGGCATAGATACAACCTCACCGCTGTCCTGTTGGGGTCGGTCATGCTCCTCTCCCTGCTGGGAGGCGGTGCGCCGAAGCCGGCCTCAGCGCTGCAGATCGATGTGCCGCTGAACCAGGCGCTCGTGCTGGAGGGCGGCGAATCCAACAACCCGCGCGATTACGATCCTGCCACGACGCGGGGCTCGGGCGACAAGCGCGTCTTCAGCGGGCTGGTGTCCTTCGACCCGCGCCTCAACCTGACGCCCGACCTGGCCGAGAGCTGGAGCATCAGCGCGGACGGGATGGTCTATATCTTCAACCTGCGGCCGAACGCCACCTTCCACGACGGGCGTCCCGTGACCGCGGAGGATGTGGTGTATTCGTGGGAGCGCGCGGCCAGCCCGGCGCTGGGATCGGATACGGCCCTCGTCTATCTCGGCGATATCGTGGGGGTGAAGGAGATGGCCGCCGGGGAGGCGGAGCACATCCGCGGGCTGAAGGCGCTGGACGCCCATACTCTGCAGGTCACGATCGACGCGCCCAAGCCCTACTTCATCCTGAAGCTCACCTATCCCACCGCTTTTGTGGTGGACAAAGCCAACGTCGAATCGGGGAGCGACTGGTACCGCCATCCGAACGGCACCGGGCCGTACAAGCTGGTGGAGTGGCGCCCGCGCGAGCGCATAGTCTATGAGCGCAACCAGGATTTTTACCTTGGAGCGCCTTCCATCCCCTATGTGGTGGAAACCCTCTACACCGGCGATCCACAGCGGCTGTATGAATCGGGGGATGTGGATATCACCAGTGTGTACTCGATCGAGCGGTTCACTGATCCCACCGAGCCGCTGCATAATCAGCTGGTCACGGGAGTTGGCCTGTGTACCGGGTATGTCATCTTCGATACCACGCGCCCACCCTTTGACGACCTCAACGTGCGCAAGGCCTTCAGCATGGCCTTTGACCGCCAGCTGTACCTGGATGTGGTGATGAACGGCCATGCCCTGCCCGCCATCGGGATCTACCCGCCCGGGCTGCCGGGGTTCAACATCGCCCTGGAAGGGCTGCCCTACGACCCGGCAGCGGCGCGCGCGCTGCTCAAGCAATCCAAATACGGGAGCAGCCTGCCTCCCATCGTCTATACGGACTCGGGCTACGGCAGTTCCATCAACAGCGATGTCGCCGCCCTGGCGCAGATGTGGCAGCAGAACCTGGGCGTGACGCTCACGGTCGAGAACCTGGAGCCCAGCTTCTACCTCGATATCCTGGCCTCCGGGAA
>CAZSPX010000197.1:0-2151 GCA_964608885.1 uncultured Anaerolineaceae bacterium | reverse complement strand
CATTACCTTTCCTACCAACTGGTGAAACCCTATGTGAAAGGATATGTCTACACCCCCATCGACATCCCCATCGAGCGCTATCTGTGGCTGGAAGGCAAGTAGCCAGAGTCTTCAGGGGCGGGCCTCCACGGCCAGCTCCACCCGCTCGATGCGGGCGCCCAGGCTGAAAACCTGCAGCGTGAACGCCAGGCTTCCCCCGGCAGAAAGCCCCCCGCCCTCCCAGCGGCGGTAGCCCGCCACCCTGCCCTGCCCATCATATGCCGTCGCGGCCACCCAAATGGTCGCGGCGGCTTTTGCATCCGCGGGCAGTATGACCTGCCCGGCGGCTTGCGCGCTGCGCCCCGACCAGTCCACCGGGACGGTCACATTCCCCAACGCGGCGGGCAGGTAACGGGCATCGCCCGGCGGCAGGCGGATGGCCGTGAGCACCTGGACGCGCGGCCGGGCCTGCGCAGGGATCCCGGATGGAAAGAACACTGCCAGCGGCAGAGAAATCCCGGGTGGCAGGATATTTAACGGCAGGAGCGCCGGGCTGCTGGCGATCTGTGCTTCGCCTGCATCCAGAAGGGTCACCTGCGCGCTGAGATTCTCATACAGGTCGGGGGTGTCGTTGTGCGCCAGCACGAGACAGGTCATGCTTTGACCTGCCCCCGGATAACACTGGATCTGCTCGATCTGAAAAGGAGCGGGCGAGGGCGTGGGCTCGCCGGAAGGGTTGGCCGGGTCGCTGGGGATCCTGAGGACCTGCCCGATGGACATGCTGTTGGGCGATATGCCGGGATTGGCCGCCTGCAGATCCTCCAGCCGGACGCCAAATTTAATGGCAATGGCTCCCATCGTCTCACCGGCCTGCACGGTATACGTGAAAGGCGTCGGCGAAGCCAGGGGAAGGGGCGCAGTGACGAGCCCTTCCAGGCCCATCGAGGGAGGCGCGGATGTGACGGTCGAGTAGGGGATGAGAGTGACCGCCTCGGGTGAGGCAGCAGGCGGCGCCGCGCAAGCCGCTGCCAGCAAAACGACCAAAAGGAACAGTCGCTTCATGCCGTGAAGTACTGTTCCTCCACGGCCTGCCAGGGCTCCGCGGGCAGGTCCATATAGCCTCCCAAAAGGGGATGCACGCGCTTGATCTCCTCAGCCACGCGCTGGGCCACCTTGCGGATCGAGAAATGTGCATTGGGGGCGGAGCGAAGCTGGCAGAAGTGCCAGGCCGAGCGCAGATTGAAGCGGGCGAGCACGCGGCGGCGATACCCGTTGGGCACGGCGTACTGCGCCACCCAAGGATTGAGACCCTGCAGTCTTTCATGCAGGCGGGCAGCCTTCTCCATTGCCGCATCATAGACTGCTCCCAGGCCTGCCTCATGGAACAAGCGCGGCACGGCGTAGCCCAGCCGGGTGGTGAGAAGCTGAGGGGTCTGGGTCATCATGCGATGGCGCTTGAACTCGGCATAGGCGCCCTGATCCATCACCAGGTCGAAGGTGTAATCTGCAAATTCCAGCTCGCGCAGGGGCTCGTCGAAGCGGCTCAGCTTCCCGAGCAGCGTATCCGCAAGGGACCGGCATTCCGCCTCGGTCATGCCCTCCACGCGGGCAAGGGCCTGCTCAAAGGTCATGGCATGGAAGCGGTACAGGGCAGCGGCCAGCACATGCTTCTCGGCTGCGGGATCATACTCCACGAGCCGGCACCAGGCATCATCCCCGGGGAATTCCTCTGCGATCTCGAGGCCCGAGAGCTCCTGCGCGGTTTCCACCAGATAAGGGACGGCCTCCGCGTACTTGACGAGGGTGGGGACCTCCGCTTTTGCCACATCCTTCACCCTCGCGCCGATGTCACGGACCTCCTGCAGCGGATGCGAGAGCATTTTGCGGATGGCATTCTCCAGGGCGCGGGCATTGACGGTCATGCCAACGTTGGCGAGCGCCGCGGCGGGCAGGAGGAAGCGGCATACATCCACGTATTTGGAGCGGATGCGGCGGTCCCAGGCTGCCTCGCTTTCGCCCTCCCGAGCGGGGAACTGCCGTTCCACCACCTCCCTCACCGGGCCCAGCGAGGCGGAATAGGTCGCGAACAGTCCCTGCATCCCCTCAACAAACTCCGCCCGCAGGGGATGCTCCTCCAGCTCCGGAGGCAGGATGAAATCTGCCGGTCCCCAG
>CAZSPX010000196.1:0-6337 GCA_964608885.1 uncultured Anaerolineaceae bacterium | reverse complement strand
GAACCCGTCGAAGCGCTGCACGGAAGAGGAGAATGAAATGGAAGTAACCAAGGTCGTCAATGCCACCCGCATTTTCAAGATCGGCGAGATCGAGACAAAGGCCCTGCGCGGGGTGGACCTCAGCATCAAGGACGGCGAATTCACCGCGCTGGTCGGGCCTTCCGGTTCAGGGAAGACCACACTGTTGCAGCTGATCGGTCTGCTGGACCAGCCCACCAGCGGGAACATCTACATTAACGGCAAGGATGCCACCGGCCTGAACCGGAACAAGCGGGCGGACCTGCGCAAGGGAACCATCGGTTTCATCTTCCAGTTCTTTGCCCTGATCCCCACGCTGAACGCGTATGAGAACGTGGAGATGCCGCTGCTCTTGAACAATGTCAGGCCGGCGGAGAGGAAGGAACGTGTGATGCAGATGCTGGAGGCCGTGGGCCTGACGGACCGAGCCCATCACCGTCCAGACCAGCTCAGCGGAGGGCAGCAGCAGCGCGTGGCCGTGGCGCGTGCCCTCTCCATCCGGCCATCGCTGGTCCTGGCGGATGAGCCCACCGCCAACCTGGACACTGAGAACGGCCGCCAGGTGATGGAGATCATGCAGAAGTTGAACCAGGAAACCGGCACCACCTTTGTGTTCGCCACCCACGACCCGCGGGTCATCAACTATGCGCGGCGGGTGGTGACCCTCAAGGACGGGCTGGTGGAGAAAGACAATGGCAGCAAGTGAAGGCAGACGAGGAGAATCAATGAAAACTATGCGATGGTTTCTACCCCTGATTCTGGCACTGTCACTCACGGCTTGTGCGGGCGCGGCTGCCACCAACGCGCCCATCCCCACGGTGGTATTGGATTCATCCGGCTCTCCCGCGGGAACCCCGGCAGCTTCTGCAGGGTCCGTCACGGCCGGGGCGGAGGCAGTTCCGGCCGTCAAGGTCAGCCTGGGCTTCCCACTTACCGGATGGGTAAAGAGCGTGGAGGTGACCACCGGTGATACAGTGAAAGCCGGGGATGTACTGGCGACGCTGGATACGACCATCCTGGAAGCGCGCGTGGCCGAGGCCCAGGCCAATGTGGACTCGACCGCGACGCGCGTTCGTTATCTGCGGCGGGTGGGCCCGGGCGATGAGCAGTTGAACGCTGCCATTGCAGACGTGGACCGCGCCAACGCGGTGCTGGCGCAAATGCAGGCCATGCTTGCACAGGCCACCCTGACGAGCCCCATTGATGGGACCGTCGTGGAGGCGGACCTGGCCTCCGGCGAGACGGCCACTCCCGGGAGGATCGTGGTGGTGATCGCGGACCTGGGAAGCATGCAGATCGAGACGACCGACCTGAGCGAACGGGATGTGGCCCTGGTGCAGGTGGGGCAGGATGCCACCGTGTTCATCGAAGCCCTGAGCAGGGAGTTCCCCGGCAGGGTAACAGAGATCGCCCGGAACTCCGAGGTCGTGGGAGGGGATGTGGTCTATAAGGTCACGATTGCGCTGGATGAACAGCCTGAGGGCCTGCGCTGGGGGATGAGCGCGGATGTGACGATCCGGACGGAGAAATAGAATGAAACGCGCAATTGCGCTGAAGTGCATCGCGCTGGCGGTCCTGCTGGTGAGCGCGGGCTGTGGAGCGGCGCCCACTCCGGTCCCGGCGCCGACCCGGTCCATCCCTGCGGCCACCCCGCTGCCCGCGGGAACCGTTACCGCCTCGGCAGAGGTCGTGCCTGCCCGGCAGGCGGAGCTCTCCTTCCTCATCAGCGGGATGGCCAAAGAAACGCCTCTGGTAGAGGGAGCAGATGTGGCGGCCGGGCAGACGCTTGCGGTCCTCAGCTCACCGGAGCTGGAATATGCTGTGCTGCAAGCCGAAGAGGCGGCGCGGGCCGCCGAATTCCGGTACCAATACTGGATCCCGGCCCGGCTCGACCGGCCGCCCGAGCGCCGGCAGCTTGCCGAGCAGGAGTTCATCGCCGTGCAGCGCTCGCTGGATACGGCCAAGGCCTCTGTCCAGCAGACGATCCTGCGCGCCCCCTTTGACGGGGTTCTGGTGGATCTTCGCCTCGCACCCGGTGAAACTATCCAGCCGGGGCAGGTGGTGGCAGTTGTGGCCGACCTTGCGAACCTTCAAATCGAGACCACCGACTTGAGCGAAAAAGATATCCCCAATGTGAAGGTGGGGCAGAAAGCAGCGGTCTATGTTGAGGGACTGGGCGAGACTCTGAATGGGATGGTGGCAGCGATCGCGCCGCGTGCCGAGACCCTGGGCGGTGATGTGATCTACAAGGTCACCATCACCCTGGATAGCGTCCCGGAGGCGCTGCGCTGGGGGATGACCGCCGAGGTCCATATCGCCACGCAGGAATAGAGCGGACGATGAGCCTGCCCACCGTCATCACTGTCATCGGAGCGGGGAGCGCCTCCTTTGGTGAAAACACGCTGGCAGCCCTGCTGCGTGCCCCGCGCCTCAAAGGCTCCACGCTGCGGCTTGTGGACCGCAATGCCTCGAGCCTGGATATCGTCCATCGCCTTGCGCAGAGACTCAACAGGGAATGGAACTCGGGCTTCGCTCTCAGCGCGCATACCGATCACTACGAAGCTCTGGAGGGTGCGCAGTTCGTCGTCAATGCCATTGAGGTGGGGCCGCGCGAAGAGCTGTGGCGAAGCGACTACGAGATCCCTTTGAAGTACGGCGTGCACCAGCCGTATGCTGAGAACGGCGGTCCCGGAGGGTTTGCCCATGCGGCGCGCAATATTGGGCCCATCCTGGAGATCGCCCACGATATGGAGGAGGTCTGCCCGGCGGCCTGGCTCATTAACTTCACCAATCCGATGGTGCGCATCTGCGATGCAATCAACCGTCACAGCCGCATCAAGGCCGTGGGACTGTGCCACCAGATCTATATCGGCTACTGTTTTGCAGGGCTGGTGCTGGGCGGAGACCTGGGATTTGAGATCCCGGAAGGCATACACAATATGAACGCGGATGTGCTGCAGCACCCCCTGCGCGAACAGGTGGTCCGGCAGGCCGTCCAACGATTGGACCTGCGCGCAGCGGGCACCAACCACTTCTCCTGGCTGCTGTCCATCCATGACCGCGAGAGCGGCGAGGACCTGATGCCATTGTTCCAAAAAAGGCTCGCGGCCTTTGACCCCGATTTCGAGCCGCTCACGCGGCAGGTCTTCCAGGCGCTGGATTGCTTTCCCATCCCCGGCGACAGCCACCTGTGCGAATACCTGCCTTGGGTGAGCGACCCGGTCACCAAACCCTGGGAGAAGTATCACATCACGCTATACGACTGGGAGCTGATGGCCGGGCTGCGCGACTTCGGCCTGGACCGCTTGAACGACATTGCTGACGGTCATATGACCATCGATGGGCTGCTGGATACCGATTCGGAGGGCGCGGTCGAGATGATCGAGAATATGGCCGGGGCAGGAGAGCATTATCACCTGGCAGCGAATCTTCCCAACCAGGGGCAGATCTCCAACCTGCCGCTGGGGTCCACCGTGGAAACGCCCGTGCAGGTGAACGGCGCAGGCGTCCACCCCGTGCATGTGGGTGCGCTGCATGAAACGGCCGCCGAGCTGTGCCGCCGCGAGCTGGCGGTCGCGCAATTGTGCGTGGATTCGGTGGTGGAGGGGGACAGGCGCAAGGCGCTGCAGTGCCTGCTGCTCGATCCCATGGTCACCGATATCAAAACGGCAGAGCTGATCCTGGAGGATTATCTCCTGACCTATAAGGAGCATCTGCCGCAATTCTGGGAGTAATGCGGCAAGGATGGGGGATGCTGGAATGGTGGGACAGTCTTGAGCAGCACAGCCGGGTTATTTCCCGGCTGTGCGCGTTAATCGGTGAATGATGAGCAGGATGTTTCGATCCGCGGCCTTGCGACTCTATGAAGATTCTGCGTGACACTTTGGGCTTTCGGGGTGTTAAGCACGATGAAGATGCGCCTGCACCGGCATCGATTGTTAAAAATCTTAAAAACCTTAAAGAAAAAATGACGGCAGATGCCCTATCTGAAAGGAATCATCAACCTTAAAATATTATTTTCTTACAAAAATATATGCTTATAAACCTTTACATAATCGCAGAGGCATATATATAATGCAAATGTATATGATGATTATTCATACAATGAAGCATGTGATGAACGCAAAGAGAATAAAGACCGCATCGCCAGGTCACAGGATCCATGCAGGCGAGGCCGGACCATCAGAAGCCTGCGAGATATATTTCACTCACTTTATTTACAAAGACACTGTGAGCATCCATCCTGAAGGCGCGCCTGCGAGCCTTGCATGAGCATGGAGCATGCGGCCCTGCGAACAGGAAGAATGAGAGAGACCACCATGTATATCGCCGTATTGAGCAGCATTCCCGAGGAGAACGATCCACCCTACGATCCCTCTCCTCACATGAACGGGTTCAAGTGGAAACATTATCTTGTGAACCCTGAGAACGTCGAACGCCAGATCCGTGACCTCGTGAAGGAGGGCGTGGATGTGTTCATCAACCTGTGCGACGGCACACCCGATGATGCACTTTCAGGCATCGGGCTGGTGAAGGCAATGGAGAAACTCAATGTTGCCTTCACAGGTGCCGGCTCGGACTTCTTCGATCCCACCCGCCAGGAAATGAAGACCGCGGCGCGCAAGGCCAATGTCCCCGCGCCGGGAGGCATCTTTGTGGACCGGGTCGAGGAGCTTGACAAAGTCCTTAAGAAGCTCAGGTTCCCCCTGTTGATCAAGCCGCCGCACGGCTATGCCAGCATTGGGATCACGCGCGCCTCGCGCGTGGAGAACGCCGAAGATCTGCGCGTGCAGGTGGAAAAGGAGATCCAGGAGTTCGGGCGCGCGCTGGTGGAGGAATTCATCGACGGCCGGGAGTTCACCTGCCTGATCGCCGAGAACCCGGATGACCCGCAGCACCCGATCACCTTCAAGCCGGTCGAATTCATCTTCCCGGAGGGCGAGTCGTTCAAACACTATGATATGAAGTGGGTGGATTACGAGAAGATGTCGGTCGCGGCGGTCAAGGACGCGCGCATCGAGAAGACGCTGCGGGCGCAGACCGAGCGCATGTTCAAGGTGCTGAACGGCAACGGGTACGCGCGCTGCGATTACCGCATGGACGCCACCGGCACGATCTACATGCTGGAGATCAACCCGAACTGCGGCATCTTCTACCCGCCTTCCGAGCCGGGCTCTGCAGACTTCTCGCTGATGAACGACGGGACCTACAACCACGTCAAGTTTATGAAGCTCATCATCCGGAGCGCACAGAAGCGCCAGAAGGACCGCCGTCTGAAGCTGCGCGAGCGGATGAAGGAGAAGGTCGAAGAGAAGGAAATGGCCTACGCCTGATGAAAGCGGACGGGGCAGCCAATCGGCTGCCCCGTTTTTCATTTAAAGTTACAGGAGGGGGAGGGGCCGGGCAGATCACGCCTCCAGGCTGGCGCCCGCGGACGGCTGGCAGGGGTAGATGCGGGCCTCCAGACCTGTATTCCGCCTGTAAATATCGCAGACTTCCCGGTTGAATTCCTCCACGGCAGCCTGCTCCACCAGGGCCACGGCGCAGCCGCCGAAGCCCGCGCCGGTCATACGCGCCCCGAAGCAGGTGGGCTGGAACTGGGCCGCGGCCACGATCTGGTCCAGTGCGTCATTGGTGACCTCGAAGTCGTCCCGCAGGCTGAGATGGCTTGCATTGAAAAGCTCTCCCAGCCGGTAGAGATCGCCCAGACGCATGGCTTCGACAGCCTCCAGCACACGCTGGTTCTCGGTGATGATATGGCGGGCGCGCCGCCTGACGGGGTCATGCCCGATCTCGTCCTGGCGGCGCTCGAACTCCTCGAGGCTTACATCCCGGAGGGCCGGCACGCCAAAGAAGCGGGCCGCGGCCTCGCACTGGTGGCGGCGCTCGTTATAGGCGGAAGCCACCAGCCCGCGGCGTGTGGAAGTATCCATGACGACCACCGACGCTCCCGCGGGCAGAGGGACGGGGCGGGTCTCCAGCGTGCGGCAGTCCATGAACAGCGCGCTCCCGGCCTGCGAGGCCGCGCTCGCCATCTGGTCCATGATGCCGCAGCTTACGCCCACCCAGTCATTCTCGGCTTTCTGGGCGAGGCGCGCCATCTCAGTCGCCTCCCAGGGAATTGAGGCGACCGCTGCGAAGGCGCGCGCGGCTGCCAGTTCCACGGCGGCGGAGGATGAAAGCCCGGCGCCCTCCGGCACATCGCCCTGCATGACGCCTTCCCAACCGGTGAGGGAATGGCCGGCCCCCTGCAGCTCATGCGCCACGCCCTTCACGTATTCCTGCCAGCCATCCCCCTTGACCAGACGGTTCAGGTCGA
>CAZSPX010000195.1:4248-6504 GCA_964608885.1 uncultured Anaerolineaceae bacterium | reverse complement strand
GGGCTTCGTCCCCATTTACTGGAAGCTGCTTCACCATGTCCCGGCTCTGCAGCTCCTGGGTCACCGCATCGTCTGGTCGTTCATCCTGCTGGCCCTGCTCCTCCTGGCGGTCAGGCTCTGGCGGGATTTCCGGAAGGCCCTCACGCGCAAGGTGCTGGGCATCTATACGGCTGCGGCCCTGCTTCTCTCGGTGAACTGGCTGACCTATGTCTGGGCGGTCAACGCGGGCTATATCGTCGAGACCAGTCTGGGCTACTTCATCAACCCCCTCCTGAGCGTCCTCCTGGGCGTGCTGATCCTGCGGGAGCGCCTGCGCCTCACACAGTGGATCCCGCTCGGGCTGGCTGCGGCGGGCGTGATCTACCTGACGGTGGTGTATGGCAAGCTCCCCTGGATCGCGCTGACCCTCGCCTTCTCCTTCGGCTTCTACGGCCTGGTCAAGAAGATGGCTCCGCTCTCCTCGCTCTTTGGTCTCACGCTGGAGACCGGTATCTTGCTGGTCCCCGCCCTTCTTTATCTGGTCTTCGAGCAGGCCGCGGGCCGCGGCGCGTTCCTCCATACGGGCCCGCGCGCGGACCTGCTCATGGTCGGCGCGGGGATCGCTACCACCATCCCGCTTCTGCTCTTCGCTTCCGCGGCCCGGCAGGTACCTCTCACCACAGTGGGGCTGCTGCAGTATATTGCCCCCACCATCCAATTCCTGCTGGGCGTATTCGTCTATAAGGAGCCCTTCGACCATACCCACCTGATCGGGTTCGGGATGGTCTGGGTGGCTCTCGTCATCTTCTGGGTGGAGAATTTTCTCTCCAGCCGGGTCCCGGTGGAACCGATCCCCGAGATGGGAGAAGGCTGATGAAGTTCCTGTTCGTTGGAGGCACGGGCCTCATCTCCTCCGCATGCAGCGAGCTTGCCATACGGGAGGGGCACGAGCTTTATCTCCTCAACCGTTCGGCCTCGCGGAAGTATCCCGCGCCCCGTGAGGCCGTCATCCTGCAGGCGGATGTGCACACGGAGGAGGGCCGGATCGCAGAGGAGCTGGCCGGTCACAACTTTGATGCCGTGGTGGACTGGATCGCCTTCCATCCCGACGACATCGAGCGTGACCTGCGCCTCTTCCGCGGGCGGACCGGGCAGTTCGTGTTCATCAGCTCGGCCAGCGCCTACCAGAAGCCGCCCAGGAGCTATCTCATTACGGAGGAAACCCCGCTCGAGAACCCCTTCTGGGATTACTCCCGCAACAAGGCAGCCTGCGAGCAGCGCCTGATGCGGGCTCATGCGGAGGAGGGCTTTCCCGTCACGATCGTGCGGCCCTCGCACACCTACGGGTACGGGCAGATCCCCATCTCGGTGGGGAGCTGGCAGCATCCGTGGTCGATCATCGAGCGCATGCGGCAGGGCAAGCCGGTCGTTGTGGCGGGAGACGGCGCCTCCCTGTGGGTCCTCACCTGGAACGCGGATTTTGCCGTGGGCTTCAACGGGCTGCTGGGCAACCCTGCCGCCCTCGGCGAGGCCTATCAGATCACCTCGGATGAGGTGCTCACCTGGGACCAGATCCACAGGGAGATCTATGCTGCCACCGGACTGGAACCCAGCATCGTGCATGTGCCCTCGGACCTGATCGCCCGCTACTGGGAGCACGCCACCGGCAGCCTGATCGGTGACAAATCCAACAGCGTGGTGTTCGACAATTCCAAGATCAAGGCCCTCGTCCCGGCCTTCCACTGCAAGGTCACCTGGGCGGACGGCCTCCGGCGGGTGCTGGCCTGGTTTGACGAGCATCCCGAGTTCAAGACCCTCGACCCGGAGTTCGATCCCCTCTGCGACCGGCTCGTCGCCGCGCAGGCACGGGCCTTGCCCGGGATGGCCTGAAATGCCGCACCAATTCTCCCTCGAGGAGGCGAACCTCCTGCTGGATACGCTGCGTCCGCTCGTCCGCGAGATCATGCAGATCCACGCCCGCATCGTGGAGCAGCAGCCCGGGGCCCTGCCGGCGATCGAGAAAGCCGCGGGCAACGGCGGCAACCTGGCGGCCTCACGCCTCTTCCCCGATTTCGAGCGCCTGCGCGCTCTGGTGCACCACATCCAGAACGAAGGCGTGATCATCAAGGATATGGGCGTGGGCTTGCTGGATTTCCCCTCCCTGCGCGAAGGCCGCGAGGTGTACCTGTGCTGGAAGCACGGCGAGGAGCGCATCTCCTTCTGGCACGATGTGGATGCCGGCTTCATGGGCCGCCAGCCCCTGTAAATAATGTCGTT
>CAZSPX010000195.1:0-4148 GCA_964608885.1 uncultured Anaerolineaceae bacterium | reverse complement strand
CTGGTTGGATATGAAGTATTCCCATGCTGGACTCCCGGGTACAATTCCGACAACTCTTGTTATAATTCGCCCCATCTTCACCAAAGGAGCGTCTTTATGAATTTCGCAATGTGGCGGAAGGCCCTCCAGGTCATCCCCGAGGTCTCGAAGGACGAGTGGGACCGCCTGGACGTGGTCTCCCGCTGGCTCATTTCCACCCGCGCGGCGGTGCTCATCATGACCTTCATCTCGGCGGCGCTGGCAGGCCTGTTCGCCTTCCGCGATGGCGCCTTTCACTGGGGTCCCTGGCTGGCGCTGGCCTTCGGGCTGGTCATGGCGCATGCCAGCAACAACATCTTCAACGACTTCACCGATTACGTGCGCGGCGTGGACAAGGACAACTACTACCGCACGATGTACGGCGCCCAGCCCATCGCCAGCGGGCTGATGACGAAGCGCCAGCACCTCACCTACTTCGCGGTGACCGCCGGGCTGGCCCTGATTGCGGGGCTGTACCTGGTCTTCGTCAATGCCAATGATGCGGTGGTCTGGGCGCTCCTGGCCTCTGGCATGTTCTTCGTCCTGTTCTACACCTGGCCGCTGAAGGGCATGGCGCTGGGCGAGCTGGCGGTCCTGCTTGTCTGGGGGCCGCTGATGATCGGCGGCGGGTACTATGTCCTGGCCCACAAGTGGGATTGGAACGTGGTCCTGGCCACCATCCCCTATGTGCTGGGCGTGACCACCGTCATCTTCGGCAAGCACATCGACAAGATCGAGGTGGACCGGGCCAAGGGCATCCACACCCTGCCGGTGCTGATCGGTGAGAAGGCTTCCCGCTATGCCGTGCTGGCCATGATGATCGTGCCTTATTTCGTGACCGCCTACCTGGTGTGGATCCGTTTCTTCACGCCCGTCATGGCCATCGTCCTGCTGGCGATCCCCACGCTGATGAAGGTCTATCCCGCGCTGCTCAAGCCGAAGCCTGCCGAGCGCCCCGCGGATTTCCCCGACGGGCAGGGCGGCTGGCCCCTGTATTTTGCGCCCATGGGCTTTTGGAACAACCGCTCCTTTGGCTCGCTCTTCATGCTGGGCCTGCTCATCGACGTGCTGCTGCGGGTCTTCCTTCCCGGCTTCTGGCACTAAGTATGTCATTGCAAGAGCCGAGAGACCGGGCGGTCATGCCCCGTCTCATGGCTCGTGGCAATCTCCTCTCGAATGATTTTCGCTCAGATGGCCGGGCTGTGAAGCCCGGCCCTTTTTTTGCCGGTCGGGGCAATTGCATGATTTCTTTTGGAGACCTCCTGTGCTTCATTTCACTTATTGGTTGTATAATTTCCGAAACTGACAACCGGGCGGCTTCCCTCGTCCGGCCAGACTCAAGGAGAGAGTGCAATGCACATTAATTTCGGTATGTGGCGCAAAGCCTCCTGGCAATTGATCAAGATGGAGGACAAGAAGGAGTGGGACGCCCTGGATGTCGTTTCCAAGTGGCTCATCGCCACGCGCTCCGCCGTCACACTCGTGACCGTTTATTCGTGCGTGATCGCCGGGCTGCTGGCCTGGCGGGATGGCAATTTTGCCTGGCTGCCCTTCCTCATCCTGACCCTCGGACTCTTCATCGCTCATGGCACCAACAACATCCTGAACGACTACACCGACTTCTCGCGCGGGCTCGATACGAACAACTACTTCCGGGCGCAGTACGGGGTGCATCCCCTCGTGCAGGGGTTCTTCACCAAGCCGCAGCAGATCCGCTGGTTCATCGTCAGCGGGGTGCTGGCCGCGGCCGCGGGACTGTATGCGCTGGTCCGCACGGGCTTCGACCCGGTGGTGATCGCCCTGTTCGCCTTCGGGGCGATCGCGCTGCTGGCCTACACCTACCCGTTCAAGTACTGGGGCCTGGGCGAGCTGGCCATCTTCCTGATCTGGGGCCCGATCCTGGTGGGCGGCGTGTACTACGTCATGACCATCATCCGGGGCGGCAGCCTGGCGAACATCTGGAACGTGGTGCTGGCCGGCGTCACCTACGGGCTGGGCGTGGCGAGCATCAACGTGGGCAAGCACATCGACAAGCTGGAGGACGACAAGAAGCGCGGCGTCGGCACCTTCCCCGTCCGTGTGGGGGAGGCGGCGGCCCGGCGGGTGGACCAGGTCATCATCCTGCTCATCTACGTCGTGATGCTCTACCTCGTCTTCGTGACGCGCTACTTCACGCCCGTCATGCTGATCGTCTTCCTGGCCTTCAAGCACGCCTGGAACGCCATCAAGATGCTCAATAACCCGCGCCCCGCCGGGCCGCCGCCCGGGTACCCGGCCTGGCCGACGTGGTTCTCGGCGGGAGCCTTCTTCCACAACCGCCAGTTCGGCGGCTGGCTGATCCTCGGCCTGATCGTGGATACGCTGCTGCACGTCATCCCGGCCACCGCGGCGCTCATTGCGAAGTACTGGCCTCCGATGTAGCCCTTTCGTCCATTGATGGGCGGGCTAAACGCCCGCCCTTTTCTATTAATTCCAGGTCCACGACCTCCAGCCGCGCCTCGGGGCCTTCCAGCGTTCCAAAGGCGACCTTTCCCTGCGGCGTGAAGGCGGCGTACTGGTTGTCGATCCAGATCACTGCCGCGAGAGGCGGTTTGGGGCTGATCGCCGTTTCCAGGACGGCCTGCCCGTCCACCTCGAACCGCACGGAGCCGGGCCTCCAGTCCATCCAGTAGTTGTGCCAGCGGGTGACATCCACCCGGAGGAGGGCGGAGTCCTCGTGGATGAGGCGGCTCAGGCGGCGGCGCGCCCCCCGGCGCGAGAAGACGAAGGTCCCGGCGGCCGCGGCCAGCGGCAGGAGCGGCATGGAGGGGGAGTGGAAGGCCTGGGCGAGGAACCCGTTGGCGGGCTTGTCATCCCTGAATGAAAGGTAGCTCTCCTTCGAGCTGTAGAAGAACCAGGCCGCGTTGGGCAGCGTCAGGGCGTTGAGCAGCGTCTCGCCGCGCGCCACGTTGGCGCGGTAGGGGTCGTTCCACACGCCGAATCCCCAGGTCCCGGGGTGGGAGGCCGAGGTGACCCGGGCGCGCAGGCTCATCTCCAGCGAAGTGTAGGGATAATCGCGGCGGGCCACGTGGGTGCAGTTATCGAGCTGGGCGATCTGGTAATGCCGCGAGTCGCCGCCGGGGATGAGCAGCCGCCAGCCCTCCGGCAGCGGCTTGACCTTCGATCCCTGGCTGTAGCGCGGGGCCAGGTCCATCAGGCCGCCTTCCGGTTGACGAGATAGACGCCCAGGATGATGACCGCGCCCCCGATGAGCGTGACGAGCGTGATGGGCTCCTGGATCATCAGGGCGGCCAGCAGGGTGGTGACCAGCGGCTCGATGTTGAGGAACGCGCCCAGCTGCGAGGCCGGGAGGGCTTGCAGCGAGTCGTAATAGGCGATGTAGGCCAGCCCCGAGCCGAAAATGCCGAGCATCAGGATGGCCGCCCAGGCCCGTGCGCTGAGATGGGCCACCTCGCTCAGCCCCGGCCCGAGGCCGAAGATCCACAGGGTGGTGAAGAGCCAGCCGAAGAGCATCACGTAGAACATCATGCGCGCCGCCGGGTGCCGCCCCAGCTCGCGCCGCTAGAGCACGGTATAGACCGCCCAGTTGATGGCGCTGATGAAGATCAGCAGGTCGCCGAGGGTCCCCTCCTCGCCCGAGACCAGCGCGGCCGGGTCGCCTTTGCTGACCACGAGCAGCACGCCCAGCGCCGCCAGCACGATGCCCGCGATGCGCACAAGGTTGAACTTCTCCTTGAGCACCAGCCAGCCCAAAATGGCGATGAAGACGGGGGTGCTGGCCACGATCCAGGCGGTGGTGGTGGCCTGCGCGGTCTGGAGGCCGGTGGCCTGCAGCCACTGGTGGAAGGTGACGCCGATGAAGCCGAGCAGGGCCAGGTATGCCAGGTCGGAGCGGGAAGGGAGGGCGAACTGCCTCCGCAGGAACACCGCCGCGCCGAGGATGAGCACGCCGATGAGGAAGCGGATCCACACGATGGTGGCGGGGGAGGCCTCCTGCAGGGCGATCTTTGTCGCGATGAAGGTCGCGCCCCACACAACCACGGCGAAGACCGCTTCGAGATAGGGTAAAAATTTTGAATTGCTCAAGTCTCGCTCCTCCGGCGGGGTTTGCCTGATTATACGACCGAGGA
>CAZSPX010000194.1:0-6525 GCA_964608885.1 uncultured Anaerolineaceae bacterium | reverse complement strand
TCCCGGAACAAAGTGGAGGGGACGTGTCCCCGAAACGAAGTGGAGGGGATTCGTTCCTCTACGCGAACCCCATATCTGGAAAAATTCCATCCTTTTCAGCCCCCGACCCCCGCATCTACTGGCCGGGGGCATTCGTTTCATATTCGAATTCTTCGAATCGAATCCCCCCCGCCTGCCGAGAGGGTCGAGGGTCTTCGCAGGGAGTACCCCGAGCCAGGCGAGCGAAGCGGAGGGAGCCTGCGAGGGGATGTTGTTGTCATTGTCCTCGATATTGGGCTATCTCCGCCTTCCCCCGGCAGTACCTTTGTACCAGATTGAATCCCATCCCTGGATTTGCTATATTTATTCCATACATCGACGGTCAGGAACGTCCAATATAAAACTGGGAGGGATTGGCATGTATCCTGTATCCCCTGGAACCTCACACCGGCGATTGGTCAGGCCTCTCATTCTGATCCTGTTCGTCCTGGCCTGCGCGCTCCCCTCGCAGCTGCCCTGGCCCGGCCGCTCCCCTCAAGCCTCCAGCAATATCCTCGTCTCCCTGGATGACCCGCTCGACGGCGAGTCGTATCCTGCCAGCGCGGGTCTGTCTGTCCACGCGCAGGCGATCTCCGACAGCCCCATCTCCCGCATGGAGCTCTGGGCGGATGGGAAATTGGTGGAGGAGTATCGCGCCCCCGAGGATAAACTGGGGTTCCTCACGTACACCTGGGTCTGGTCTCCGGAGACGACCGGCACACATTCTCTCCTGGTCAGGGCCTATACCAACGACGGGCAGTCCGCGTTCTCCAATGCGGTCCATCTGACAGGCATCAACGACCCCGGCTTCACGCTGATCACGAGAGCCGAGGTCGATGACACGGTCCTAAAGATCGCCGAGCGCTACCACGTCTCGGCGCTGGAGATCCTCCGCCTCAATCCCGGGCTGACCGCCTCCGGCAGGATCCCGGCCAGCCGTGAGGTCTTCATCCACATCAGCCCAACGCAGGGGACCTCCAGGGCGCCCGGCAATTCTGCCATTACCCGGCCGGCCATTAACCTGGCTGGTCCGGTCGCCTCTTCCCTCTCTCTCCTGGCTCCGCCGCCTCCAACCCTGCAGGCTGCCGGGCAGGGCTGCGATGCCGTCCTGACCATTTCGGACCAGTCCTCGGGTGAATCGGGGTTCCAGGTTTACCGGCTGAAACCGGGGGCGGTTTCCTTTTCAAAACTTGCAGCCCTTCCCGCACATAATGGGGCGGATCCGTTCAAATACACCGACCCCGGATTGTACGGCTCCTACCAGTATTACGTCGCGGTCGTGGATGGATCCGGCGCGGCGCCCGGCAATCTTGCCGCCGTCAGCATCGTGGACCCGTCCTGCGCCGGCGCGGGAAGCCTGATCACAGACCTGGCCGCCCTTCCGCCCGGCGTGCAAGAGTATTATCTCTATGTGGCGGTCAACAATGGGACTTGGCGGAGATTCCCCTCCCAGGAATTCACCTACATTAAGAGATCACAGAATCTCGACCTGGCCCAGGTGGCCTCCAGCCTTGCGCCGCAGACCGTGGGCAGCCTCACCGTTCGAGGGGAAGTCTGGGGGATGGTCAATGGCAATGCGGAATTCCTAGGCAATTTCGAGAAGACCTTCAAGCCCGCTTCTCCCCCGGTGGTCTTCAATCCGCCTTCCGCCAACGACCTGTTCGTGACCAGCCTGGAGGTGAAGGGGGCCTACAGCGTCAGCACAAAGAGTTATGACTGGGTCAAACAATCCGGCTCCGGGTACGAGGTCCGGACCTTCCGCTGGGGAACGGACACGGGCGCTTCCCAGGGGATCTGGCAGGTGGCCAGTGCTCCATTCCCAAAAGAGGCCTCTCTGAATCCGGCCTGCCTGCTTCTCACCGGCCAGGTGGGCCAGGCCGGGACGCCCGGTTCTCCATACGAGTTCCCGATCGATCTTTCCGCTCTCAAGCCGGTCATGACCGCCGGGAACCAAAAGACACCGTTCCAGGTCAGTACCGATCTTGTGCCCCTGTTTTCCAAGCCCTACTCGCCGCAAAAGCTGACCTCCCCGGGGCAGCAGGTGGTCGGCTTTCCAAAATTGAGCAATGAGGGGTTCAACCCCCAGCAGCCGGTTGCCCCTCCCGATCCGTGCGCCATGAACATATCCCCCGGGGGCATCCTTACCTATTACGTCCGCATCTTGCCCGCCAACAACCAGCAGCCGGCAGGGAAGCCCTCGAACACGGTGATCCTGACCCACGATCCCACACCGCCGCCGCCGATCAAGATCAATGATCCGCATGCACCCAATGTCGTCTTCTACGAGGTCAAGATCGTGAATTTCACCGGCGTCCATGCGCCTGAAGCAACCTATGAGAACTGCGTCGAGATCGTCAAGAATCCCTTTTATCCGAATGCCATGATCTATAAATTCGGGCTGGCAAAGCCGGGGGACGTGGTCTGCCCCGATAAATTTACGGGCGAGGGCAATGATTTTTGGGATGACCTTTCAAATGCGGTCGAATCGGCCTTCAATTTCATCTCGGACGCCTACAACAAGCTGTCGGATTGGGCCGTGAAACTTGTCGAGGAGCTGAATCCCTTGTGCCAGGCCGCGAAATTGACCACGCAGACGGTAGGCTCGGGCCAGGGCGAGGTGAAGGATGCCTGCCATTATGTCGCCGAGCTGGCCGTCGCCGCCGCCAAGACCTATGTGGGCCTGCCTCCCACTCTCCCGAACTATGACCAGCTCACCGGTCTCGGCAAGGACTATCTCGTGGAGCTGGCCGCCGAGGAGCTGGAGGCCCAGGGCGTTCCCTGCCCGGATGTCTGCAAACAGGCGATCAAGAAGGGGGTTGACTACAGCCTCGAGCAGGTGAAGAACAGCATGAGCAATTCCGCCTGTTTTGGCGAGCAGGAGGCCCACGACATGGGGATCGAGCCGCTGTGCGCCCCCAAGGGGGTCATTACCAAGCCCGATCCGCGCGGCCAGCCTGCCCCGGCGGTGGTGGAGGTGCAGGTCACGCGCAAGCCCGGCAGCGATGCTCCGGGCATACCCCAGCCGACCTCCTGCCATGTATACGTGGGGGCCTACGCCAAGAACGATTCGCATGTCGGCCAGCAGTGGCTGACCTCGGCCGGGTATGAATGGACCGGTGTCCCGATCGAAGGCTACCTTCTGGGAGGCGGGGGCCTGATCCCGGTATCGAGTTCCAGCCCTTCGACCAGTTTTCCGATCATTCTGAATCCGCAGCCTTACTGGCTGCCGGGACACGAAACCTATGTCAAGCAGGGCTGGAAACCGGCCTCCACAGACGATTGGAACCTTCTCTATGAAGGAGCGATGGCCACCCTGAAGGCGAGCGGGAGCTGCACCTTCCATATCTCGGACAAGGATGTGACCGGCGATATCGCCGTTCAATGGGACAGCAAGCAGGTCGGGCCGCTCGGCAAAGCCTGGCCCCAGTTCTGCCACCCGAATTGCCCCTAGTGAGGTGAGCCATGTCACGCAAGATCATTGCCCTCCTGGTTTTCCTTGCTCTGGCGGCCTGTGACCTGCCGCTTTCCAAGGGGCCGCAGGGTGCGCCCCAGGCCTGGTTCGACATGCCCCTCGACCAGAGCACGTATCCAGCCGCGCCCGTCCCGCTCATCTTTCACGCCTCCGATCCGGGCGGCATCCAGCAGGTCGAATTGTGGGTGAACAACCAGCCGGCCGGGAAGTTCAACAGTCCGGATGTCAAAGCCAGCCTGGTGACCTTCCATCAAAATTGGACCCCGCCCGGCCCCGGAAAATTTACCCTGCAGGTGCGCGCCCTCAGCAACCAGCAGGTCTGGGGGGGCTTCACCCAGACGCACATCCTGGTCACAGGCGGGCGCACCACGCCTCCGGCGGGGGTTACCCCGGCTGTTCTCCCTTCCTCCACGTCCACTCCCAGGCTTCCGGCCAGGGCCACCTCCACGACCGCCTTCACCCCCACGCTGAGGCCCGCCGTGCGTTCGACCTCCACGCCGGTTTTCACCGCAACCCTCCGGACGCTTCCAACCCTGACGTTCACCCCGAGACTGCCTCCCACCCCGGTCCCCACGGAGACGCCCCTGCCCGGCGGGGTGACCATTGAGCGCATCTCCACCGATCTTGTTTATCTGGGAGGCGCGGACTGCGGGCCGCTGGAGGTGACGATCACGGCGCGCGCCGTGGCCCCCGGCGGGATCCGGGTGGTCGTGCTTTTCTATCGCTTCCAGGATGGGGTCTCATCGAGCGAGTTCCAGGGACTGTCCATGACTTCCCTGGGCGGCGATCTCTACTCCGTGACGCTTAACCCGACCTCCCTGTTGGGGGGCCGCATCCCCTTCGAGCAGGCCACGCTGCAATACCAGGTTGTCATCCAGCAGGACAACGGGGATACCTCCCTCCGCACCCCGGTCATGGCGGATATTGCCGTGCGGGCCTGCGGGAGGGTGGCCGCCTCCTGCTCCTCCTATACGGACGAGCGGAGCTGCAGCGCCAACGGCTGCCTGTGGGTGAGCATTCCGGGCACGGTCCCCCTCTACGAGTGCCGGAGCAGGTAGGTCAGGGGAACCGCGCCCTCTCCACCGTGCCGCCCGGCAGGAAGTTGGATCTCACATTTTCAACCGCCTGCCTGCGGTCCTCTCCGCCCTCGTCCGAGAGGAAGACCTGCTCGCAGTAGGCCGCGATATCCTCGAGGATGCGCCCGGTCCGGTAATAGGCAATGGCCTCACGGTCGATCTCCGTCCCACCATACCCCTGGTAGAAAAGCTGCTCCTCTTGCTGCGGCGTGTACCCGCTCTCTCCCAGCCCCGCGCCGATGAACATCAGGTCGCGCTCCCTGGGAGCCAGGACGAGCGTATCCCAGTCCACAATGTAAAGCCTGCCGGACTCTTCGATCAGAAGGTTCCAGCCGTGGATGTCGCCGTGGCACAGGATGAACTCGCCGGGACGGCTGCGGAGCCTTCGGGCAAGCTGCTCCGCATGCTCGATGAGGTCGCGGATCTCATCTTCCTTCAGTCTGAGAGTATCTGCCAGCTCTTCCGCGGCGGGCTCCCGGAAGCTCTCCTGCCGGATGCGTTCCAGCCAGCCCCTCACCGCCTCGCGCCAGCGTGGGGAGAAGTCCTCGCTGGGCGTCCCGGCGGTCACCCCGGCGGGGAAGTGTGTGGTGTGGAACTGCTTCAGCGCCGCGCCGAACTCCCTCCACTGCGCCTCGGAAAGCTTGCGTTCATAGGCATGCCGCCCCCGCACATACGGGGAAAGGATCACGCGGTACGGAGGCAGGTCGGCCCACAGGCCCCCCATCAGTGCGGGCAGGGGAGCGATCGCCTGCCGGAAACCCTGCCTGCCGAGAAACCAGGGGACCGCCACCGAGGCGGGGTTGAATTCCCCGCCGCGCAGCTTCACGAAAAACTCCTGCCCTCCTTCGGCAGTGGCCCGGTACACCGCGGTGTTCACGTCCGCGCCGAGGGGCAGGAAGTCCAGCTCCGCGGCCCTCAGGCCGAATGCGTTGAGCAGGCAGCGGGAGATCTCTTCGTCCGGGATGGCGGGTTTTTCGAGCATGGAAAATGGGCTCCGTCTCGTCGCGGGGCCTCCTGATTATACGCGCGGGCCGGGGAAAGGGACCTTCCTCGGTTATAATTTCCCCGGCCAACCAGAAGCCCCTCGCGGGGTTTTTTCATGCCCTGCCAAAGGATATAATAAGTGCGCTCCACTCAGACCATGACCGACCTCACCCACCCACCTGCCCACCCGGTTTATGACAGCGCCCGGCGCGGCCCCGTGGCCCTCGAAGAGCTGCGCGGCCTCTGGCAGTACCGCGATCTCCTGTTCCAGCTCATTCGCCGCGACGTCGTGACCCGCTACAAGCGCTCCATCCTCGGCCTCGCCTGGACCATGATCCAGCCGCTGGGCATGATGCTCATCCTCACCCTGGTCTTCTCACAGGTGTTCAACCGGGTCGAGAACTATGCCGTCTATGTCCTCACCGGCCTGGTTGCCTGGACCTTCTTCTCGCAGGCCACCGTCGCCGCCATCCGCCACATGGTCTGGGGCGAGCCGCTCATGCACCGCATTTACCTGCCGCGCAGCGTCTTCTGCGTGGCGGCCATTGGCACCGGCCTGGTCAACCTGGTGCTTTCCTTCGTCCCCCTGATTCTGATCGCTCTCGTCCTCGGCACACGCCTGCAGGTCGCCATCCTGTTCATCCCCGTATCGATGTTAATGCTGGCAGCCTTCTCTCTCGGCCTCAGCCTGCTCCTGTCCACCCTGGCGCTCTCCTTCCCCGATGTCCTTGAGATGTACCAGGTCCTGCTGACCGCCTGGATGTACCTGACACCCATCCTCTATCCCCGCGACATCATCACTTCGCCCCTGGCACAGACCCTCATCCAGTTCAACCCCATGTACTACCTGGTCGAGAATTTCCGCCTCCCCATCTATGAGGGCCGCCTGCCGGACCTGCACACCGTGCTCATTACAGGAGGCCTCTCGCTGTCGGTGCTCCTGCTTGGCTGCCTGGTCTTCTCCACACGCGTCGA
>CAZSPX010000193.1:0-6624 GCA_964608885.1 uncultured Anaerolineaceae bacterium | reverse complement strand
GCGTTGGAGGCGGAGAGTTCGGTCTGCGCGTCCCAGAGTCCGCTCTGGCGGAGGATGAAGGCAGTCACCGACCAGGAGTCGGCCTCGGAGAGGCTGCCGGGCTTCCAGAAGGGCATGGCGGCGGCGATATAGGCATGCAGGACGGAGGCATTGGGGAATTTTTGGAGGGCGCCCGGGCCGATGACGGCAGGGATCCGCGTGGGAAGCGTGAAGCCCTGGTCATAAGGACGGGCTCCGTGGCAGCCGGACTCCCAGCAATACTGCTCCTCGGGAGGATAGGTGAGACGAAACTCGTCGGTGAGGCCCTGGCCACGGTCGCCGTGACAGGGGAGGCAGGAGAGCCACCAGACCTGCGCGCCGTGGTCGGCCTGGGAGGGAGAGGGCGGGAGGGTCGGCTGGGCGAGGCGGTCCACGGTGGGGGTGGCCTGCGCCTGCAGCGAGGGCCGGGCCGCGCCCGTATTGAAGAATAGCGCTGCGGTGAGCAGCGCTATTCCGAGTGAGACCAGAATGAGCCTGGAAAGGATCTTGATCTGCACGACCTAGGACTTGCCGCGCATACGCGGGTCAAGCACATCCCGCAGGGCATCGCCGACCAGGTTGAAGCCCATGACGTACAGCACCAGGGTCAGGCCGGGGAAGATGATGATGTACCAGTAGGTGTTGAGGCTGGTGATCCAGTTGCGGGCAAAGGAGAGCACCTGGCCCCAGTCGGCATAGCCGATCTCGGTGCCGATGCCCAGGAAGGAGAGGGCGGCAAAGGAGAGGACCACGTCTCCGATGGCCAGGGAGGCCAGCACCAGGGTCGGGAAGATGGCGTTGGGGATGATGTGGCGGAAGAGGATGCGGCTGTCCTTGACGCCGATGACCCGGGCGGCCATGATGTAGTCGCGCTCCTTGACGGAGAGGATGTCACCCCGGATGATACGGGCATAGCCCATCCACCCGAAGGTGACCAACGCAATGATGGCCGGGGCAAGACTCTTTCCGATCTTGGGCGTGAGCACGGCCGCCATGATCAGGGCGGCGAGCAGGAACGGCAGGGTCAGCATCACGTCCACGATGCGCATGATGATGTTATCGACCAGGCCGCCGTAGTAGGCAGAAACAGAGCCCACGATGATACCGATCAGAACGGTCCCGATCACCACGATCAAGCCGGTCTTGAAGGCCGTGCGGGTGCCCCAGATGATGCCGTAGAAGATATCATACTGGCCGGTGGAGACGCCCAGCAGGTGGGTCCACTTGTCCTGCCCGGTGAGCGGCTTGTACCAGAAAGGCAGATCGGGGACGTTGCGCCGCCACTCTGCGCCCGGGGGGCGCGGGTTGGGGCTGAAGCCGTCGCGCGGGATCTTATAGGGATCGTTGGGAGTGACGGGCGGGGCGATGATCGGAGCGAAGACCGCGATGAAGATGAAGATGCCGATCAGGATGAACCCGGCGATGGAGGCGGGCGTCTTGAGCAGCCCTTTCAGGATGCGGTAATTCTCCGGCCCCATGAGGCGCTCCAGGCGGCCGATGTGCCGGACGGCAGTGGTCTCGCCCAGAAGGGAATTATCACCCGAGGGAACAGTGGTCTGCGCCATAAGAACCTCCTAAGAAAGCCGTACGCGGGGGTCGATAAACGCGTACATGATATCAACCACCAGATTGGAGAGGATGAGGATCAGCCCGTTGAAGAGGGCGAAGCCGAGAACAGTGACCACATCGAGCTGGGAGGCGGCCTGGGCCGCCGCCGAGCCGATGCCGGGGTACACGAACACGGTCTCTGTGATGACCACGCCGCCGAGCAGGCCGATGACCTGGAAGCCAGCGAGCGTCACCACGGGGAGCATGGCATTCGGCCGGGCGTGCTTGTAGATCACATCCCGCTCGGGGAGGCCCTTGGCACGCGCAGTGGTCACGTACTCCATGCGCAGGGTCTCGAGCATGGAGGAACGGGTGACCCGCAGGAAGGTGGCCCAGTTGATATAGGAGAGGGTCAGGATGGGCAGGAACATGTGGCGCAGGGCATCCAGGAAGACATCGAAGCGGCCGTTCAAGAGGGAATCAAAGGTAATGAGGGTGGTATAGCGGTGGAAGGTGGCGGCATTGACCACCTGGGAGGCCCAGTCTGACAGGCGTCCCGGTGGGAACCATTTCAGGTTGGCGTAGAAGATCATGAGCACCAAGAGGCCGAACACGAAGGTGGGGAAAGAGGTGCCCACGATGCTGAAGATGCGGGCGGCCTGGTCCACAATGCCGTTCTGGTGAACGGCAGCCTGGACACCCAGCCAGATGCCCACCAGGATGACGGGCGCCACCGCCCAGAGGGTGAGATCAAGGGTGTTGGGGAAGCGGTTCTTGATCAGAGTGGCCACAGGCTGTGAGGCGACACGCGAGTAACCGAAATCACCGAAGATGATGCCGCCCTTGCGCTCGCCTGTGGGACCGGGCGTGCCGACCAGCCAGCGCCAGTACTGCACATAGAGGGGCTTATCGAGGCCGTACTGCTTGATGATGCCCTGAACAGCATTGTCGTTCTTGGGGATATCGCGCACATACAGGGCCGAGCGCTCGATGGGGCTGAGGAACTGCAGCATTGCGAAGATCAGCACCGTCACGCCGAACAGGAGCAGCGGGACGAGCAGCAAGCGGCGGATGATGAAATTTGTCATTGTGGCACCTCAATTCTTACTTTATTTTTGCCATCCGGAGCGCAATGAAAGCCAGACTTTCATTAAGCTGCGGATGTCAAAAGAGAGGAAGGCTGGGGGGCCTGTTGCCAGGCCCCCCAGGGTCTAGAGAGGGAACTCCGGTGAGTTACTTCTTGGAAATGCCGTACCAGTACATGCCGGAGTAGATGGGATTGTAGTACCAGCCGCTGACCCAGCGCTGCTCATAGCGGCGGCCGGTGGCGGTGGCAAGCAGGATGAGCGAGGGATCGTCATACTGCATCTGGTTGACCTGGGCGTAGATCGCGGCGCGCTTGGCGGGATCGGTCTCGGAAACGCCCTGGTTCAGCAGGTCCTGGTAGGCAGCGATCTTATCCTCAGGCAGGGACTGGCGGCGGCCATAGGTGCCGGTGAGGTAGGGCTGGTACCAGTTGTGCGGGTCGTGGATGTCCTCGAGCCAGCCGCTGATGAAGATCGGCAGGGTCTGGGCACGCTGCGACTGCAGGAAGGCAGGCCACGGCAGACCCAGGACCTCGATCAGGAACTTGTCGTTGACAGCGGAGACATCGGCGGCCAGGATCTCGGCCACAGACTGGCGGGCGGTGTTGCCCTGGTTGTAGGTGGCCTGGAAGCGGAAGCCGCTGGTCCAGACATCGCCTTCGGGGTCATCGCCAGCAGCGATGCCGTCCTTGTCCACATCGGCGAGCTTGAACTCAGCCTCGCACTGGGCAGGATCGAAGGAGTAGTGAGGGGCATTGGCATCGTAGCCGGGCATGCCCTGGACCGGGATGGTGACGGTCTGGACGCCTTCGCCAACCTGCACGTCTGCGATGAAGGTATCCCAGTCGAAGCAGTAGTTGAAGGCCTTGCGGATGTGGACATCAGCGAAGAAGTCGGCGGGGATGCCATTGCCATCCAGGGCGCCGGAGCCGATGTACTGGTTGCTCTTGATGTCGAAGTTGAAGAACACATCCGTGTGGGTGACCTGCGGGATGCCGGTGTAGCGGCGGAAAGGCCCGGTGCCATCACCGACGGGGGTGCAGGCGCTGAAGCCGCCGGTGGCGGCGTCGTAGGCGCACTCTTCGCCGACCTGCGGGTCGACCTGGGCGTAGTCAGCCTGAGAGCCGACCACGAGGGAGTCGGCGTCGCCGGCCTGGAACATGGCGAAGCGTGTGCCGAACTCGTTGACGTTCTTGATCACGACACGCTCGAGGGCGGCAGGACCGGTGGGTCCACCTTCCCAAGCGGGCTCGGTGCGCCAGTAGGCGTCGTTGCGGGTCAGGACGATCTCCTCACCCTTGGTCCAGTGGTCGAGCTTGAAGGGGCCGGTGCCATTGGCGATGGAGGTGAAGGGATCATCTTCGGAGGTGAAGGCATAGAAGTTCTGCCAGGTGTCGCAGGAGCCATCCCAACCACCGTTCTCAACGACCCACTCCTTGTCCATGATGGAACCCCAGTTGTTGGCGATGGTCGCCAGGAAGGGGCCCCAGGACTGCTTGAGGGTCATGGTGACGGTGCCGGCGGCGTCATCGGCGACGATGGCGGCCTGGGTCTGATCGCAGGCGGCCTTCAGCGCGGCCGGGTCGGCAGCGGAGAGGGCAGCGCGGTCATCGTAGAGGTTGCCCTCGGGATCGACCAGCAGGGAGACATCATCAATGCCAACGCCGTAGAAGGGCTCGGTGAGCAGCCACTGCGGGGAGGCGGTGCTGCCCTGGAGGAGGCCGCGCTGGAAGGTGTAGGCCACATCGGACGGGGTCAGATCGCCGCCCTCATGGAACTTGATGCCCTTGCGGATATTGAAGGTGTAGGTCAGGCCATCATCGGAGATGGTCCAGGATTCGGCCAGCTGGGGGATGAACTCGGAGGCCTTTTCCCGGTTGTACCACACCAGGGTCTCATAGATGTTGGCCACGATCTCGCCGCCCGCGGTCTCGTAGTCGAGAGCGGGATCAAGAGTTTCAGGATCACCGAAGGTCGGCCGGAAGTAGGTGGTCGCATCGGCGGACATGAACTCTGCAGCGGCGGCAGGGGGTTCAGTGGCTACTGGGGCCTGGGTGGCTTCGCCACCCTGGGCGGGGGGCTGGGTGGGAGCGGCAGTGGGAGCGCCGCAGGCAGCCAGCACCATGCTGAGGACGACCAGCAGGCTGAACAGAACAAACGATTTACGCATCTTTCTTCTCCTCACATACTAGAAAACGGATTTGTTGGACGAACGAACGTACTTTCGGTGTCATAAGCGGGACGGCCTGAGGGGGCATCACCTCCTTCCAAGGTGGATCACTAAAAACTAGAGGAAACGCTCGGCGAAAAAGCAGGCAACAAAGTGGCCTGGCTTGATCTCACGGAACTCGGGGCGGGATTCGGCGCAGACGGCCTCGGCGATGGGGCAACGGGTGCGGAAGCGGCAGCCGGAGGGCGGATTGGCCGGGGAGGGCACGTCGCCTTCCAGGATGACGCGCTTGCGCTGGGCATCGGCGATGGGATCGGGGATCGGCACCGCCGAGAGCAGGGCCTGCGAGTAGGGATGCAGCGGCTTGCTGTACAGCTCGTTGCGGGTGGTCAACTCGGCAATGATGCCCAGGTACATCACGGCCACGCGGTCGCTGATGTGCCGGACCACGGATAGGTCATGAGCGATGAAGAGATAGGTGAGGTTGAACTGCTCCTGCAGCTCCTCGAGCAGGTTGATGACCTGCGCCTGGATGGAGACATCCAGGGCGGAGATGGGCTCATCGCAGATGATGAAGGAGGGCTGGAGGGCCAGGGCGCGCGCCACGCCGATGCGCTGGCGCTGACCGCCGGAGAACTCGTGCGGGTAGCGGCTGGCAAAGGAGGGGTTGAGCTTGACGACATCGAGCAAATGCTCGACGCGCTCATGGATCTCCCTACCGGTGGCGGCGTTGTGAACCATGAGCGGCTCGCCAACGATCTGCTCGACGGTCATGCGCGGGTTCAGGCTGGCGTAGGGGTCCTGGAAGATCATCTGCATCTTGCGGCGCATCTTGCGCAGCTCTTCGCCCTTGAGGTGAATCAGGTCCACGCCATCAAAGAGGACCTCGCCGGCGGTGGGCTTGTAGAGCTGGAGGATGGCGCGCCCGGTGGTGGATTTTCCGCAGCCTGACTCACCCACCAGACCGAGGGTCTCACCGCGGTTGACGGTAAAGCTGATGCCATCCACGGCGCGCACGGCGCCGACCTGACGCTGGAAGACGCCGCGATAGATGGGAAAATGCATCATCAGGTCATCGACCTGGAGCAGAGGCTCGGGGGTGCTGCCGTTATTGTTGGTCATCATCGATGTCTCCCGGTCTTGGTGTCCACCCAGCAGGCGATGCGGTGCTCAGGGGCGATCGGATCGAGCGCCGGATTTTCCTTCCAGCAGTGCTCGAGGGCGAACTGGCAGCGCGGCGCAAACGGACAGGCGGTGGGCTTGTCATACAGAACGGGAGGCGAGCCTTCGATCGAATACAGACGTGAATGGGTCGTATCATCGACACGCGGGAGGCTGCCGATGAGACCGATGGTGTAGGGATGGGAGGGGTTGGCGTAGAGCTCCTTGACGGGGGCCTCTTCAATGATATAGCCGCCGTACATAACGACCACCCGCTGGGCAATCCCGGCGACGACGCCGAGGTCGTGGGTGATCCAGATGACCGCCATGCCAAGCTCATCGCGCAAGCGCCTGACGAGGTCGGTGATCTGGGCCTGGATGGTCACATCCAGGGCGGTGGTGGGCTCATCGGCGATGAGGATCTGCGGACTGCAGGAAAGCGCCATGGCGATCATCACGCGCTGGCGCATGCCGCCCGAGAACTGGTGCGGATAATCCTTGAGGCGGTCGGCGGCGTTGGGGATGCCCACCATGCTGAGCAGCTCGGCGGCGCGCTCGTCGGCCTGCTTGCGGGTCATGCCAATGTGCAGCATGAGCGGCTCGACGAGCTGGTGGCCGATGGTCAACACAGGGTTGAGGGAG
>CAZSPX010000192.1:0-6624 GCA_964608885.1 uncultured Anaerolineaceae bacterium | reverse complement strand
TGGGTGGTACCGCGGGAACTCCCTCCCGTCCCAGGCTGGACGGGAGTTTTGTTTTCATTGAGAGGAGCCATATGGGACAGATCGCAGCCTGGAGCGCGGCGTTGGTGGCCGGCGTGTACGGCGCCTTGACCGCCTGGGCGGGCTTCTGGCAGTTGAAGGCCAAAAAGGTCCCGGCCTGGTCGGCGTGGGGCTTTGTGATCCTGGGCGCCCTCACCCTTGCCGGCGGCGCGATGGTCCTGCTGAAGAGCGGGAACGCGCTGTGGGTGCTGGCCATTGGCCTGGCGGGCATCCACCTGCTGGCGATCGATAACGGACGCAGGATGTTCGGGCGCCTCCGGCGCTCGCACCACCTGGTCCGCCTGGCGGTCTCTGCCGCGCTGCTGGGGCTGGCCTATCTTGGATTGAGATAATGGTTTGGAGGATGTATGCTGGATAAGTTGAACGACATCGAGAAGACCGCTCTGGAAAGCCTGGAGGGCGTGGCCGACGAGGCCAGCCTGGATGCCTGGCGTGTGGCGCACACAGGCCGCAGCTCACCCCTCATGCTGGTCTTCGCGGAATTGGGCCGGCTCTCCAAAGAGGAGCGCCCCGCGGTGGGGCAGGCCGCCAACCGGGTCAAGACCACGCTGGAAGCCGCCCTGGCCGGACGGGCAAAGGCCATCAAGGATCAGGCCCTGGCAAGGTCGCTGGAGGAGGAGCAGTTGGACGTCACGCTGCCAGGACGGGCCCTCAATATCGGGAGGCTGCACCCTGCCACGCAGCAGATCCGCCGCGTCCTCGATATCCTCGCCGAAATGGGCTTCCAGGTCTATGTCACGCGCGAGGTGGAGAGCGACGAGATGAACTTCCAGCTCTTGAACTTCCCGCCGCACCACCCGGCGCGCGAGATGCAGGATTCCTTTTACATCGATACCGGCAGCAAGGGCGAGTCGCAGGTCCTGCTGCGCACCCATACCTCACCCGGGCAGATGCGGGCCATGCATGAGTTCGCGGCTGCCAATCCCGACAATCCGCCCCCGATCCGCATCGCGGTGCCCGGCATGTGCTTCCGCAATGAGCAGGTGACCTTCCGATCCGAGATGCAGTTCAACCAGGTGGAGGGCCTGGTGGTGGGCGAACACATCACCTTCGCAGACCTGAAAGGCACGATTGCCGATTTCGCCCGCCGCATGTTCGGCCAGCATGCCCGCACACGCTTCCGCGCCTCCTACTTCCCCTTCACCGAGCCCTCCGCCGAGGTGGATGTGGAATGTTTCGTGTGCGGCGGCAAGGGCTGCCAGGTCTGCAAGAGCTCCGGCTGGCTGGAGATCCTGGGCTGCGGCATGGTCCATCCCATCGTGCTGCAGAACGGCGGCTATGATCCCACACGCTACTCCGGCTTTGCCTGGGGCATGGGACCCGAGCGCCAGCTCATGCTGCGCTACAAGATCGACGATATCCGCTACTTCTGGGGAAACGATTTGCGTTTCCTCGAGCAGTTCATCTAAGGGAAGGGCCGACTGATGAAACTTCTTATTTCATGGCTTAAGGAATTCATCGACCTCGACGGCCTCAGCGTCGAGGAGATCGCCCACCGCTACACGCTGGCCGGGCTGGAAGTGGACGAGATCCAGTACGCCGGCCTGCCCATGCCCGATTACAGTCACGGCGAGCGGCATGACTTCAAGACCGGCGGCATCGCCTGGGACCCCGAGAAGCTGGTGGTGGCCGAGGTGCGTGAGGTAAACCCCCACCCCAACGCCGACCGCCTGACCCTGCTGGACCTCTTCGATGGGAAGGAGCAGCACACGGTGCTGACCGGCGCGCCCAATATCTTCCACCTGAAAGGCGCGGGCAAGCTGGCAAAGCCCCTCAAGGTGGCCTGGGCCAGGGAAGGCTCGGTCATTTATGACGGTCATGCCGAGGGCCGCCAGCTCATGACCCTCAAACGTACCAAGATCCGCGGCGTGGATTCCTCCTCGATGGTCTGCTCTGAGAAGGAACTGGGCATCAGCGATGAGCACGAGGGCATCATCCTTCTGGACGATGACGCTCCCGTGGGCATGCCACTGGCGGACTATATGGGCGATGCGGTGCTGGATATCGGCATCCTGCCAAACATGGGCCGCAATGCCAGCGTCCTGGGGCTGGCGCGCGAGCTGGCTGCCTCCACCGGGCGTCCCCTGCGCAAGCCCGACCTGAGCCTCAAGAATGGCGGCGAATCCATCCAGGGGCATGTCTCCATCCAGATCCTCCAGCCGGAGCTGAACCCGCGCTTCGTCCTCGGCTTGATCCGGGATGTGGAGATCCAACCCAGCCCCTACCAGGTGCAGCGCAGACTCCGGCTGGCGGGCGTGCGCCCCATCAACAATATCGTGGATGCAACCAACTACGCCATGCTCGAGCTGGGTGAGCCGCTGCACGCCTTCGATTATGACGTACTCGTGCGCCGCGCCGCCGGGCAGGAAGTCAGGATCATCACCCGCACCGCCCGGGAGGGCGAGAAGTTGGTCACGCTGGACGGCGTGGAGCGCAGGCTGAGCGCCTCGAACGTGCTGGTCTGTGACGAGAAAGGCCCGCTCTCCCTGGCAGGCGTGATGGGCGGCCAGGAGAGCGAGGTCTATGACGCCTCCAAAGAGGTGCTGGACGCACAGGGTCCCTCCATGGAGGAGAGGCGAGGCAAGGCAAGCCTTCGCAGCACAAGCACCACGAGCATCCTGTTGGAGGGCGCTGCCTGGGATTTCATCAACATCCGGCGCACCGCCAAAGAGCACAACCTGCCATCCGAGGCCTCCTTCCGCTTCTCGCGCGGGGTGCATCCCGCCCTGGCAGAGACGGGCGTGCGGCGCGGCCTGCAGCTTATGGCCGCATGGTCGGGGGGTACGATCGCGCCCGGCCTCGTGGATGAGTATCCCTTGCCGCCCAAAGACCCCACCGTGACGGTGACGCCTGCCGAGGTCCTTCGCCTGCTCGGCATCGAGCTTAGCCCTGAGGAGATCGCCGCCCTGCTGCGACGGCTGGAGTTCGAATGCCAGGTGGAGGGCGACCAGGTGCATGCCAAAACTCCGCCCATCCGGCTGGATATCGGCGAGGGGGTCATCGGGCAGGCCGACCTGATCGAGGAGATCGCCCGCACCTACGGCTATGACCGCATCCCCGAGACGCGCATGGCCGACCCGCTGCCTCCCCAGGTGGGCAGCCCCATTTTCGAGTGGGACGAGCACCTGCGCGACCTGCTGGCCGACCTGGGCATGCAGGAGGTGATCAATTACCGCATGACCTCGCCCGAGCGCGAGGGCCGTTTCTTCCGCCTGGACCCGCACAGGCCCGACCCGCAAAAGGATTACGTGCGCGTTGCCAACCCGAACACGCCCGAGCGCACCGTGCTGCGGCGCAGCCTGACTGCTTCGGTGCTCGAGAGCGCAGAAAAGAACCGCCGGGCCGGAACGCTGGCCTTCTTTGAGCTGGGTCCCGTTTTCCTTCCCGCCCCGGGAGAGCCACTGCCCGGCGAGCCCGCCAAACTGTCCCTGCTGATGACCGGCCGGAGGATCGCCCCCTCCTGGGATGTGAAGGATTCGCCCCTCGTGGATTTCTACGACATGAAAGGGCGCATCGAGCTGCTGCTCGCAGGCCTGCGCTGCCGCGAGGTCACCTATGCGGCAGTTGAAGAGGTCCACTACCTGCACCCGGGCAAGGCTGCCTCCGTGAAGGTGGAGGGGCGCCTCGTGGGCGTCTTCGGCGAACTGCACCCGTTGGTGAAGGAGTTGTATGATTTGGGTGAAGCCCCGGTCCTGGTTGCCGAGTTCGATATCGCCGCGCTGCGAGCCTCCGCGCCCGTCTATGGCATCACGCCGGTCCATGATTTCCCGCCGGTCTACGAGGATATCGCGGTCATCGTCGATGAGAAAGTGGAGGCTGCCCGCGTCGAGGCGCTGATCCGGCAGACCGGCGGAAAGAGCCTGGCAGACGTGCGGCTCTTCGACCTCTACCGCGGCGGCCAGGTCGGCGAGGGACGGAAATCGCTGGCCTATAGTCTCACCTACCAGGCTCCCGATAAAACCCTCACCGATGCCGAGGCCGCCGCCATCCGCAACAAGATCGTGAAGCGGCTGGAGCAGGAACTGGGCGCAAAACTTCGCAGCTAGTTTATACTAGGGACAGCCAACCAATCAAAGGAGAAGGAAAATCATGAACAACCGCAATACCGGCCTGATCGCCACCATCGCCGCCGCGGTCCTGTGCGGCTGCCCGGGGCTCTTCCTGTGCATCTTCGGTGCTGTGACGGCCACCGGCAATATGCCCTATACAACCGAGCTCAATGGCGTCAGCAACAGCGGCGTAATGCCCGCTGCATATGGCTATGGCATGCTGTGCGTCTCGCTCCTCTTCATCCTCATCCCCGTGGTGATCGGCGTGGTCACGCTTCGCAAGAAACCCGCTGCCCCGGCTCCGATCAGCAACGAGCCGCTGCCCCCGGCCTCCTGAAAAAACAAATCGCCCGGCCTGAGCCGGGCGATTTTTATTCCAGGGATGCGCCTCTAGCGCACGTCAATGATGACCTGCAGCCTGCAGAACTCGTGTTTCCCGATCTTAATGTTCCAGGTGGTCGTGTACGTGCCGGGGTCTCCCGGCGCGGTCATGCGGATGGTCGGGAGGTTGACGGTATCACCAAAGTTGACCCGGTTGTCGAGATCGAATCCGCTCTGGCCCGTGAACCGTGTCCCGCTCACATAGATCAGGTCCGCGCTGTTGCCCAGCCAGTCATCCCCCGTGTTCCGCACCCTCCAGACGGTCTGGAAGGCCTGGCTCCGGTTGAAGACCGTATGAGGCTCGGGCGTGACTGAGATAACCTTGCAGGAATAACCGGAATGGCCGCCCCCTCCGCCCGAGGGCGTGCTGGTGGGCGCGGGCTTCGGCGTGCGCGTGAAGGTGGGCAGCCGGAAGATAAAGGTCTGGGTCGCGGAGGGGACGACTGAAGCCGTCCAGGTCGGGAAGGGGGTGTAGCTGGGCGTCAGCGTGGGTGGGATGAGCGCAGCCGTTTGCGTGCCGGCGGCGGCTGCCGTCAGCGCGATGGCCGTATTCAGCCCCACATCCCCACCGGGGGTGGGGAAAGCCGGCTGCAGGCCCTGGGAGGCTGTGCCCGCGGCTGCCGCGGCGGCCGTCCCTGCGATGGCGGTGTTCAGCGAAGCAGGGTCAAGGGTGGAAATGGCCTGCGGCACAATGACCGGCGAACAGGCGAACACGAACAAGGCCGCGAAGATCATCCAGCGTGAGATCCGGCTGCGATTCATAGGCTTTTCCCTTTCGGAGCCTCCGCCCCCCGCCTGGCGCATCACTCTACGATGATGGCCACGTAGGGGTAGCAGAAACCTCCCTGCACGATCCAGGTCATCACCTGGAATCCCTTGGCATCCGGCGCGTTCCCATCCCAGACCACCGAATACTGGGCGCCGGGTTTCATCTCCGGAAGCTCCAGGAAGGTCTGGCCGACCATGTGAGGGCCGCTGAGGTATTTGAAGTCGGTCCCGGCCGGCCAGGTGGCAGTGCCGGTATTGACGATGGTCCACTTGACATCGAAGTCATCGCCGGGATGGAAGGTCGAGTTGTCGAAAGGCCGCTGGCGAATCACGTCGCAGGCATAGGCAGGCTTGGTGGTGCCGCTGCCGCCTCCGCCCGAGCTGCCCGAGCTGGTGGCAGTGACGATCACGAAGGGCGTGGCCGTGGGGATGATGGGCGTATCGGTGGGCAGCGGTACGAAGGTGGGGCTGGCCGGGGGCTGGGCGGCCGCGGTGGCGGTCTGCCCGGCCATGACAGTGGCGGCCACGGCGGTTGCGATCTGGTTCAGGTCCGGCGTGGATTGTACCGTCGGGGCCGGAGCCGGGGCGCAGGCCGCAAGCACGAACACGGCGGCCAGCAGCAGCGAGAGAGTTCCACGGATCTTGAAAGTCATGATGGTCTCCTGAACGGTTATTTCCCGGTCGAATCTTCTTCTCCGGAGCCGATCCCCAGAGGCTGCCATTTCTTGGCGTCTTTCAGCCGGTGCTGGATCCCGTTGCGGTCATGGATCTCATCGAAGCCCTCCGGCTTGATGAACATCTGGTCTCCCTCCAGGAGACCCAGCACGCCGGACTGGCCGGGTTCGAGACGCTTCTCGCCTTTGAACTTGGCGGCATCCGATGGCAGGTAGTCGGTGGGTTCCTCGTAAGTGGTCACATAGCCTTCGTAGTTGCGCAGCACCACCTTGTGGTCGGACATGCTCAGCAGGTAGTTGGGCGTCACCGGGATCTTCCCGCCGCCGCCGGGGGCATCCACAATGTACTGCGGGACGGCATAGCCCGAGGTGTGACCGCGCAGCCCTTCCATGATCTCGATGCCCTTGGCCACCGGGGTGCGGAAATGACCGGCACCTTCCACCAGGTCGCACTGGTACAGGTAGTACGGCCGCACGCGGATGCGCACCAGGTCCTGCACCAGCTTGCGCTGGATGTGCACGTTGTCGTTCACGCCGGCCAGCAGCACCGACTGGTTGCCCAGCGGAATACCCGCACGAGTCAGACGGTCACAGGCTTGTTCCAGTTCCAAACTGATCTCGTTCGGGTGGTTGACGTGGATGTTCATCCACAGCGGGTGGTACTTGGCGAGCAT
>CAZSPX010000191.1:0-6637 GCA_964608885.1 uncultured Anaerolineaceae bacterium | reverse complement strand
CCCTGGCTGATCTTCGGCGCGCTGGCCCTGGGCGCCACTGCCTTCCTCTACGACGGCGCCCCCGATTTCCCCGGCCCGGACCGCCTCTGGGCGCTGGTGGAGCGCTACCGCATCAACCAGCTCGGGGTCTCGCCCACGCTCATCCGGGCCCTCATCCCGCACGGCGAGGAGCCTTTCCGCAAGCATGACCTGTCGAGCCTGCGCTGCTTTGCCTCCACGGGCGAGCCGTGGAACCCCGATCCCTGGATGTGGCTGTTCGAGCAGGTCGGCGGGGGGCAGCGTCCCATCATCAACTACTCGGGCGGCACCGAGATCTCCGGCGGCATCCTGATGGGCAACCCGCTGCTCCCGCTCAAGCCCTGCGCCTTTTCCGCGCCCTGCCCCGGGATGGCCGCCGACATCTTCGACGAGGACGGTCATCCGGTACGCGGGCAGGTGGGGGAGCTGGTCATCAAGGCCCCCTGGATCGGCATGACGCGCGGCTTCTGGAAGGACCGCCAGCGTTACCTCGATACCTACTGGTCGCGCTGGCCGGGGGTCTGGCAGCACGGCGATTTCGCCGCCGTGGATGCGGACGGCCTGTGGTACATCCTGGGGCGCTCGGACGACACCCTCAAGATCGCCGGCAAGCGCCTGGGCCCCGCCGAGGTGGAATCCGTTTTCGTGGGACATGCGGCCGTGGTCGAGTCGGCCGCCATCGGCGTCCCCGATCCCATCAAGGGCAGCGGGCTGGTCGTGTTCGTGGTCCTCAACAAGGATATCCAGCCCTCGGAGGCCCTGCGCACGGAATTGCGCGATCTCATCGTGGCCGAAATGGGCAAAGCGCTCGCGCCGAAGGCGGTATTGTTCGTCAGCGACCTGCCCAAGACGCGCAACGCCAAGGTGATGCGCCGCATGATCCGCTCCGCCTATCTCGGGGAGGCCCCCGGCGACACCTCCTCACTGGTCAACCCGGAGGCCGTGGAGGAGATCGCCCGCGCAAGATAATGCAGCCCGGGATATTAAATATGGTGTAGTATATTAATATGTTCTGAGTAGTACAGCTGTTTTTCCAGGATGTTTTTTGACAGCCACTCTCCTTTCAACGAAATTCTACATCCCTCCCCCCCGACCGGGCATTGTCCCCCGTCCGCACCTGGTCGATCGACTTAATGACGGCTTCGCCAGGGGATGTAGACTCACGCTCGTCTCTGCTGTCGCAGGATTTGGCAAGACCACCCTGGTCAGCGAATGGGTCGCCAGCTGCGGGCAGCCGATCGCGTGGCTGTCACTGGATGAGGGGGATGGCGATCCGGTGCGCTTCCTCTCTTACCTGATCGCTGCGTTACAAACGCTCAAGGCGGGAATCGGTGCGGGCCTGTTGACCGCACTTCAGGCCCCTCAGCCGCCGCCGGTCGAATCGATCCTGACGACCCTGCTCAACGAGATTTCAACCCTCCCCGATCCCTTTCTCCTTGTCCTTGACGATTACCACACGGTCGACTCCCAAGCGGTGGATCAGGCCCTGGCCTTTCTCGTCGAACACCAGCCGCCGCAGATGCACCTGGTCATCGCCACGCGCGAAGACCCATCCCTGCCGCTGGCCAGGCTGCGTGCCCGCGGGCAATTGACCGAGCTGCGTGCCGCCGACCTGCGTTTCACGCCTTCCGAAGCCGCCGAGTTCCTCAACCGGATGATGGGATTGGATCTCTCCGATGGAGAGGTTGCCGCCTTGGAAGCCCGCACCGAAGGCTGGATCGCCGGCCTGCAATTAGCCGCGCTTTCCATGCAGGGGCGATCAGACGCCGCCAGCTTCATCAAATCTTTCACCGGCAGCCACCATTTCATCCTGGACTATCTGGTCGAAGAGGTTCTGCAGCGCCAGCCTGAACATGTGCGCGACTTTCTACTGCAGACCGCGATCCTTGATCGGTTAAGCAGCCCGCTGTGTGATGCGGTCACCGGACAGGAGGATGGCAGAGGGATGCTGGAGGCGCTGGAGCGGGGCAACCTGTTCGTCATCCCGCTGGACGATCAGCGCCAGTGGTATCGCTATCACCACCTCTTCGCCGAGGTCCTCCAGGCGCGCCTGCAGGAGGCGCAGCCCGATCGCGTGTCCACGCTCCACCGGCGGGCGAGCGTGTGGTTTGAGCAGAACGGTCTGCGGCCCGATGCCATCCGCCATGCTCTGGCAGCCAGGGATTTCGAGGGCGCCGCGGGCTTGATCGAACTGGCCTGGCCGGCAGCAGAGCAGGGAAGCATACCGGCTGCCACATGGCTTGGCTGGGTGAAGACCCTGCCGGAAGAGTTGATCCGCCTCCGGCCGGTGCTCAATGTTTGGTACGCCTATGCATTGTTGGGCCGTGGTGAGATGGAAGCCGCAGAGAGGCGCTTGAGAGACGCCGAACAAACGATGGGTTCAGCAGCCGGGATGAAGGCACCCCCGGGAACTCCGCCAGTTGAGATGGTCGTTGCAGACAAAGGACAACTTAAATCGCTGCCGGCGACAATTGCTGTCGGCCGCGCCTATATCGCCCAGACCCTCGGTAATATTCCGGACACGGTGCGGTATGCCAGCCGCGTGCTCGAGCTCACCGAAGCGGATCCTTTCAGGCACAGTCAGGCATCCATGATGCTGGGAATGTCCCACTGGGCAAGCGGGGACCTGGAGGCTGCGGACCGGGTCTTCGCCGATTACACCATGAAACTGCGGACCTCCGGAAACATCCCGGATGCGATCAGCACGTCCGTTGTTCTGGCTGATATCCGGCTGGCATTGGGGCATCTCCACAACGCCATCTTCACGCTCGAGCAGTTACTGCAGTTTGTAATGCATCAAAGCGAACCCAGTTATCCCCAGACCGCTGACCTGCATCGGGAATTGGGTGGACTGTATCTTGAACAGGGAGATCTGGAAGCCGCCGCGCAGCACTTGCAGGCAAGCAGGGAGCTGGGCGAACAAGCGCTGTCGCCTGTTTCGCGATACCGTTTGTGTATTGACCAGGCCCGATTCAAGAGAGCACAGGGCGACCTGGAAGGGGCCCTTGCACTTTTAGATGAAGCGCAGCGCCTGTATATCAGATCACCCCTGCCTGACTTCTGTCCCATTTCTGCCATGAAAGCCCGGATATGGGTTGTGCAAGGCAGATTGACCCGGGCTCTGGAGTGGGTACGTGAACGGGGCCTTTCCGTTGACGATGCGCCCGGCTACCTGCATGAGTTCGAGCACGTGACGCTGGCTCGAGTGCTCATCGCCCGGCATAAAAGCGACCGGGAGACCGGCTCCATTCACAAGGCGACCGGCCTGCTGGAGCGCCTCCTGCATGCGGCGGAGGAAGGCAAGCGGATAGGCAGCGTGATCGAGATTTTGGCGTTGCTGGCGCTTGCCCATGCGACCCGGGGCGACATTTCCCCGGCGCTCGTGTCTCTGGAGCGGGCCCTGACCCTGGCCGAGCCGGAGGGCTATGTCCGCATTTTCCTGGATGAAGGCAGACCCATGGCAGAGTTGTTGAAAAGGGCGGGAAAAAACAGGTCTTCATTCCTCGAGAAGCAAGCCATCAGCCCACAACCATTGATCGAGCCGCTGAGCGAAAATGAGCTGGAAGTGCTCAGGCTGCTCAGGACCGAATTGAGCGGCCCGGAAATTGCCCGTCAGCGCATGGTTTCTCTGAGCACCATACGTACCCATACCCAACACATTTACGCCAAGCTGGGGGTCAACAACCGGCGGGCTGCGGTCCGCTGCGCCGAAGAACTCGGTTTGTTGTAAGAATAATTCCAGCAGCCAATGCTACCGGCAGGTGACTCCCCCTGCCGGTATTTTTTTGTTTTCCCCAAAACCGATCAATCATCACCAGGATCATCACATGTAATGATGACGCCTCATTACATTTTTCGGTATCTTTTGACCGCAGCCAGGAATGGATGCAAAACTCTGGAAATTGATCTGAATTGAGAAGATCGTATGGACCAAACACAAAATTCACCCGGATACCATGATGAAACCGGACTTTATGAGATCCGCATCAAGGGACACCTTGAGCCCCGATGGGCTGACCGGTTTGAAGGCATGACCATCCTGTTGGAAGAGGATGGCAATACGCTTCTTTCCGGACCTGTAGCTGATCAGGCCGCGCTGCATGGCTTGATCAAAAAAGTGCGTGATCTGGGAATGACATTGGTCTCAGTTAATTTCGTTGATCCCGGTCGGGCAAAAACGCAGGAGGTCAAAGCGCAAATCATATCCGGCTCTATGTTCCAGGGAAATGGATCACGATCAACCAAAAAGGAGAAAAAAATGAAAACATACAGAATGAATGCAGTAATGACAGGCGTCCTCTACTTCCTGGGGACGGTCTTTGGGGTTTCGGGCGGGCTCATCGGCGGCGAAGTGCTTACCTCGCTCATTTCCGGCAAACCGCTCGCCGGTGTGGATATGCTGGGCCTCGTTGCTGCCAATTCGTCCCGGCTTACATGGGGTGCTTTTTTGACCCTCATGATGGGGATTTCGTTGGTGACGATGACGGTTTTCCTCTACCCGGTCATGAGAAAAGCAAGCAAAGAACTGGCGATGGGGATGGTCCTTTTCCGCGGGGCACTGGAGGGAATCTTCTATTTTTCTTCGGCCCTCGTAATTTTGACACTTGTCGCGCTTGGCAACAATTACATTGCCAGCGGGGCTGATCTGGCTGTTTTACAGTCCATAAGCAATGTCTTGTATCAGTTCGAAAATCTTAAAGCCCCGGTCAGTTCCATCATTTTTCTCATTGGGGCTACATGCATATACATCGCCTTCTACCGCACCCGGCTGATCCCCCGCTGGGTATCCGTCTGGGGCTTTATCGCCGTGGCTGCCTCTCTGGCGTCCGCCCTGTTGAACTTCTTTCACGTGGATACCGGTTTTGGGTTTTATTTGGAAATGGTGATGTTCCCGCAGGAATTGGTAATGGCGGTCTGGCTGATCGTGAAGGGCTTCAATCCATCGGCGATCGCTGTCCTGTCTGCCAAAAAGGGATCAAGCGTAGTGTAACGGCCCATTTCCGATCAGGTTGTCGGCAGTCTAGTTTCAATTCACAGTAGCTGAAAATATAAAGGAGAAATGCAAATGAAAGAGTACCATCTGATTTTCCTGGTCATCCTGGCCTGGCTCATCTTCCGTCTGTTCGTATGGCAAAGAAAGGACTACGGTTATCGATGCCCTCACTGTCATGCTGAGTTCCAGCCCGCGGGCTGGGAAGCCTGCCTGGGGCCTCACATCATTTTTCGCAGGTACCTCAGGTGCCCGCAATGCCACAAACTGGGATGGGCTTCGGTGATCCATAAGTAAGCAGGCCTGGTCTGGCCTGGTGTGAAGGCATTCGATCCATCTGCGGTCGCTGACCTGGTTGCTAAAACGAATAACGGACTGATTTTCCGCACTTTGGAACTGGCAGTCCGGAACATGAAGCTGGATTGCCAGTCCTGAAAAACATGAAGACAACAATGGAGGAAGAAATGAAGATGAATTCGCCCCAAAGGATCGCAAGATCGGCAGCCTGTGTGTTTTTCGGTATATTTTTCCTGGGAATGGCCACCGAGCTTTTTATTCGCCCGGGCCTGCTCGTGCCGGGAGACGCCGCAGCCACCGTCAAGAATATTGCTGCGTCTGAAACGCTCTTCCGCCTTTCCCTGGTAAGCGACCTGCTCCGCCAGGTGCTGCTGATGATCCTGCCGCTGGTTTTGTATCAGCTGCTCAAGCCGGTTGACAAAACCATTGCTGCCCTGATGGTGATCTTCGCCCTGGTCGGCGGTTCCATCTCGATGCTCAATGAGATCAACCACTTCGCCGTTCTGCTGCTGGCGAGTGGGGCCGGGTATCCAACCGTGTTCAAGGCAGATCAGGTGAATGCCCTGGTGATGTTCTTTCTCGAGCTGCGCAAATACGGAACGTATATCCCCCAGCTTCTTTCCATTTGGGTATTGCTCCTTGGTTATCTGGTTTTCAAGTCGGGCTTCCTTCCCGGGATCCTGGGCGTCTGGTTGATGCTGGGCGGTTTATGCTACACGGTCTCAGCGGTTTTATTCTTTCTTTTGCCCAACCTCGATTTGATGATCCCTGGCCTGTTTGCATTTATCGGAGAGGCAATATTTTACCTGTGGCTCTTGATCAAGGGCGTAAAGGATCAAAAACCAGTATGAATTGAGATTGGCTGGGAAACTCATCCAAAGCGTTCCAGGAACGAGAGAAAAATGAACATGACTATATATGAAAAAAACGATGCACCCAGGGGTCCTTCAACTCAAGAAGAAAAGACCGTGATTTCAACGGAACACAAGTCAAACAACTTTATCGTCCGCAGGCCGCTGCTGGCATATTTTGTGCTCAGCTACACGTTCTTCTGGGGATTTCTTGCTCTGATTGTCGTCATCCTTGGCATATTGCGGTTACAGCCGGATGCATTGCCGGCCTGGACGATGCCGTTCATCGTCATTCCAGGCTCCTGGATGCCCAATCTTGCTGCCGTGACCGTGACAGGTGTTCTCGCAGGTCGTGAAGGTATCCGGCAGCTGCTGGGAAAATTCTTCGCATATCGGATAGCCGTTCGATGGTATTTCGTTGCGCTGTTCCCATTTCCCTTGGCTTTTCTTGCGGCTGGCATATACCGGCTGGTGGGGGGGG
>CAZSPX010000190.1:0-6672 GCA_964608885.1 uncultured Anaerolineaceae bacterium | reverse complement strand
GGGGGAGCATCCAGGTGCGGGCAGGAGTGGGCAACGCCTACCAGGGCGCGCAGTACCGGGACCTGATCGAGGATGTGAGAAGCGAGCTGATGGAGTCCGTGGCGCTGGCACGCGAAGCCGGCCTGCCCGACGAGCGGATCATCCTTGACCCCGGAATCGGGTTCGGCAAGACCCGCGAGCAGAACCTGGAGCTGATCAACCGCCTGGAGGAGATCCGCGCGCTGGGCTTCCCGGTGCTGCTGGGGCCTTCACGCAAATCCTTCATCGGGTACACACTGGGGCTGCCGCCCTCCCAGCGGGTGGAGGGCACGGCCGCGGCGGTGACCGTGGGGATCGTGCACGGGGCGGACATGATCCGCGTGCACGATGTCACTGAAATGGCGCGGGTGGCAAAAATGGCGGATGCGTTCACAAGGAAGGCCTGATGCAGCAGGATTATGCCGAGAGTTTTCTGCGCAGCGGGATCATCGAGGCCAAGGCCGGGTCCCACGAGACCGCGCGGCGCTACCTGGAACGCGCCATCTATGCCTCGGACAACAACAAGCACGAGACCATGGCCGAAGCCTGGTTCTGGATGGCGGAGATCACGGAAGACCCCGCCGGAAAGCGTAAGGCGCTGGAGAATGCCCTGTCGCACGACCTGGGACATGCGCGCGCCCGGCGGGCATTGGCGATCCTGGATGGCAGGCTGCGCCCGGATGAGATCGTGGACCCGGACGCACTGCCTCCGGCCCCGCAGGGACTGGTGCAGGCGGATGCGCAGCGATTCATGTGTCCCAAATGCGGCGGGAGGATGAGCTTTGCCCCGGACGGCCAATCCCTGGTCTGCGACTACTGCACCCGTCACGAAACGCTGGCGGCCGCGGCCCCCGCGGACAGGGAGGAGGATTTCCTGGTGGCCATGTCCACCGTCAAGGGCCACCGGCGGCCGCTCTCCCGGCAGGTCTTCCACTGCGGAGGCTGCGGCGCGGAGTTCACCCTGCCTCCCACGCTGATCTCCGCCAACTGCATGTACTGCGGCTCCCCGCACGTGGTCCAGGTGCAGGCCGCCTCCGACCTGATCGCCCCCGAGGCGCTGATCCCGCACAGTTTTGACCGGAAGCAGGCGGCGGCGATCCTGGAGAAGTGGATGAAGGGTCACCCACCGGCGGCGGGCGCAAAATGGGAGGCGCCGCGCGGCCTGTACCTGCCCGCCTGGACCTTTGACCTTGGCGGTGAGATCGGATACACCGGCGAGATGGTCACCCAGGAGAATTACCTGGGCAAGCAGGTCCCCAGGGTCATCCGCGTGAATGACAGCTTCCCGATCTTTGAGAACGACCTGGCGGTTCCCGCCACCCGCAAGCTCTCCAGGCACCTGGCGAGGCTGCTGCCCGGCTTTGACCTGCGGGCGCTGAAGGCCTACGACCCGCGCTACCTGGCGGACTGGCCCGCGGAGGTCTATGACGTGCCGGTGGGGGATGCCTCGCTGGATGCCCGCAGCCAGGCCTATCACAGCCTGAAGCAGAAGATGGCCTCGGAATTGAACGAGGTCAGGCTGCTCTCCACCTCGTCCGCGGGGATGAGAGTCGAGTCATTCAAGCTCATCCTGCTGCCGGTCTGGCTGGCGCGCCCGCGCGGCCAGGGGCAGGACGAGCTCGTGCTGATCAACGGGCAGAGCGGCGTGATTCCCGGGGCGGGGACGGAGAAGAAGGGACTCTTCGATTGGCTGGCGGACGCCTGGGAAAGCGGATGACAGCCCGCCCTGCTGCTCCCTGTGTTGATCTCCGGAGGGGTCAGGATGCGTGAGACCCTGCCCATCCTGCGCGCCCGGCGCGGACGGCGGCTGGCGCGGCTCCGCCGGCAGGAGGGGCGTGGGCTCAAAGGGGTGCTCGGGATCGGCCTGGCCGCCTCGCTGCTGCTGACCGCGTTGGTGCTTGCGGCCGCGCTGGCTTATGCGGGGCTGACCCGGGATTTGCCATCGGTGGAGGCTCTGCCGCGCCTGCTCAACCCTCCGGACGGGCTGCTGCTGAGGCCGACGCGCGTCTATGACCGGACCGGCACGCACCTGCTGCGCACCTTTGGGGTGGAGGGTGCCCCGCGCCGTTACCTGGCGCTGAGCGAATCCAACCCGCAGCATATCGCCCCGTCCCTGGCCGAGGCGGTGGTGGCGCTAAACGACCCGGGTTTCTGGAAGCATCCCGGCTATGCACTCAACGGCTGGCAGGACCCCAGCCTGCATCCCACCCTGGCCCAGCGGCTGGTCTCGGACCTGCTGCTCGGGGATGAGAAACCCTCGCTGCAGAGGGCCCTGCGCGAGCGCCTGCTGGCCGCGCAGATCACCCGGCGTTTCGGGCGGACACAGGTGCTGGAGTGGTATCTCAACTCGGCAGATTTCGGCCGCTACGCCTTCGGCGCGGAGCAGGCGGCGCAGCTGTATTTTGGCAAGTCCGCGGCGGAACTCTCGCTGGCCGAATCCGCGCTGCTGGCGGGGGTGCTCCAATCCCCCAGCCGGAACCCACTGGAAGCGCCCCAGGCAGCCATCGAAAAAGGAAGGGAGGTCATCGGGGACCTCCAGGAACAGGGACTGCTATCCAAGAAGCAGGCCTCCGAAGCGCTGGATGAGACGCTGAGCTTCCAGCCTGCGCCGGAGGCGCCCGCTCCCTTTGCCGAGGCTTTCCTGAACCTGGCGCTGGCCCAGGCGCAGACGCGCTTCAGCCGCGAGCGCGTGGAACGCGGCGGACTGACCATCTATACCACCCTGGACTTCGACCTCCAGCAGCAGGCGGAATGCATCACGGCCCTGTTCGCGAAGCGGCTGGCCGGAGAGCCCGATCCCGAAAACCCATGCCGGGATGCGCGCTACCTGGCAGCCCTGCCGCCGGGCATGACCGTGCCGGACGGTTCGGCCAGCGCGCTGGTGCTGGACCCCGTCACGGGACAGGTGCTGGCGGCGGTGGGCGAGACCCTGAACGGCGAGGAGACGGTGCTGCTGGCGGCGCATGAGCCGGGGTCGATGCTGACGCCCTTCATCTACCTGACCGGTTTTACGCGCGGGATGGGCCCAGCCTCGCTGGTGTGGGATATCCCCGATGCGGGGGAGGTGGAGAATTTCGACGGCAGGTATCACGGGCCGCTGCGCCTGCGCAGCGCCCTGGCAAACGATTACCAGGTACCCGCCGAGACGATCCGCCGGCAGATGGGGGCGGAGAACGTGAACAAGATCGCGGCCTCCTTCGGGCTGGATGCAACCGGACCCCTGCACCTGCTGGAGCTGGCCGGGGCTTACGGGGCCTTCGGGACGCAGGGCGTGTATTACGGGCAGGAGCCCGGGGAGGGCTTTGGCCCGGCGGCCATCCTGCACATGGAAGCGGCCGACGGCGAATCCTGGCTGGACTGGTCCGCGCCCCAGGCAAAGGCGGTCGTCTCTCCCGGGCTGGCCTACCTGGTGACCAATGTGCTGAGCGATGAACCCGCGCGCTGGCCGAGCCTGGGCAACCCCAATGTGCTGGAGATCGGGCGGCCCGCGGGGGTCAAGCCGGGGAGGACTGCGGACGGAATGGATACCTGGGCGGTGGGCTATTCGCCGCAGCGGGTGGTTGCCGTCTGGGTGGGGAGGCGCAGCGCCGGGCCGCTTTCGACCCGGCTGGCCGGTACCTTATGGAGCGCGCTGATGCAGTCCGCCAGCCAGGACCTGCCGCGGGACGGCTGGGCGCTCCCGCAGGGTGTGTCGGTCATGGATGTGTGCGATCCCTCCGGCCTTCTGCCCACCGCGGACTGCCCGAACATCGTCAGCGAGGTCTTCCTGCAGGGAAGTGAGCCGACCCGCGCGGACACGCTCTTCCGCTCCTACGAGGTCAACCGCGAGACCGGGGCGCTGGCCACGGTTTTCACGCCTCCGCAGTTCATTGAGAAGCGTGTGTATATGATCGTGCCTCCGGAGGCGCAGGCCTGGGCGCTGGAGGCGGGAGTGCCCGCACCGCCCGCCTCGTATGACGCCATCCAGCCGCCGCTGGTGAACCCGGACGTCAAGATCAGCGCGCCGGCCCTGTTCGCGCAAGTGGGGGGCGTGGTGCAGATCATCGGGAGCGCGGCGGGGGAGGATTTTGACCATTACCGCATCCAGGTCGGGAAGGGGTTAAACCCCCAGGAATGGATCCAGGTGGGCGAGGATCGCTCGGTCCCTGTAGTGGACGGCGTCCTGGCCGAGTGGGACACGCGCGGGCTGGACGGCCTGTATGCCGTGCAGCTGGTGGTGGTGCGCACGGACCAGCGGGTGGAGACCGCCGTAACCCAGGTGACGTTGAGCAGCCCCTGACCCATCCGGCAGGGGAAGCGGGAAGCGGGGAATCGCGCTAAAATTCAGCCCATGCCCTCGGTTTCAGACAAATTCAAGGCCCTCGGCGTCAAGCGCGGGGCCAGGGACCTCCCGCCCCGGCGCGCCCCGCAGGGGCTGGATGTGGATTCCGTGGTGGAGGGGGAATACCTCTCGACGCGGGCCGGGGACGTGTACGTTGCCCTCCAGCGATTCCCCGCCACACACCTGCACGGGCATTCGCCGATCTCGGTGCAGGGGTTGTGCTCCGCGCTGACCTCCTGGGCCGCGGACGAGCGCCTGGAGTCCATGCGCACCGAAGCCCTGGCTTTCCTGGATACCGAGACGAGCGGGCTCTCCGGCGGGACCGGGACCTATGCCTTCATGGTGGGGGCGGGGCGCTTTATCAAGGGCGAGTTCCAACTGGCGCAGTTCTTCATGCGCGACCCCTCGGAGGAGGTCGCCCTGCTGGAAGGACTGGCGGACTTCCTGGCGCCCTGCTCGGCGCTGGTGACCTTCAACGGCAAGGCCTTCGATGCGCCGCTGCTGCGGACCCGCTACCTGCTGCACAGCATTCCCTCCCCGATCGCTGATTTTTCGCACCTGGACCTGCTGCCGCTGGCGCGCCGCCTGTGGCGCGACCGCCTGCCGAGCCGGGCACTGAAGTACCTGGAGGAGAGCATCCTCGCTGCGCCGCGCACGACGGAGGAAGTTCCCGGCTACGAGATCCCCTGGCTGTATTTCGATTATCTGCGGACACGGGATGCCACCCCGCTCAAGGGCGTCTTCTATCATAACGCCATGGACGTGGTGGCGATGGCAGCGCTGCTCAACCATATGAACGGGATGCTGGCGGACCCTTTCGCAGGGCAGGTGGAGCACGGCCTGGACTTCGTGGCGCTGGGCAAGCTGTTCGAGGACCTGGGCCGCGGCGAGGAGGCCGCCCGCCTGTACGAGCGCGGGCTGGAGTCGGAACTGGGCGAGGCGGACTTCGGCGCGGCGGTAAAGAGGCTCTCAGTGCTGCAGCGGCGGCGCGGAGACCTGGGGGAGGCCGTGCGCTGGTGGGAGCAGGCCGCGCAGCAGGGGCATATCTACGCCCACATCGAGCTGGCCAAGTATTACGAGCATGCCCGGCGGGACCCCGCGGAGGCCCTGCGCTGGACGGAGAGCGCCCGCCGTCACGTGGAGGAGCAGGATATGCCTGCCTTCATCCGCAAGCACTGGCTGGAGGACATAGACCATCGTATTGGGAGACTCAAGCGCAAAGCGGGTATATAATAGGGGCCACTTATCGTCGGGAAGGAGCGAGCCCATGAATATTTTATCGTCTGTGGTGCAGGGCAAGGTGCCGGTGACGATCCTGAAGCCGGAAGGGCGGTTGGACGGCCAGAATTACCAGGAACTGATCTCAAAAGCCGCGGAGCTGTACGAGGCGGGGACGCGCAACATCCTGCTGGACCTGACCGATGTGACCTACATCAGCAGCGCGGGAATCGTGGCCCTGCATACGATCGCCCTCATGCTGCGCGGCGAGCCGCTCCCCAACCTGGAGAACGGCTGGAGCGCGATGCGGGCTTCCGGGCGGGCGGCGCAGGAAGGGATGCAGCAGCACCTCAAGCTGCTCAAGCCCAGGGCCGAGATTACCACCGTGCTGGAGATGACCGGATTTTCGGCCTACCTCGAAGCGTTCCAGGACCAGGATACAGCCATCCAGGCCTTTTAAAACCTGACAGACCGCCAATTCCCTGCCGGCAGGGAAAGGAAGAGGAGGCCCGTTGAAACGAAACCTGGGTAATTTTGGTATTGCCATGTTGGTGGCGGTCAACGTCCTCCTGTGGATCCTCTTCGGCCCGCGCGAGGGGGTGTCCAAGGACTTCCCGCGTCAGCTGGTTGCAGAGACCTTCTCCTCCAGCGCCATGATCCTGTGGGCCTGCGGGCTGGTGCTTTCCAACAAGCCGCGCGTGCTCGAGCCCTTCTTCGGCGGCCTGGACCGCATGTACATCACCCACAAGAACATCAACATCCTGGCGCTGCTGATCATCGTCATCCACCTGATCATCGTGCCGACCAGTGACAAGATGGGGCCGGGTGTGTGGATCGCCTGGGTGGTGTTTCCGTCCATCCTGATCATGGTGCTGCTTACCATCGCGCCGCGCGTGCCCTTCATCAGCAATTTTGCGCGCCTCACCTATGACAAATGGAAGAACCTGCACAGGTATATGGGGCTGCTATTTATGTTGGGCGGGGTCCATATGCTGATGGCCGAGCCATTGATCCTGCATGCCCCCGTCGTCTTTGCCTATGTGGAGACCATTATTGTCACCGGCGCGCTGGCCTACCTCTACAAGCAGTTTCTCTGGGAGAAGCGCCGGGCCCGG
>CAZSPX010000189.1:0-6684 GCA_964608885.1 uncultured Anaerolineaceae bacterium | reverse complement strand
AGATGTCCTTCTGGAAGATGTCCGTGAGGGAGGCCTGCGGGTCCACGGAGAAGACCAGCACCTTTTTGCCCTGTTTGGCCAGCCAGTAGGCGGTGGCGGCCGAGAAGGTGGTCTTTCCCAGCCCGCCCTTCCCCCCGAACATGATGTAGCGCCGCTCGGGATGCTCTTCAAAGATCTGTTTGAGTGACATGAGAAGCGCTCCTAGAACATGGCATCCGAAACGTCTTTTTCACGCAGCAGGCGCCGCTTCCAGGTGGAGATCTGCGGCACCACGTAGGGCAGCAGGCGCAGGCTGTAGTAGGGCGGCAGGATGGGGATGCCGATCATATCGCCCATGGTGATGAGGATGAACAGGTGCTCCATGCTGGCCCGGGTCCGCAGGGCATAGCGGCTCATATCGTGCGAGGCCATGCCGTACAGGACCTCCTTCATGTTCTGGAAGAAGCCCTTTTTCTCCGGTTTGTTCTCGCTCATAAGGGGTTCCTTTCTCTGGGGTGGATGGATGCGGTCAGCCGGTCAGATCCCGTCCAGGTGATAATCGTGCTCGTCGCTGAACTCGCGCTCGCGCAGGACGCGGCGCTTCCACGTGGAGATATTAGGCACCACGTAGGGCAGGAGACGCAGGCTGTAATAGGGCGGTAAGACGGGCACACCGAGCATATCCCCCACGGTGCCAAGCATGAACAGGCTCTCCAGGCTGGCGCGCATCTCCATGGCATGCGAGGCGATCTCGAGGCCGAACATGCCGTACAGGAATTCGCGGACTGCCTTCCAAAAGCTCATCGGTGCTCCCGGTTGTATGCGCGCTTGAAGAAGATTATACTCATTAGTGACAAATCCCGGCCAAAGAGGAGAGGCATGTGAACACACAGGTGATCCTGGTCGCGGCGGTGGTCATTATCATGGGCTGGTTCGCGTTCGGCGTTCTGTACAACCTGCGCCGCGGCGACGCGCTCCTCAAGTGGATGCAGAAGGGCCTGCCGGGTATCGGCGAGCGCACCACCTTCCGCTGGCTGGGGACCTCCGTGGCCATGCTGGAGATCGCCCACGCCAAAAAACCCTTCCGAAACCTGACGACCCTGCTGGTGCTGAAGCCCAGGGACGTCCTGTGGATGACGATCCTGGCCATCCTCCAGGGGCGGGATGACCTGGTGATCTTCCGGTCTCAGCTCACGACCCCGCCTCTTTCCGACTTTGAGTACCTCGACCCCGGGACCTGGAGCGGGCGGGAGGCGGTCAAGAACCTCAGGGGCCGCAACTGGGAGAGCCGGCCCCGGCAGGACATGGAACTGTGGGCCCCGGCCGGGTTCCACGATATGGCGGAGGCCGCGCTGGCCCGCCTGCCCCTGGAAAAGCTGTCCCCTCGCATCCTGCGCCTCAGCCTGCGCAGGGAGAATCCCAACCTCGAGCTGCACCTGCCCTTCCCGGATCACCGAAGCATGGAGGCGGGCGCATGGTTCGAGGCGCTGCGGCGCGTGGCCCAGGCGATCGGCGAGAGGGGCGAAGGCGGATAGAACAAGCCCCCGGTCAACCCCACCAGGGAGGCGCATCACGCGCCTCCCTTTTGCGTCCCGGAATTAATCGTCCGCAGCGGCCGGGCTCGGCTTGACCTGCCGGCCCCGTCCGTAGCGCTGGTAGGCCTGGTATCCATCCCAGCCGATAATGAGGGCCGTGACGAACAGCAGGACGGAGATCAGGATCATTGCCCAAGCGCCGGCGGCCGCCGTGCCGCCCTTGGGCACGATGGTCACGAACAGGTTGCGGGCCGTGATGAGCGTGGCCGCCAGGGTGGTGAGGTACATGAACAGCATGGGCCACAGGGCAAAGGAGGGATTCTTCTTCTGCTCCCGCAGCCAGACGGTCACGATCAGCAGGCTGAGGGCGGCCATCAACTGGTTGGCCGCTCCGAAGAGCTGCCACAGGTACACCCAGGTCCCGGTCAGCACCAGCAGCATGGTCAGGATCATGGAGAGCACCGTGGAGACGTGCATGTTCTTCAGCACCGGGAAGGTCTCGCTGACCCACTCGGTGAGGGTGACGCGCATGACCCGGAAGACGAGCTGGGTCACGGTCAGCACGATGACCATGAAGGCGCCAAAGCCGAGGGCCGTGCCGAAGACCTTGAAGCCGTCGCCGAAGACCACGCTGAGCAGGCTGCCCACGCCCGCAGCAAAGCGCCCGGCGCCGCCGCCCGTCCCCGCGATGGAGACGGCCACGAGCGAAAGCAGGGCCAGGGTGTTCTCGGTGAACATGGCGCCGCCGCCCACGGGCAGGGCATCGGTCTCGTATTCAAGCTGGCGGGCCGTGCCGATCGAGCCGATCAGCGCATGCCACCCGGAGATGGCCCCGCAGGCGATGGTCACGAAGAGCATGGGCCAGAGCGGCTGCCAGGCCTTGGTGGCATCATAGGCCCAGCCCATCGTCTTGACCGGCTCGAGGGCGAAGGCCCCGACCTCGGGCTTGATGAAGGGGGCCAGCACCGCGCCGATGGCGCTGAAGCCGATGGTCAGCAGCGTGATCCAGAAGCCGATGTAGTTGACGGGCTGCGCGAACCTCCAGATCGGCAGGGTGGAGGCGAGATAGGCGAACACCAGCAGGAATATGGCCCAGAACAGGTAGGCGGGCATGGTGCTGATCTCGCCGGTGTCGGCGTTATAGACGGCCGTTGAAGCCCGTTTGCCGTCCGCCCCGGGAGCCGGGATGCGCGGGTCGGCGTTGGTTGGGTCCGTCACAACCATGATGGGGTTGCCGCCCGAGAGCTTGTTGATCAGGCCATTAAAGCCCACCATGGCCGAGCTGATCGGGCCCTGGGTGAAGTCCAGCTTGCCCTCGGCAGTCACGGCCCCCAGCGGCCCCAGGATCATGGCCAGCACGGTCACCACCACGACGATGGCGGTCACCATGATCAGGTCCATCTTCCACTTGTAGAGCATCTGCCCGGCCAGGAAGCCCATCACGCCCAGGGCGATGATGCCCAGGGGCACATCCGGGCGGGCGGCCAGCAGCGCCGCCATGATGCCCATGAAGGCGCCGGCGATGAGCAGCAGGTAGAAGAAGATGAAGGTGAACAGGATGGTGCGGGTGCGCGGAGCGATGAGCTTGTGGCTGACGGCGCTCATGCTGTTGCCGTCATTGCGCACAGCCACCACAATGGCGCTGTAATCGCTCACCCAGCCGATGAACGAAACCCCGATCATCAGCCACAGCAGGGAGGGCAGCCAGCCCCACAGGTTGGCCGCCGTGATCACGCCCACGATCGGCCCGGCAGCGGCGATGGACTTGAAATGATAGCCGTACAGCACATTGCGGCTGGTGGGCATGAAGTCCACTCCGTCCATGTACATCCTGGCCGGCGTGGCCTTCTTGGGGTCCGCCTTGATGATGGTGCGGTCAATGTTCTTGGCGTAGAAGTTGTAAGCCGCATAGATCACCACCGCGGCGACGACGACGATCCAAAGAGTATTCATGAAGATCCTCCATTGGCATCTTGCACAACAAAACGCAGACCTTTCCTCCAAATGCGGTACCGCAGAAAGTGTCTGCTCCTTTCAGCGGCGGCGGTCATTTGTTAATTCCCTCGAATATGCCTCCTTTCCACAAGAATGAGACCAGGGATCAAACCTGCACAGGCTGTCCCGCCAGCTGCTGGGCGATCTCCCGGCTGGCTTCGGGCAGCCGGCCGCTGCCGATAAAACGCTGGCGGCCGTTCACGATCACGGCCGGGTAGCGGCGCGCGGCGTACTTCAAGGATTTGTAGAAGCCTTCGATCGAGGCCGCGTCGATGACCTTCACCGCCACCCGGTCGCAGTGCTCCTTGAACACCTCCCGGACCCAGTCTGAGACGGCCTCGTACTCGCGGATCAGATCGTCAGGCAGGCTGCTCTCGAGCTGCTCGGTGTGGATGCGGTCCGACTTGCCCATTTCCCGCCAGGCCACCTCGCAGTGCATGCAGTGGTAATAGGCGGTGGGGGCATAGGCAATGATCTCAACCAGTAAGGGCCTTTCCATGCGAACCTCCGATAAAATAAAACGCCAGGGGACCGTACGGCCCTCCGGCGTAAGCTCATCTTCCAGCGCGGGCCGCCCAAAGCAGCCTGACTGCGGAAGACCGGTATTCATTTCCAAAGATCGACGACAGTGACATTCGGCATCCTCCCGGGGAACTGGGGTGGAGGCAAATACAGGTTGTCAGCGTCAGTCACGTTTTAAGGTGAAATTAAGGATAATTGTACAGACAATAACGGTCAAAGTCAACTGATTTTCAGCATATTCCGGGCGTTACTCTATTATTTGGAGCCCTGCGCTTTCAGCTCCACAGGGAGCAGCGCGGCATACACGAAATCCGAGGCCGGGGTGGGAACGCCCAGCTCACGCCCTTTGCGGCCAATCACGCCGATCATGGATTCAAGCTCCGTCCGGCGCCCGGCCTCCACATCCAGCTGCATGGAGGGCTTGATGTGCGGCCCGGAGTTGTCCACGAAATCCAGGGATTTTTGCACCACATCCGCGTCCAGCGCGATGCCCTGGAGGCGTGCCAGCGATTCCACTTCCTGCATCACGGCTTTCAGCAGCACGCGGGCCTCCGGAACGGAGCGGTATTCCCCGATGGGAAGGCGGGTCAGCGATCCCAGGCTGCTGCTGGCGGCGATGAAGACGAACTTGGTCCACAGGACCTTGCGGATATTCTCCGAGACCTCCACCGTCGCGCCGGTGGCCTGCAGGGCTTCGAAGACCGCCTCCAGCCGGGGCGAGCGGCTCCCGTCCAGCTCGCCCAGGGCGATGCGCCGGAACTGCGAGATCTGCCGGATGACGCCCGGAGATATGACCGCCGAGGAGATCCAGCTGGCGCCCGCCAGCATGTGCTGCATGCCGATGACCGCGCCGATGCGCTCGGCGGCGTCCACGCCGTTCTGCAGGCTCAGGACGGTGGTCTCCGGGCCCACCGCGGGCTTGATCGCCCGGGCGGCCTCCTCCGTGGAATAGCTCTTGGTCGAGAAGAGGATGAAATCCACCGGCCCGGCTTCAGCGGGATCTTCCACTGCCCGGACAGGGGATATATCAAAATCACCGAAGACGCTTTTAACCTGCAGGCCGTTCTCCTTCAAGGCCTGGAGGTGCGCGCCGCGCGCCACAAAAACGACCTCGTGCCCGAGGCGGGCCATCCCACCGCCGTAATATCCCCCGATGCCTCCGCTTCCCATGATCAGGATCTTCACGTGCAACCTCCGGGTATGCGTTACTGGTTATAACCCCGGACGGGATTAAAAGATTTCCAGTTTTTCCCCTTCGATCATCCCGTCCGGCCAGCTGCCCTGCACCCATCTTGCAACGGTCTGCAAGGCGGCTTCAAGATGGGCACGGTCGTTGCCCACCATGGCGCAGCAGATCACCGCCTCCTGGTGGGCATCCTGCAGTCCCATCTCGGCGGTCGAGACGTTGAACTCGCGGTGCAGCCGGTGGAGCAGGGGCTTCAGCCGCCCGCGCTTTTCCTTTAGGGAGCTGCAGCCCGGCAGGTGCAGGTGCAGGCTAAGGGTCCCGACCATCCTGCTCCATCCGTGCGCGCAGCTGCGCGGCCAGGTTCGCGGCCTCCTCCTGCGTGCAGGAGTCATCCCGGGAGAGGAATTTCAGGCCGCGCTCCTGAATTTCCTTGCGGCGCGGGACAAGCCACATGTGCAGGTGCGGCACTCCCTCCACCGTGGCGAGCTGGTAGACACGCTCTGCTGCGGTAAGCGATCTCAGGGCAGCATAGACGCGTTGGAGCAGGGGGCCGATCGCTTGAGCTTCCGCGGGAGTCATCTCCGAATAATCGAGGAAGTGCCGCCGCGATTCGATGAACAGCGTGCCGAGGGGGCCAAGCTTCCCGGGCGCATGGCAGACCATCCAGTGCTCATCCTCGAAGATATAGCCTCCAGGCGGGGCTTCTTCCAGACCGGCGTGCTTGCGGCAGATGAAGCAGTTTTCGTTTTCCATGATCTTTTTGGAACTGGTGATTTACGGCGGAGGGTTTCAGATTTACAATGCCACGCATGACCGACACCGAGACCGCCTACAACCTGGCGCTGGACTATATCTATTCCTTTGTGGATTATAGTCTCAAACACTCCTCGGAGCTGGCGCGAGCCGACTTCAACCTGGACCGCATGCGCGCGCTGATGCACGACCTGGGCGATCCGCAGGCGCGCTACCCGATCCTCCACGTGGCAGGGACCAAGGGAAAGGGCTCGGTCTGCGCGCTGGCGGCCTCGGCCCTGCAGGCGGGGGGCTACAAGACCGGCCTCTACACCTCACCGCACCTGCTGGACTTCGCCGAGCGTATCCAGATCGACGGGCAGCCGCTTTCGCATGAAACCTTTGTGCAGCTGGTGGAGGAGATCAAGCCGGCGGTGGCCCGCATCGAGAAGCTGACCACCTTTGAGATCACCACGGCGCTGGGCTTTCTGGCGTTCGAACGGGCGGGCTGCACGGCGGCGGTCATCGAGGTGGGGCTGGGCGGCAGGCTGGACGCCACAAACGTGGTCGTCCCGTGTGTCTCGGTCATCACCTCGCTGAGCTACGACCACATGGCGGTGCTGGGCGATACGCTGGCGAAGATTGCGGGGGAGAAGGCGGGCATCATCAAGGAAGGCGTGCCCGTGGTCGCGGCCCCGCAGAAGCCGGAAGCCCTGGAAGTTCTCTTGCGTATAG
>CAZSPX010000188.1:0-6742 GCA_964608885.1 uncultured Anaerolineaceae bacterium | reverse complement strand
ATGCACGCGGCGGTCGAACGCGAGCTGATGGCGGAGGTCCCGCTCGGCGTGTTCTCCGGGCTCCAGTCCGGAGAGGGGGATGGCGATGTCGGGGACTAGGTCCTTCTACGCCGTCGTCATCGGCGCGGGGAGCGTGGGCACCCCCGCGGCCTGGGACGCCAAAAACATGCCGGTCAGGTTCACATTGAGGGCCGAGTTCCACTGGTCCAGGGGGTAATCCTCGAACGCGCCGGGGGCGATGCCCCGGGAGGCGGCCTCCGGGTCGAATTTGGGATCGAGCGCCGCCGAGTTCACCAGGATATCCAGCCTGCCGAAGCCGGAAAGCACCGAGCCGACCAGCTCCTTGACGGCCTGCGGGTCGGTGATGTCTGTACCGAAGCCCGCAGCGTGATAACCCCGGGCCGACAGCCCATCTGCCACCTTGCGGGCGGCCTCCGGGTCCAGATCCACCACCGCCACCCCTGCCCCGGCCTCCGCCAGGGTGCGGCAGAACTCCGCACCCAGCAGCCCCACCCCGCCCGTCACCACTGCGACCTTGCCGGTCAGATCGAATTTTTCCTGGATGCTCATTTCGCTCCTGATGCTATGGCGCGGAATAGATCACGTCGCCATTGTATTTTTGAGAGGCCAGGCCTGCCCCCAGCGAATCATAATAAGCTAATGTGCTTTCGTCCACCCCCACTGTCTTGAAAATGGCGATCACCGCCCGCCCTGCGCGCACCTCCGCGCGCAGGCTTTCGGCATCCTCAGGGGTATCCGGCAGCAAGGCCCCGGGGCGGCCCGCATACAGGTAGATCACGCCTGGCTGGTTGCTGTGGACCACCACCTCTTCCGGGAGGGCACGCAGCGCCGCCAGCGCAGGCGCATCGAACCAGCGCTCATTGGCATAGACCTGCCCGCCGCGCCGCAGGTCCGCCAGGTTCACACCCTGGCCGAACGCCGAGACCGCCAGGATCAGGGCGGATAACAGGATCACGGGCCGCGCCGCGCCCGAGATGGCCAGGCGATACAGGCCATAGGCCAGCAGGAGGATCAGCGAGACAAAGAGAGGCGCGAGGATCCGCAGCTGGAACTTGGTCGCCGGATCAAAGAAGATCATGGTAGCGGCCAGCGATAGAAAATAGGCAAGGATATAGAGAGCGTTCAGAAAGGCCAGCGGCTCGAGCCGTCTGGCAGGATCGAGGAAGCGCCCCAGCCCAAAGCGGACCGTCCAGAGCAGGATGCCAAAAGCGAGGATCAGGATCATCCCCTCGAACAAGCCGTGGAACTTCAGCAGGTATGCCTGCCACACATCCACGGGGACAAGGAAACTCGAGAAGGTCCGCACTCCGAGGCGGGCGTTCTCCTCCGTGATGGGGTGCCATCCTAATGTGCGGTTGGTCAGGTTGCCTCCCACCAGCCAGTTACGCACTGACCAACCCATGACCCACGGGATGAATCCCAGCAGCAGGAGGCCCGCTGCGCGAAATCGCTCGCGCCAGACAGCCGGGAGAATGAACAAGGCCGCGAGAGCCGTCGCCAGGAGCGCCAGGGCCGCGTAACGGGTGAGGTAGGCCAGCCCGATCAGGGCCCCGGCGAAGATCAGCCAGCCCCGGGCACGCGGCCGGGAGGCATCCTGCAGGTACATATCCAGCGCCAGGAAAGCCGCCAGCGTAAGGAAGATGTACAGCGGCTCGCTCATGGCATTGGAGTGGATGCGCAACATGGAGGGCGTCACCAGGAACAGGACCGCAACCAGCGTCCCTGCCGCCCGCGAGGCGGTCATCCGGAAGACCAGCCACCCCGCCAGGAGCGTGTTCAGGCCGAACAGCAGGGCATTGAGCAGCCGCGCTGCCCGCAGGGGATCGAGGTCCAGAATCCTCCCAAGCAGGGCCAGCGCGGCGGGAAAGACAGGCGGAAAATGGGTCACATAACCGGCGCTGATGAGCCAGATCTCGCGATACCCCTGACCGCTCAACAGGCTGCGCGCCCCTGCGATGTAGGCGATCGAATCATCGTTCAGGCCCAGCCCCTGCGGCGTGCTGTAAAGCAGCAGGAAGAACGCTCCCACCGCCAGCAGCGGCAGGGCGGTCACAAAGAGAACCCGGCGGGAGGAAATGAAGCGATCCATGCGTCAGGGACGGATTCTACCCAAATTCTGGGAGTACCTGTTTAAGATGGGAACACGGAGACCTGGTGGGGATCTCCGTGTTCCTCTGAACGGTCCGATCAGGCAGGCTGCTTTTCGAAGTAGCCCTGTTCTTCCAGGAAGGCCATGATCCTGCGGGCGTTCTCCTCAGGTGAGGCGCCAAACCCCTGCAGGGTGATCTCGGGATTGATCGGCGGCTCATAAGGATCGTCCACGCCGGTGAAGCCCATCGGCTTGCCATCCTCAAGCGCCTGGCGCGCCTTGGCGTACAGGCCCTTCACGTCGCGTTACTCGCAGACCTCGCCGGGGGTATCCATCAAGACTTCGACGAAGTCCTCGCCCACCATCTTGCGGGCCTCGTTGCGGGTAGAGCGGTACGGGCTGATGGCGGCACAGACCACCACCCCGCCAGCATGCACGATCTCACCGGCCACAAAACCGATGCGCAGGATGTTGGTATCGCGGTCTTCCTTGCTGAAGCCCAGCCCCTTGGAGAGATGGGTGCGCACCACATCCCCGTCCAGGATGGCGATCTCGCGGCCGCGTTCGAGCATGAGCGAGGTGAGCACCTGGGTGGTGGCGCTCTTGCCGGAGCCGCTCAGCCCGGTGAACCAGATGCAGAAGCCGCGCTTGTGGCGGGGCGGGTACATCTGGCGCAGGATCTCGGCGGTCTCGGGGCGGGTGAACCACTCCGGGAGCAGCTTGCCCTTGGCGAGGTAATCATCGCGCACCTGGGTGCCGGAGATGTTCAGCGTGCGGGCGCCCGCGGGGACATCCTTGCCCTCCACGTAGCGGTCCTCATCGGGCAGGTAGAGAAGCTCCTCGAAGGGGATCATCTTGACGCCCGTTTCACTCTCGTAGGTCTTCATCAGCTCCTGGGCATCGTAAGGACCATAAAAGGGCTTGCCGGTTGAATCCTTGCCGGGGCCGGCATGGTCGCGGCCCACCACGAAGTGGTTGGCGCCGTGGTTGCGGCGGATGATGGCATGCAGGATGGCTTCCTTGGGCCCGGCCATGCGCATGGCCAGCGGGAGCAGGCTGAGAGCCGTGGTGGTCTTATCGTAGTAGTTCTCCACCAGCGCCTTGTAGATGCGGACGCGCGTGTAATGGTCCACATCGCCCGGTTTGGTCATGCCCACGGTGGGATGGATGAGCAGCGAGCCCTGCACCGCCGCAGCGGCGCGCTTGGTAAGCTCCTCATGGATGCGGTGCAGCGGGTTGCGGGTCTGGAAGGCGACCACATTGTCGCAGCCCATCCCCTCCAGCATCTGCCGCACCTGGGCAGGCGTGCGGCGCAGCTCCACGAAGTCATAATATTTGGGCAGGTTGAGGACCTTCAGCGGGCCCGAAATGCAGACCTTGTTCCAAAGGGCCATCTCGGAGACCATCGGGTGGCGCGAGTCGGTGGAGCCGTAGGCCCGGGCTGCTTCGGTCTCAGGGTCCCAGTGATAGACCTCGTCGAGGGTCAGGATGGCGATCACATCGTTATTGGCATTGCGCAGGACGATATCCTCGCCGACAGTGGGCAGTTCCTTGGGGTCCGCCGTCAGGGTGACGGGCAGCGGCCAGAGGGTGCCATCCGCCAGGCGCATCTCGTGCAGGACCCGCTCATAATCCGCCTTACCCATAAAAGTGGTCAGCGGGGAGAAGCCGCCGGTGGCCAGCAGCTCCAGGTCGCACAGGTTGCGCATGGTGATCTTGATGGAAGGCAGGTGGGCGGCGCGCGCCATCTCCTGCTCCCGTTCTTCGCCGGTGAGCACAAGGTCAACCAGCTTGCCGCCGTAGGGCGCGATCAGATTGGCTTTCTTCATTCTTTACTCCCTTGGGTAAAATTTTAGACCCGCAAGGCTCCAGGGGGTTCCCCGCCCGGTGTCGATCATGGACCCGCAGGGTCGAGTGGGTCAGGACACAAGCGGCAATTATACTTTAAAATTCAGCCAATGAATTTTAGCCTATTAGTACGGGGTCGGCGCTGGGATATAATCCCCGGCAATGAACCGTTCATGGCTGCGCGAGCTGCTCTTCGGCCTGCTGATCGCAGGTTTTCTTTATTACGCCTGGCGTTTCATCGAATTGAGCAGCGTGACGGTCGGCGGGGTGAAGTATTACATCCTGTTCGACGACGCCATGATCTCCATGCGCTACGCGTACAACCTGGCGCACGGCCTGGGCGCAGTGTGGAACGCCGGGGAGCGGGTCGAGGGCTTCACCAACCCGCTGTGGGTCGGGTTCATGGCGCTCGTTCACCTGCTGCCCATCCCGCTGGCCAAGACCAGCCTGGTGATCCAATGGAGCGGCGCCCTGTTCACGATTGGAACCCTGTTCTTCGTGCGGCGCATCGTCGAAACCTTCACCGATGACCTGCCCGCCATGCTGGGAGCGTGCGTCCTGACAGCGTTTTATGCGCCGCTGATCTCGTGGAACCTGCTCGGGATGGAGGTCAGCCTGCTGGCCTGCCTGCTCACCGGCGTGACGGCGATGATCCTGCACGGAGGCGGGAAATTCGATCCCCGGGTGTACCTGCTGCTGGGCTTTTCCACCCTGGTCCGCTTCGACATGGCCATCCCGGCGCTGGTCATCCTGGGGGTGCTCTTCCTGGCGGACCGCGAACACCGCCGGCAGCACCTGCTCTGGGGGCTGGGCAGCCTGGTCGTCTTCCTGGGCGCGCAGACCCTGGCACGCCATCTCTACTACGGGGAATGGCTCCCCAATACCTACTATCTCAAGGTGGAAGGCTGGTCCTTCGCCCTGCGCATCCTGAGGGGGCTGTATGCGCTGACCCAGTTCGCCTATTACTTCAACTGGGTGCTCTTCCTGCTGCCGCTCGGCCTGCTGCTCTTCCGCCGCGACTGGAAGGTCCTGCTGCTGCTGGCGCTGGTCGCCGGCCAGGTGGCTTACAGCGTGTACGTGGGCGGCGACGCCTGGGAGGAGCACGGAGGCGCCAACCGCTACATCGCCCTCAGCATGCCGGTCTTTTTCGCGGCCCTCATGGTGACGGTCGAGGAAGTGCGCAAGCGCGCAGCCGGGATGTTCGAGGCGGGAGCCCGGGCGCTCCCCCTCACGCGGCTCCTCTGGCTGGTCCTCCTGGTCTTTGCGCTCCTGAACGTCAACGCCCTGACCGGCCAGTGGAAGTCCATCGAGCGCTGGAGCTTCCAGCGCCGCCCCGATTACACCGCCGGGAACGAGAACAACCTGCGCATCGCCCTGGCCCTGCAGGAGACCACCACCCCGGGGGCCTCGGTGGCGGTCATCGGGGCGGGCACCATCCCCTACCTGCTGCCCGACCGCTACGCCATCGACCTGCTCGGCAAGGCAGACCCGGTCATCGCACACGGGCCGGTGAAGGCGCCCATGAGCATCGCGGACATCCCGAACATGCGCCCGGGCCACATGAAGTGGGATTATGCCCGCAGCCTCGGAGAGCTTCAGCCGGATGTGATCGTCTCCCTCTGGGAGGGGACCAGCGCCGAGGCCGAGCCGTATCTTAAAGACTACCGCTATGCGGTGATCGGGGACAAGATCAGGGTCTACCTCCGGACCGGATCGCCCCATATCCTCTGGGACCGCGTGATCCTCAAGGACTAGCCGGGGCGGTCAGCCCTCCAGCACCACCTTGCGGCCGGAGGCCTGGGATTCCCGGGCTGCCAGCGCGAGGCGCATCGCCATCACCCCATCCTCCAGCGTGCAGAGCGGCTCCGCCTTGCCCGAGACGACCTCGATGAAATGGCGGGTCTGGGCGAGGAAGAGATCATTGCGCTCAAAGCCCGCCGGAGGCGCGAAACTCTCCACCTCCGCGGCGGGGGGATCAGCGCTGTAGCTGCCAAACCCGGCAGGCATGCGCAGGAAGTGCAGGATGCCATCGGCGTTATCCCAGCGCAGCGTGCCCTGCGTCCCCACGACCTCCAGCCGGTGGACCGGGGGCCGCTGGAAGTAGTTGAGATGCACGCCGCCCACGGCCCCGGCGTTGAACTTCAGGCCGATCTCGGCCGCGTCCTCCACATCCAGCTCCAGCGGGGAGAAGCGCCCGTTGAAGGACCAGACCTCCCCGACCTCCCCCAGCAGGTAGCGCAGATAATCGAGCGGATGCGCCAGGGTCACGATGACGCCGCCGCCCAGGTCGGAGCGGGCTGCATAGCCCCGGCGGTAATCCTCCCAGGGGTGCCAGTTGGGGAGATATTCCCCCCAGTGGGCGTGCGCGGCGAGGACCCTGCCCAGATCTCCCTGCGCGATCAGCTGGCGGGCTTTATTCAGCGTGGGATGGTAGCGGAACTGGAACCCCACCAGCACGCGGCTGCCGGTCTGGCGCATGGCCTCGCGCAGGTCTTCCAGCCTCTCCAGGGAATGGGAGACGGGCTTCTCGAGCAGGATGTGGCAGCCGGCGCGCGCGGCGGGGATGGCCGCATCCAGGTGCAGCGAGGTCGGGCTGCCGATGATCACGGCCCCGGGCCTGTGTCTCCGCAGCGCCTCCGCCAGGTCGGTCTCGACCGGGAACCCCGCCAGCTCGTCATCCGGGAGCGTGGATCGGTGCGAGCGCAGCAGGACGAGGTCCTTCTCACCCAGCGCCAGCAGGTTCCGGAAATGCCGCCTGCCGATCGAACCGAGACCGATGATCAG
>CAZSPX010000187.1:0-6823 GCA_964608885.1 uncultured Anaerolineaceae bacterium | reverse complement strand
GGGTCTTGCCATCCGTAATGGCCTGGTTCAGGGCCTCCACTGCCGGGGTCAGCGCGTCGACCATCGTCTTGTCGTTCAGTTGCGCCTTGCCCCGCATGATGATGCCCGCCAGGGCCGCCTCGAGGACCACGGCCCACTCCTGGATGGTCAGCTCCATCTTCCCGGCCGTCTTGGTTCCGGCTTGCAGGAAGAAGGTCCCGTACAGGGGGCCGCTCGCGCCTCCCACGGTGGAGATGAGGGTCATGGCGGAGGTCTTGAAGATCGTGCCGATATCCTTGTCGCTGATCTCACCCATCTTGCCCATGATGGACTGAAAACCGCGGTCCATGTTCACACCGTGGTCGGCGTCGCCGATGGCGGAATCCAGCTCCACCAGGTACTGCCGGTTTTCAGAAAGTACGCGGGCCACATCCTTGAGCCAGGCGATGACAAGATCACGCGAAATGGGCATAATCCACTCCAGAAGGCTTCGGAAGGTTGAGACGTTCCAACCTTCCGAAGCTGTTCACTGTACTATAACACTCAGGCGCCCCAGCGCATTCCGGCGGTCTTCACCGGCGCATCCCAGAGCTTGACGAGCTCGTCGTCCATCTTGAGCATCGTGATGGAAGCCCCCGCCATCTCCAGGCTGGTGATGTAGGGGCCGATCAGGTTGCGGACGACCTTCAGGCCGTGCTTCTCGGCAATTTCGTAGGCCTTGCGATAGATCACGTAGAGCTCCACCAGCGGTGTGCCGCCCATGCCGTTCACGAAGAGCAGGACACTGTCGCCGCTCTTGTAGGGCAGGTCGCCGATGATCGGCTCCATGAGCATTTCGGTCACCTCGTCCGCCGATTTGATCTTCATGCGGGTGCGGCCAGGTTCGCCGTGGATGCCGATGCCGATCTCCATCTCGTCTTCCGGGAGATCAAAGGTCGGTTTGCCCGCATGCGGAACGGTGCAGGAAGTGAGCGCCATTCCCATGCTGCGTCCCTGTGCATTCACCTTGCGGCAGATATCCGCCACATCCTTGAGGGGACGCTTTTCTTCGGCTGCGGCGCCGGTGATCTTTTCAGCAATGACAGTGATGCCCACGCCGCGCCGCCCGGCCGTGTACAGGGAGTCCTGCACTGCCACATCGTCATTGGTGACCACGGCGTCCACTTCGATGCCTTCAGCGCGCGCCAGTTCGGCGGCCATCTCGAAGTTCATGATATCGCCCGTGTAGTTCTTGACGATGTGCAGCACACCCGCTCCGCCGTTGACGGCCTTGGTGGCTTCGAACATCTGGTCCGGCGTCGGAGAGGTGAACACCGCTCCCGGGCAGGCTGCATCCAGCATGCCCATGCCCACAAAGCCGCCGTGCATCGGTTCATGCCCCGAGCCGCCGCCGGAGATCACGCCCACCTTCCCCATGACCGGCGCATCCGCGCGCACGATGAAATTGGGGTTGTAGTGGACTTTCACCAGATCGCCATGTGCATAAGCGATCCCCTGCAGTTCTTCGACGACGACATCCTCGGGTTTATTGATTAATTTCTTCACTTTCACTCTCCTTGCTGAACTCGGTTCATCGTCCTGAAGCGTGTCGAGAGATCCACCCGGTCCGGGGGATTACTTCTTGTCGGGCAGGCCCGGGGTGACGAACCAGTCGTAGGTGAAGACGCCCAGGATGCCGCCGACCAATGGCGCCAGGACCGGCGGGACCAGCCAGTACAGTCCGTTGAACAAGCCCTGGGTGCCGACCAGCGTGCCCAGGAGGCGGGGGCCGAGGTCACGGGCAGGATTGATGGAATAGCCCGAGGGGCCGCCGAGGCTCAGGCCTACGGCCAGCACGGTGCCGCCCACAAGGAACGGGCCCATGTTGTGCATCAGGCCCGTGTTCCGGGAGTCGCCGCTCGCAAGCACACCCCACAGCAGCACCATGGTGCCGAAGATTTCGGCGATGACCGCCGTCGTCATGGAATAGGCTCCCATGCTGCTTTCACCCGCCGCGCTCATGAACGCGCTGCCGAACATTGCCCCTGGACCCGTCGACCAGACATTGGGCATACCAGCTGCAACCAGTCCGTCGCGGTAGATCAGGTACACGCCGAGGGCGCCGAGGAAGGCTCCGACAACCTGGGAGAGCATGTAAGGCACCACTTTGGCCCACGGGAAGCCGCGCTTGACAGCCAGGGCAAGCGTGACAGCCGGGTTGAGGTGTGCGCCGGACACACCGGCGGAGACGTACACGGCCACGATCACTGCGAACGCCCATCCGATCGTGATGGTGTTCCAGTTGTAGGCGGGGGCTGCGAGGCGGGGCGCCAGGCCAACATTGGCGACCACACCATCACCCAGCAGGATCAGGATGAAGGTGCCAAAGACCTCGCCGAGCAATTCTTTCATTTTCATGAGTCATTCTCCTTGTTGAAGATGGATGGGAACAATCAAAACAGACAGACGGACAAACCTGCCGGGAATGTCTTTTTGGATCAGCGCGCCTCCTTTCAGAGAATTTTGCTGCTTGTCCAACCAGGGTGTGTCTAAGATTTAAGGGTAAAAATGGAGGGGTAAGGGAATTACCTTAAGATATTATAGGATTCATACTCCCATGTCAACAACAGGCCAAAAATCGCTCATTCTTGAAACACAAAAAGCCCGGGTGTTTCATTTTGAAACACCCGGGCCAGGTGGATTCGTCTATTTTGGTTGAACTACTGCCTTGACTCCCGGAAATCGTCCACGGTGATCTCGAACTCCCTTAATTTCCTCCACACGGTTGTCCGGCTGATGCCCAGCCTGGCGGCCATCTGGGTCACATTCCCCCGCGTCTGCCGCGCCGACTGGATCACCGCCTCCCGCTCGATCTCCTGCAGGGAAGAGATGCGCGGCAGCACTCCCAGGTTGGCATCCCTCTGGTAGACAAAATCCGGCAGGTGCGCGGGCGTGATATCCGCCTGCCCGTTCGTCTGGCTGGCGGCCAGCTGCAGCACCGCGCCCAGCTCGTGCAGGTTGCGCGGCCAATCGTATTCCATCAGGATCTCCATCGCCTCCGGTGTGATCCGCAGCGGAAGGTTGAATTGCAGCGAGGCGTTCTTCAGCATCCGGTCGATCAGTTCCGGCATGTCCTCCATCCGCTCGCGCAGCGGCGGCAGCAGGATCTCGAAGACGCTCAGGTGATAATACAGCTCGGACTGGAAACGCCCCGCCTGCACCAGGCCGCGCATATCCGCGGTCGAGGAGGCGATCACCCTCACATCCAGCGAGATGGGCCGGTTCAGATCGGGGTGCCGGACCACCCCCAGGCGCAGCACATCCAGCAGGATCGACTGCGCCTCTGGAGACAGCCGCTCCACATCCTGGAAATACACTGTCCCGCCCTGCGCCATCTCCAGCTGTCCCATTCCTTCCCAGGGCTCCGGCCCGGATTGTCGTGGACCCAGCAGCTCGGTCAGGATCTTGTCGGGGCCCAGCGACCCGCATGGGATGGTGATGAATGGCTCTTCCCGCCGCGGCCCGGTCGCATGGATGGCCTGGGCCAGGGTGTTTTTTCCGGTGCCGCGCTCGCCGCGGATCATCACGCTGGCCCGCGCCATCGCAGCCGTGCGCGCCAGGTTGCGGGCGCGCCGCAGCGCGCTGGAATTGCCCGGAAGCCGCTCATTCAGATCGGCCTCCGTCCGGCCCGGGCGAAGCTCCTGCCCGTTGGCGGGAGCGTTGTCCCTGCGGAACGAGACCACCACATTCTGCGGATCGGTCTTCGACTGCAGGTACGCCACGCTGATCCGCAGCGCCAGCGGGCGGTTGCCGGCATTGATGTTGGCGCTGACGTTATCCACCGGCTCGCGTTCCTGGAACATCTCTTCCAGCCACTCCGGCAGCGTCACGATCTCACGGTAATGTTTGCCCAGCGCGAGGCTCCGGGATACCCCCAGGAGCTTCTCCGCCGCCTCGTTCATGTGGATCAGGCGCCTCTCGGGGTTCCAGATCATGATGCCCTCGGTCACTGCCGCCATCACCGCGTTGATCTGGGCCACCTGGCTGTTCTGTTCGGCCAGCAGTTGGTCCATGCCCCGCTGGGCCAGGATCGTCTGCGCCATCGAGACCGCCAGGCTCAGCGTATGAGGCTGGTGCTGCTCAAAGCGGTTGATGATCCCCACCGCCCCCAGCGGCCGCCCGTTGATATCGAACAGCGGCGCGGCCGCATCCGCCAGGTCGTGGTGGTGCATGAAGAAGTGTTCCGGCCCCCGCACCCGCGCCGGGATGCCGTCCGTCAGCGCGATCGAGAAGGAGCTGGTCCCCATGTGGGATTCGGCGAACAGCGCCCCGCGCCGGATCCCCCGCTCGTCCAGTTCCCTCAGCATATCCGCATCTCCCAGCATCTCCAGGATATACCCCGTGCTGTTGACCAGCACCAGCGCGCTGCCGGTGCCTTCCATGAATTCATACGTGTCTTCCATCGTCCGCCGGCTCACGGTCCGGATGCTCGTGTTCGAATCGATGGCGTTCAGGAACCCCGTGCTGATCTGGGAGCGCACCACTTGTTTGGAAGGGTTGGAAAGGGGATAGCAGCGCTGCCATGACCGGGCCACGTGGATATCCACCCCTGGCTCAACGCGGTGATGGTCAATGAAGGTCTGCCAGTTTTTCAGGAGCTCGCTGTAGCTGGGCCAGCTTTGGCGCAGGGCTTCGTCCATAAGATTCACCTTTCCATCCAAGATGGAACCCCGCTTAGAGTGTCATGTGCGCGTTTTCGGGCATTGCTCCGGAAATTTCCCCCATTATAGACCATTCTCCCGCACTTTGGAACGCCTCTCGCTCCTCTATGCGCAGTCCTTTTCCTCCTCCAGCGGTCTTATAATCCCCACGGAGGCAGATCTTCCATGCATACCCGGCCCCTGGCGGACATTCAATGTTTCCTGCTCGACCTGGATGGGACCTTCAACCTCGGCGGGCAGCTCATCGAGGGCTCCCTGGATTTTATCCACACCCTCTCCCGGTTGGGCAAAGGCTATCTCTTCCTGACCAACAACTCCTCCAAGAGCCGCGCACAGTATGCCGAAAAGATTCGCCAGCTGGGTCTCCCCATCCCTGAGGAGCAGGTCCTGACCTCCGGCCAGGCCGCCGCCCTCCACCTCCAGAGCCGGCATGCCTCCCGGCGCATCTACCTGGTGGGCACTCCCGCCCTGGAGGAGGAGTTCCGCCGCTGCGGTTTGCGCCTGGATGACCGCGACCCGGAGCTGGCCGTGCTGGGCTTCGATACCACCCTCACCTACGAAAAGCTGTGGAAATTGTGCGACCTGGTGCGGGCGGGTCTGCCCTACATCGCCACCCACCCTGACCTGAACTGCCCCACGGAGACCGGTCCCATGCCCGACATCGGCGCGACGATCGCCTTTGTGCGCGCCTCCACCGGCCGCGAACCCGATCTTGTGATCGGAAAACCCAACCGCATGATCGTGGAGGCCGCCTCCCGCATGCTCGGCCTCCCCCTCCGTGACCTGGCCATGGTCGGCGACCGCCTCTATACCGATATCGCCCTGGGCGCCAGTTCCGGCATCACCACCTGCCTCGTCTTGAGCGGGGAAACCCGCCGCGAGGACCTGGCCGCCTCACCCTTCCAGCCAGATTATGTCTTTGAGAACCTGGGCGCTATGGCGCGCTGGCTGCGGGAAGACCCGCCTCCCTCACCCCCGCTTCCGCCCGAATAACCGCTGGAAGGCCATCGAGAAGACCATCCCCAGCAGCGACCCCGTGACCACATCGCCGGGATAGTGATCCCCCAGGTACACACGCGAGAACGCCACGGATGCGGCCAGCAGATAGCGCAGCCTCCAGCCGCGCGGGTGGCGTGAATTGAGCAGCCACGCCCCTCCGAAGGCCGTGGCTGAATGCCCGGACGGGAACGACCAGGTCCCCGGCTTCTTGCCGATCACGATCGCCTGGATGATGCTGATGAACGGCCGCCTCCGCTTGAAGTATTTCTTGATCGGGTGCTCTACCACCAGTCCCGCCGCCAGCAGCGGCAGCGCGGCCTCCCTCAGCAGGGGGATCGTCTCGCCGCGCTTGCGCAGCGCCCGGATCCCCATCAGTGTGAACCAGGCTGCGCCCCCCGTATAGATGAAGGTCAGGCTGTAGAACAGGGCATTGAGCAGCCGCGTGTGCGGCAGGTGGTTGATCTTCAGGAACAGGTTGGCATCCAGCGCGTCCAGCGGCTTCTGGCGCTTCAGCACCGCCCTGCGCAGGTACTCCCTGTGCTGCTCGTCCTCCACCGCAGGCTGCGCGCCCTGCTGCTGCGGGTTCAGCACCTCCTGCACTGCCTCCGAGACCGCCTCCTGCTTCCTCTTATCCTCGCTGGTCAGCTCCTTGCCGGTGGCCTCCAGGACCTTCTCAGCCTTCTTGCGCCGGGGTGTCTGTTTGGCCGTCTTTTCGATCTTCTTGGCAGCCTCTTTCGTTTTTCGCGGCGTCTTGCTCTGGCGCACCTCTTCCGCCGTCTTCCCGCCCGCCGATTCTTCCAGCTTCCTCACCACCTCATCGGCTTTCGTCTGTGAATCGACCGCGGCCACCGCCTCCTTCAGCGCCTTCTTGACCGGTTTGACCTGCTCCTTTTCTTCCGGGGTCGGCATCTCCCAGGGCAGCGCGGGCGTATCCCCCAGCTTCTGCTCGGGGAGGCCTGTTCCGGCGGCAGGCTTCTTGGCCTTTCCCGGGGAGGGTTTGGAGGCGCTGCGCGCCTTTGGTTTGACCGGCTTTTTAGCCGGGGTCTTTGACCGGGGTTTCTTCTTTCCTGTGGATGTGGGCATTCGCATGGCTCCCGTTAACTCTGCATAACGAAGGAGCACAGGATTTGTATCGCCGCACATCG
>CAZSPX010000186.1:3828-6838 GCA_964608885.1 uncultured Anaerolineaceae bacterium | reverse complement strand
ATCGCCACGAAGCTTGCGAATGTGATGGCAGGTGGCTGTCTGAGCCGGCCGCAATGGGTGGATGAGCAATACATCCTGGACCTGGAGCGGGAGGCTTTTCTTTCCCTGTGCGGGGAAGAGAAGACACAGGAACGGATCTGGTCCTTCCTGCAGAATGGCCGTCCGGTACGGAATTAGGAGGTGTGAAATGACACGTGCAGCAGTGATCGTGAATGCAGTGCGGACCCCGGTAGGCAAGGCCAAGCGCGGGGGACTGTCCACTGTCCGACCGGATGAGCTTGCATCCTCTGCCATCCAGGAACTGATGAGGAGATCTCCACAGCTCGATCCAATGCTGGTGGAGGACGTGGTCATCGGCTGTGCATTCCCCGAGGGGGAGCAGGGCATGAACATGGCGCGAATGATCTCGTTACGCGCCGGTCTTCCTGATTCTGTTCCCGCGGAGACCATCAATCGGTACTGCTCATCGGGGGTTCAATCCATAGCGCACATCGCATATGCGATCCGGGCAGGCGATATAGAGGTCGGAATTGCAGGAGGTGCGGAATCGATGACAATGGTGCCCATGATGGGTTATAAGTTCTCGCCCAATCCTCATTTTGCCCAGGACCTTCCTCATTACTATACCAACATGGGCTTGACCGCCGAGAATGTGGCCGTGAGATATGCTGTCAGCCGCGAGGACCAGGATGCGTTTTCATATAAGAGCCACCAGAAGGCAGCCAGGGCAGTCGATTCCGGCCTCTTCGATCCAGAGATTGTCCCTATCAAGGTGGAACTTACAGAATATGTGGAAGGCAGGGCCATCAACCGGTCATTCAGTGTGACCCGGGATGAAGGCCCACGCAAGGATACCAGCGTGGAAGCGCTCTCCAAGCTGAAACCGGCTTTCAAGGAGGGCGGCGTCGTAACCGCCGGGAATTCCTCTCAGATGTCCGATGGTGCGGCAGTATTATTGGTAATGTCGGAGGAAAAAGCGGAGGAACTGGGCATGAAGCCTCTGGCACGTTTTGTGACCTTTGCGGTGGGCGGTGTTCCTCCCGAATACATGGGCATCGGTCCGATCGTCGCCATCCCAAAGGCCCTGCGGAACTCAGGATTGAGAATGCAGGACATTGACCTGATAGAATTGAACGAAGCCTTCGCGGCCCAGTCGCTGGCGGTGATCCGCAGCCTCGAGCTGGATGAGGAAAAGATCAATGTGAACGGCGGGGCCATAGCCCTCGGGCACCCCCTGGGGTGCACAGGTGCCAAGCTCACGACGCAGCTGATCCATGAAATGGGCCGTCGCCGCTCAAAGTATGGCATGGTCACGATGTGTATCGGCGGCGGCATGGGCGCGGCCGCGATCTTTGAAAACCTTCAAAACTAAAGGAGAATGAGATGCCCCTCACGATTGCAGAACTGATGGAGAAGATGCCAGGTGCATTCCTTCCCGAGAAAGCACCCGGATTGGATGCGGTGATCCATTTCAAATTTTCGGGTATGGAACCCGGCGAGTGGAATGCTGTGATCAAGGATGGCAAATGCCAGGTGGCGCAGGGGATCCCGGCCCGCCAGCCGAACATGACCTTGAGCGCGGATTCCGCCGATTACATCAAGATCTTCACCGGGGAACTTGACGGAATGCAGGCCTTTATGCAGGGGAAGATCAAGCTGGCGGGCGATCTGAACCTGGCCATGAAGCTGATGCAAATGTTCAAGATACGCTGATCAGAAAGCGCATCCCAGCCGCCCGGGAACCACCTGGTTCCCGGGCTTTAATTTAATATGACTGCGAGAGGGGAGAACCACCTCCACTCTTGAAAATACGCTGGATCGTTTTCCATTGAAGGAGTATCAAGACGGCCAACATGGCCATGTCCATGAAGAACAGTTCGCGAACATCGCGGAATATTCCAGATGCAAACCCTGCTCCAAGAACATAAAGCAGGGTCGTCAGGGGAACAAAAAACGACAGGCTTGCCACGGCACGAATATGGAAGCGCGGCGACTGGGATGCGATGAACAGTGTCGCCAAGACAGGCACGAGAATGGCAGGCAGGAAGTGGTAGTGAGGGGGGAGAATGAAAGCCATAAATGCATTGGTCAGAAGAACCACGGTCAATCCCACCAAAATTCCGACGGGTCCCGCGAGCCAGGTCGAAGACCAATGCTTGCGGTGCGCAAGCAAGCGGCAGCCGAAAGAAAAGGAGGCCACCACCCAGAACCAGGCAAGAAAATTGGCGTATGGAACTCCGAAGTACTGAAATCTCAGCCCCGCGCCCCAATCCCAAAACCCCAGCCGGATGGCAACGGCATCCAGAGCCAGGTCGATATTCAGGCCAAGAAGCCCATCGAGCAGGGGGCGCGCCCAGCGCGGCAGATTGGTTGCGTCTGAAAACTCCATCACGCTGTAAATGATGTTCCCCCATGCAACTGCGATGCACAGAGGGACGTCAAGGATCATGATCAGGAATCGCCCGTAATGATAGGCATTCAACTCCCGTATCGTTCCCAGTTCCAGGAGCAAACCAAAGAGGATACCCGAGAAAAGTCGGACCATACTGGCGCTGCCATGCTTCCAGGCATGGAGGATGCAAAGTACAAACTGGAGGTAGATGATCAGTTCAAACAGAAGGAAGTAAAAGCCTGGCATCTATATCCGACTTATATGAAAAAAATGACCTCAATAGCCCAGCCACTGGGCAGCCATTTTGGGAAGGTTCATGATCGGGCCCTTGCGGGTGGTGCATTGCGGAAGGGATTCCAGGAAGAGGCGGCCATATTGTTTGGTGAGGACTCGCCGGTCGAAGATGGCGACGATCCCACGGTCGGAGGCGGTGCGGATGAGGCGGCCAAACCCCTGCCGGAATTTCAGGATCGCCTCCGGAAGATAATACTCACTGAAAGAATCTTCATACAGCTCTGAACGGGCTGCGATCAATGGGTCGGTGGGGACGTCAAACGGGAGTTTCGTCAGGACAACGACGCTCAGTGCATCGCCGGGGACATCCACGCCTTCCCAGAA
>CAZSPX010000186.1:0-3728 GCA_964608885.1 uncultured Anaerolineaceae bacterium | reverse complement strand
TTGGCGGCGAGCTCCGCTTCGGTCATGCGCCGCAGCAGGTTGCTGAGGGTGCTCATCACCTCTTCCAGGTTGTCGTGCCCATCCGAATACAGGGAGGCAATGTCCTTGTACAACTCCCCAAGTGTTTTTATGAGAAGGAGCATGGTCTCGTCGGCCTCGCCCCACATCATCTCGACCTGTTCCCAGGAGGCAAGGGTGCGAACCGCAGGGATGATCCTGAGCTGCCAGGAGTAATTGGATGGCGCCTGGCCCTCCCGCTGTCCGGCGGCGAACTCGCCCAACACCATGTAGAACTGCTTGACGAGCTGCTCGAGACGAAAGGCCTGGTCGGTGGCACGCTTGACCTTTTGCTGGAGGAGGGCAAAGTCCGAGGGACGCAGCGAATCGTGTACTTCAGTGAGGAGCCTGCCCAGGACTCCCGCCGAAGAGCCTCCGACCTCGCGGGTCATGCGCTCCATGTCAAACTGGGTCAGGCGGAAACTGAGGGCATTGGTGGTGGCGGCCTCCATGTGATGGGCTTCGTCTACGATCACATAGCTGTATTCGGGCAGGACCTTGCTGCCGGTGGCAATATCCGAGAGCAGGAGTGCGTGGTTGACGATCAGCACATGGGCGGATTGGGCGGCCTGCCTGGCACGGTAGAAAGGACAGATGCCGCCCATGCGTCCCAGGCAAGTATCGTTGGTACAATTATCATCTTCCGCTGAAAGACGCCCCCAGACCTCCCGCTCGGAGGGTCCGGTCAGGTTGATCTCGCTGCGGTCGCCGGAGCGGCTTTGCATCTGCCAGACAAGGATCTTGCCGAGGACGCGCATCTCGTCCTCGTTGGCGGGTCCATGCTGGCGCATGTACTGCAGGCGGCGGGGGCAGAGATAATTGGAGCGGCCCTTGAGCACGGCTGCACGGAGGTCGATGCCCAGCGCGGCGCGCAGGTCAGGCAGGTCCTTCTTGATCAACTGGTCCTGAAGGTTGATGGTGTTCGTGGAGACGATCACCCGGGTATTATTCTGCATCGCGAAGAGGGCGGCGGGGATCAGGTAGGCAAATGATTTCCCTACTCCAGTGCCGGCCTCGACCATCAGGTGCTGGCCGCTTCCCAGGGCATTGGCCACGGCCTGAAGCATGGCCACCTGTTCCGGCCTGTGCTCGTACGCCTCGAAATATTCCGAGAAGGGGCCTCCGTACTCCAGGATGGAAGCGACCTCCTCCGGATCCAGTGGAGCGGGCATTTCAGGGTTTTGGAGGGGTGGAAAGTTGCCTGCCGGAGAATCAAAGACCGAACCCGCTGAAGCTCTTTCCGTGGTTTTCCGGGCTTGAATCCCTTCCTTGGAACGCGAGCGCAATACCTGCTGAAACACCCACGAAGCATCCCAGTTGAGCGGCTCGCCGTGCCGGACGATCTCGGCAAGAACCTCAAGCGGAAGCTCGTTCGCAAGGTCGAGCAGGCGCACATAGACCGCCTGCGTGACGCGGGCATCATCGAGGGCGCGGTGGGTGGCGGGCAGGGGTATCCCCAACTGCTGCCCGAGCGAGCCGAGGTTGTAACGACTAGCGGTCGGCATGAGGACAGCAGCCAGCTCGTAGGTATCTATGATCTCGTTGAACTGGAGCAGGTTCGCCCGCTGCAAGAATCCCGCGTCAAAACGGACATTATGCCCCACGACCGGCAGATCGCCGATAAATTCCGCGAGCTCCTCGAGGATATCCGGTAACCTCGGCGCCTGGCGGACCATGGAATCATCTATGCCGGTCAGGGAGGTGATGAACTCAGGAATATGGCGGCCGGGATTGATCAGGGTGGAAAATTCGTGCTCGACGCGGCGGCCGTTGAAGCGCACCGCGCCGATCTCAATAATAGCGTCGCGGTCCGGGTCCAGGCCTGTGGTCTCGATATCAACGGAAACGATTCGCGTCATCATAGAACAAGTGTATCATAATTGCTGAGTAATCCGGTTGGGGCGGCGCTGCAGGCGCAGGATGCAGCAAACGACCCCAGCCTGCCGGCGGTGTTTTTCCCGATCGGCTTGGTCACTCGAGGGCGGTCTTCAGCTTCTGGATCTGGTCCGAGGGCAGCGGAATCTCCCTGGCCTTCTGGCGCAAGAAATCCTTGACCTGCTTCACTCGCAAAGCGGGCAGGGAAGAATGCTCCACCTCGATCTCCACCTCGGGGTGGACGAATACCAGCATGGCGTTGATGGGTGGGATGGCATCTTCATCGAGGCTGCGGGCAAGCTCCTTGCGCACAGCCTTGATCTCGGAATCGACCTCAGCCTCGGGGCGACCGATCCCCTCCTGCCCGAAGAAGCGCATATAACCCTGCATGAACCCCCCGCCGGACATTTTCCAGCGGTGGTTCCGAAGCGTGACCTTCCCGGCTTGCCGGTAAGGCTTGAGCACCCAGATGCCTGCCGGCCCTACAAGCAGATGCGGGACCGGGGTCAGGAAATGATAGAGCGTGTAATCCCCGGGGAGACCCTTGAGGCCTGCGTCCAGGGTCTCGTCCGGCCGGGGGGAGCGCCCGTAGCGGTTGCCGAGGTAGATGCTCACCTGCGTCAGGACAAATCCCAGCAGCAACGAGATGAGAGCATAGTTGAATAGTTCGGCCCTTTTCAGTGTCAAGTACATCCCCGCCGCAAGCACGATCACGCCCGCCAGGCTCGTCCACTGGCCCAGCTTGCCGTTGCGTTTGATGAGCGCCTCGTTCTTGATGATCCTCATGCGACTGCCTGCCTTTTCAGGCTCTCTTCGATGGCGGTCTTCATGGCTCCCAGCACATCCGCCTCCACAGCGTTCTTCGCCACCCGGATGGCATTCTTTATGGCAATGGCATCGGAACGGCCGTGACCAATGAACACCAGCCCGTTGACTCCCAGCAGCGGGGCCGCGCCCTCCTCGCTGGGGTCGAGCAGCTTCTTGATCTTGCCGAGGGCGGGCTTCACCAGCGCGCCGCCCACCATCGCCAACGGTCCTCCGCTCTTGATGGAATCCTTGATCTTATCCACGATCAGCTTTGCCACCGCCTCGGAGGTCTTCAGCATCACATTGCCCACGAACCCATCCGTCACCGCCACATCCACCTTGCCGCCGATGACCTCCTTGCCCTCGACATTGCCGAAGTAGTTCAGGGTGGAAGCACGGAAGAGAGGCGAGGCTTCGCGAACAAGCTCATTCCCCTTGCCTTCCTCCTCGCCATTCGACACGAGGCCGATCTTCGGGTCCGGAATGCCGCGCACTTTCTGAGCATAGATGCTGCCGAGGATCCCGAATTGGAGCAGGTTCTCAGGTTTGCAATCGGGATTGGCGCCAATATCGAGGACGACACAGGAACCTGTGGCAGTCGGGAAGACGGGGGCCAGGGCGGGTCTATCCACGCCGCGGATGCGTCCCAGGCGGAAGAGAGCTGTGACCATCGCCGCTCCGGTGTTCCCAGCGGTGACGAAGGCATCGGCCTGACCCTTCTTGACGAGGTCAATGCCGACAGCCATCGAGTTGTCCGCATCCTTGTGACGCGCCTTGAAGGCCAGTTTCTCACCCTTGTCCTCCATCGTCAGCATGCCAGGGGCATGGACGATGCAGATGGGCAATTCGCCAGGGGCTTCGCTCTCCAGCGCGGGGCGGATGCGTGCCTCATCCCCAACGAGGATGATCTCCACGCCATATTCGCGGGCGGCCATCACCGCGCCCTGCACATCGGGTATGGGGAAGGCATCACTGCCCATGGCATCTAC
>CAZSPX010000185.1:0-6839 GCA_964608885.1 uncultured Anaerolineaceae bacterium | reverse complement strand
GGAGAAATCCGCTTCTCCGCCATCCCAGGCGGCTACGATCTCCCTGCCGGGGATCTGCCGCCGGCGGGTATCTAGGACGATGCCCTGCAGCAGGCCTTCGGCGAGACCAGCCTCACACATCGTATCCTGTGATACCAGTCCATACGGAAGGCCGGGCCGGGAGGTGGGAGTCCAGGTGGGCCGGGGGGTGGGGGAGCTTTCCACCACCGGAGAGCCATCGGAGGCTGAGGGGGTGGCGGTGGGCGGCTCGGAGGGGAGCGTCTCGGTCGGGGGCTCAAGCCCCGGTGTATCCAACGGAGGGGGATCGGTGGCGGCGGGAGGCGGCGAAGGCGAAAAGACCTGTGCAACCGGCGCTCCGGCCTGGAGGTCCGCGGCCAGCCGGGTGAGCTGCTCCACGCGGCCGTAGGAATCACCGGAAGCGACCATTCGCTGCGCCTGGGCGTTCAAGGCCTGGATGAGGTCGGGGTCTTTCAGCAGCCCCAGGCGGACGCGGGCGCGCTCCAGGTTGCCGGTGGCTGCATAAGCTCCCGCGATGGAGGCGCGCAGGCGGTCCTTAAAATCCGCGCGCAGGCTGTCGGGGGTCGTATCCACATACTGCACGGGTGAGATGACCCATGAATAGTAAACCCCCAACCCGGTCCCCGCCAGGAAGAGCAGCAGGAGCAGCCAGGGGAAGCGCCTCATGGCAGGCTCCCTTCCGCGGCGGGCTGGATGGCCTGCATGGCGGTGGTGAACTTCTGGAGCAGGGAGATATCGGCCTCGGGGAAGCCGTACCGGCGCGCCTCCTGCAGGGCCTGCCCGGCCAGGTCACCGGGCGGCTGGCTGCCGAGGATGGCAAGCCGGCGGGCGGCCAGGTCCGCGTCCTGGTCCGATTGGAATGACTCGGCGACCGAGAGGACATAATCGGCGCGATAATCGGCGCGCAGGGTATCCGGGGTGGTATCCACATATTGGACGGGGCTGATCACCCAGCCATAGAGCAGGCCGAGTGCGATTCCGAGCAGCAATGCGAGGAGGGCGGTGATCCAGCGCGGCATAGGGGCGGGAGGTGGAAAGAATATCCGGACAGGAGACCGGCGGCACCCAAAGAGACTCACTTACCGTTGCTGCCTTTCGGCCCTGGCGGGGTTTGCAAGGCTTTGCCGCGCCGGGCCTGCCCGGACGCAGGCAAGGATAATCGAATCACAGGGGCATGTCAATCGCGAGGGCGAAGGAACGGCACAAGGTGGGAAACGCTCGCGGAGTATGCCCGCAGCGTCATAAAATTCAATGATATAATTTTCGAGACCCTGACCCATCAAGGTGAAAAAATTCCTGGAGGATGCACTCATGGAGATCACCAACAAACAATTCAAGCACTGCGATATGTTAACGGTGAAAGGCCGCGTGGACAGCGCGACCGCCCCGCAGTTCAGCCAGGCGATGGATGCCATCACAGAAAGCGGCCGCTTCAAGATCGTGGTGGACATGGGCGGGTTGGAGTATATGTCCAGCGCCGGGTTCCGCGCCCTGCTTGCGACCCAGCGGTCCTGCAAGCGCTATAACCGCGGCGAGGTGGTGCTGGCAGCCATCCCGGACCGGATCCAGGAAGCGCTGGAGCTGGCCGGGTTTACGGAACTTTTCAAGACCTTCAAGGATCCACTGGCCGCGGTCGGTAACTTCTAGGCCGCCCCTCATCCGGGTGGCTTCACATCACATTTCGCTTAAGGAAGGATGCCGCCTCCGAAGCAGGTCTTGGAGGCGGTTTCATTACGTGCATGCGCAAGGTTAAATTCCCCGCTCAATTCCAATACCTGGATGAAATCCGGGAATTTGTCGCTGAGATCGCCAGCCGGGGCGGCTTCGACAGCAAGGAGGTGTACTCGATCCAACTGGCCGCCGATGAGGCCGCCTCCAATATCATCGAACATGCCTATGAGGGGGTGTCGAACGGCGTCATCGAGATCGGCTGCGAGGTGAAGAATGGGACCCTGACCATCACCATGCACGACCACGGCCGCACCTTTGACCCCGGCAGGGTGGCGCCTCCGAACATTAAGGCGGATCTCTCCGAGCGCAAGATCGGCGGGCTGGGCATCTACCTGATGCGCAAGCTGATGGACGATGTGCGCTATGAATCGATCCCCGGCAAGGGGAACCGGCTCACCCTTCAGAAACGGAAAGCCTGAGACCTGCATGACCGCGGCGGGACGTTCCAGCGGGGCGCTGGACTGGCAGAAGATCTCCAGCCTGGGGGAGGAGCTGGTCACTGTCAGTTCGCCGGCGGCGCAGCGGGAGCGCATCCTGGCCGTCACCTCCAGCCTGCTGGAGGGGGAAGCAGAACTCTGGCTGGATGAAACCCTTTTCCGGCTGCCAAACTGGGACAAGGAGCGGCTCTTCCCGTCCCAGCCGCCCCAGGAGGGGATGAGGCGGGCCATCAAGACCCGCAAGACATGGACACGCAACCGCAGGAGCGCGGCCTCCCCGGGTTACAGCGCGGCGGTCCCGTTGGAAGAACAGGGCCTGGTGCTGGGCGCCCTGCAGGTGAACCGCCCGCAAGGACCCAAATTCACCCCTGCGGAGCAGGCCCTGCTGCAGGGCATGTCGCACATCGTGGCGGTCGGGCTGTACGCCTCGCACCGGGTGGAGGTGGAACGCTTCCGCCTGGGACAGCTCAACCTGGTGCGCGAGGTGAGCGCCCAGATCGCCCACGTGCTGGATGTGGATGAGCTTTCAAGGCGCGTCACCGGGTTGATCCAGCAGACCTTCCATTATTATTACGTCAGCATCTTCACCCTGGAGCCGGGTTCCAATTCCCTGCGGTTCCGCTCGAGCGCCAGCGCGCCGCGCAAAGGCCGGCGCAAGTCGCCGGTCACGCTGGATGTGGAGGCAGGCCAGGGCCTGATCGGCGAGGCGGTGCAGACCGGGAAGGACCTGGTCGTGGAGGATGTGCACGCCGACCCGCGCTTCCGTTTTGTGGACAGCCTGCCCGAGACCCGCTCGGAGGTGGTCATCCCGCTGAAGATCGATACGCGCGTCCTGGGGGCGCTGGATGTGCAGAGCGACCGGCCGGGAGCCTTCCACCCCAACGACCTGCTGGTGCTCAATGCCCTGGCCGATAACGTGGCGCGGGCCGTGGAGAGCGCACGTCTCTATGGAGACCTGCGCCGCCGGGCAGACCAGCTGACGCTCATCGCCGAGGTCAGCAGGAGCCTGACCTCCACTCTCGACCTGCGCGAGCTGATGCGCGACGCGGCCGCCCTCATCCATGACCGCTTCGGGTACCCCCATGTGCACCTGTTCAGCGTGCACCCGGTGCGCCGCCTGATCGAGTACGAGGCGGGCAGCGGGAAGCGGGCCCGCGCCCTGGAGGGCTACACACTGCCCCTCGACCAGCCCCTGGGCATCATTCCATGGGCGGCGCGCACCGGGCAGGCGGTGCTTGCCAATGACGTCAGCGCGGACGAGCGCTACCTGCCCCCATCCATACCTCCCAAGAACACCCGCTCGGAGCTGGCCGTGCCTCTCCAGTTCAACAACCGGGTCATCGGCGTGCTGGACATCCAGTCGGACCATGTCAATGCCTTCAGCGAGGACGACCGGCTGTTGTTCGAGGCGGTGGCCGATTCCATCGCCTCGGCCATGCGCAATGCCGACCTGTACCGGTCGGAACGCTGGCGGCGGCAGGTGGCAGACAGCCTGCAGCAGGTGGCCGGCCTGGTGTCGTCCAATGCCGGTGTGGACCAGGTGCTGGAGACGATCCTGGTGGAGATGGAGCGCAACCTGGCCGTGGACGTATCGGCCATCTGGCTGGTGGGGGATGGCGGCCTGTTCCCGGCGGCCGTGCACGGGGCCGACCCGGATGCCATCGAGGATGCCAGCCTGGATTCCTCCGAGGCTTCGCTCATGCTGACGCGGGCCTTGCTGTCAGACTCGCCGATGATCCGCAAGCCGGAGGATTCGCTGGGGCCCTCGGGGCTGGCCTCGGGCTTCCCGCAGGATTATTCAGGATTGGCTGCGCCCCTGCGCATTGGGGATGAGCCGCTGGGGCTGATCGTGCTGGCGCACCGCACGCCGGGACGCTACGGGCATGAGGCCCAGGCCATGGCCACCACCTTCGCCAGCTACGCGGCGGTGGCGATCGAGAACGCCCGGCTGTATGATGCCGCCCAGGAGCAGGCCTATGCCTCGGCTGCCCTGCTGCAGGTGGCCCAGGCGGTCGTGAGCCTGAACGACCTGGACGAGATCCTGGGGACCATCATCCGCATCATGCCGATCCTGGTGGGGGTTGAACGGGCGGTGTTGTACCAGTGGGACCCGGGCCGGGAGGTCTATGTGCCCTCGCAGGAGTACGGACTCTCGGAAAAAGCCGAAACCGCACTGTGGAATAAAGAATTCAAACCGGGGGCTTTCCCGCTGCTCGACGCGGCACGCGAGGAGAACCGCCTGCTCACCCAGGTGCTGAAACCGCGCGCCACACCGCAGGGCTGGCTGAAGATCAAGCCGGACCTCAACGGTTCGGAGACGCACCTGCGTGTGGACAGCCGGCTGCTCATTTCGGTGCCGCTGGTCATCAAGAACGATCTGTTCGGTGTCCTGCTGGTGGAGGAGGCGGGTGAAGGGCGGAGGTTCCGCTCGAGGCGGCTGGAGATCATCAACGGCATCGCCCAGCAGGCAGCCCTCGCCATCCAGAACGACCTGCTGCAGCGTGAGATGGTGGTGCGCGAGCGGCTGGAGACCGAGGTACACCTGGCGCGGCAGATCCAGCAGACCTTCATCCCTGAAAGCCTGCCGCACTACGAAGCCTGGCAGCTTTCGGCGCGCTGGCGCACGGCACGGCAGGTGGGCGGCGATTTCTATGACGTCTTCGAGCTTCCGAACCACAAGCTGGGGCTGTTCATCGCGGATGTGGCCGACAAGGGCATCCCCGCGGCGCTGTTCATGGCGCTGACGCGAACCCTGGTGCGCGCAGCCGTGATCGAGACCGAATCCCCGGCGGAGGCGCTGCGGCGTGTTAATGACCTGCTTGTGCCAGATACCCAGCAGGGCATGTTCGTGACCGCGGTCTATGCAGTGCTGGACCGGGACTCGGGGGAGCTGACCTTTGCGAACGCGGGCCACAACCCGCCGTTCTGGGTGCGCAACCGGGAGGGGCAGGTGGAAAAACTGAAACGGACCGGCGTGGCCCTGGGAGCGGCGGAGGGCTCCTCGATGTCCGAGCGCAGCATCCGTTTGGAGATGGGCGACAGCCTGCTGCTCTATACCGACGGTCTGACGGAGGCCTTCTCGCCGGAAGGCGAACTGTTCGGAGATGCCCGGCTGGTGGAGGCGCTGCAGGATGGAAAGCCCGGGTCTGCAGACGAGGTCCTGGAAGTCGTGGAGAGGCACCTGAATGCCTTCCTCGGGTCGGAGCCTCTGGCCGATGACCTGACCATGCTGGCGCTGCGGCACGCCGGGTAAGCCCCAAGAATTTACCGGGATTTTACAGGGCCGCCACAGGGCGGTAACGGGGGAACTTTAGAATTTCATCGTAACCTGGAAGGAGGTTCACGATGAAAACGATCTTCAGCAAACTGATCCTGTTCGTCTGCATCCTGGCAATCGCGGTCCCGAACGGCGGAGCCGCGGCAGCCGCCTCCGGGGCAGCCCCGACCCCGGCCGTGTGCGTGGTGTCCAACGCGAGGCTGGAATTCAGCTGGGCCAGGGCGGTGAACCTTACCGAATACCTGCGCCACAGGTACGATCACAGTGAGGAACGGATCGATTGGGCGCGCCAGCGCATCGACCGCGCGCAAGAGAACGGGCGCGATCTCAGCGCGGTGGAGGCCGCCCTGGAAGCCTATGCCGCTGCGGTGGAGCAGGCTGGCCCATTCCTGAGCGAGGCGGAAGCGGTCATCCTGGGTCACGCGGGGTTCAGCGCGGAGGGGAAGGTGGAGGACTGCTCCACGGCCACCGGAACCCTGAAGAGCCTGTATGATTCGCTGGACAAGGTCCGCGACCAGGTCGCATCCCCGCGGCTGGCACTGCGGCAGGCACTGGAGGCTTTTCGAAAAGCACAGCGCCCAGCGCCAACCAGCGTCCCATAGACCGGGCAGGGAAGCCGCGGCAATTGCAAGCAGCGCCGCGGCTTTTCCTCTTCCGGGGTAGAATTCGCGCACCGAATCAGTGCAGAAGCGAGGTCAGGATGAATACGACTGAAGGCAAGAGGATCGTCCATACGGAGAAGGCGCCGCAGGCCATCGGCCCCTATTCACAGGCGGTGCGCATTGACGGGCTGGTCTATACGGCAGGGCAGGTGGGGCTGGACCCCTCCAGCATGCAGATCGTGGAGGGCGGCATTGAGGCGCAGACGCTCCAGGTGCTGACCAATCTCAAGCATGTGCTGGAGGCAGCCGGCTCGAACATGCAGCATGTGATCAAGACCACGGTGTTCCTGGCCGATATGAACGATTTTACGGCGATGAACACGATCTACGCGCAGTTCTTCCCTGAAAACCCGCCGGCCCGCAGCACGGTGGCGGTGGCAGGCCTGCCGAAAAACGCCATGGTTGAGATCGAGGTCGTGGCGGCCCTGAGGCCTATCAAAGGCGACTAGGCGGGATGGCCAACGAACTGGTCCTGCTGGTGGATGACGAGCCTTCGATCATCCAACTGGCAAGGCTCTACCTGGAGCGGGAGGGCTTCCGGGTGCAGGCAGCGGAAGATGGTGAGCAGGCGCTGGAGGTGGTCCGGCAGCACCTGCCGGCGATGGTGGTGCTGGATGTGATGCTCCCCAAACTGGACGGCTTTGAGGTCTGCCGACAGCTGCGCGCCGAGGGCAGCCCGGTCTCCATCCTCATGCTGACGGCCCGGGATGATGA
>CAZSPX010000184.1:0-6882 GCA_964608885.1 uncultured Anaerolineaceae bacterium | reverse complement strand
CACCATGAGCCATGAGATCCGCACACCCATGAACGCGGTCATCGGCATGAGCAGCCTGCTCATGGATACCAGCCTGAGCCAGGAGCAGCGCGAGTACGCCGAGACCATCCGCAGCTCCGGGGATGCCCTGCTGGCCATCATCAACGACATCCTCGACTTCAGCAAGATCGAAGCCGGGCGTATGGAATTGGAGCACCAGCCCTTTGACCTGCGCGAGTGCGTGGAATCGGCTCTCGACCTGGTGGCGGGGCGCGCGGTGGAAAAGAACCTGGACCTTGCCTATATCATCGAGGAGGGCGTGCCCGCCGGGATCAACGGGGACGTGACCCGCCTGCGGCAGGTGCTGCTCAACCTGCTGAGCAATGCGGTCAAGTTCACCGAACAGGGCGAGGTGGTGCTCACAGTCTCGCAAGCCCGACCGGGCCGCAGCGCGCCGCGAGCGCCTTCCGGGGAGACGATCTATTTCTCCGTGCGCGATACCGGCATTGGCATCCCCCGCAGCCGCATGCACCGCCTGTTCGAGTCGTTCACCCAGGCCGACTCCTCCACCACGCGCCGCTACGGCGGCACGGGCCTCGGGCTGGCCATCAGCAAGCGGCTGGTGGAGATGATGGGAGGCTCCCTGTGGGCTTCCTCCGCGGGCACGGGCAGGGGCTCCGCTTTCAGTTTCTACATCCAGGCGCCTCCGGCGCGCGTGGACTCACGCAAGAGCGAGCGCGAGTCCGCCGGCCTGCAGCCTGCGCTGGAGGGCCGGCGCGCGCTGATCGTGGACGACAACGCTACGAACCGCCGCATCCTCACCCTTCAGTCTGAAAGGTGGGGGATGCGCCCGCGTCCGACCGAATCGCCGCGCGAAGCCCTTAAATGGCTGAAGGCGGGCGAGCCTTTCGACCTGGCCATTTTGGATTTCCAGATGCCGGAGATGGACGGCATCATGCTGACGCGCGAGCTGCGCAGGTTGAAAAATGGAAGGAACCTGCCGGTCATCCTGCTCACCTCGCTGGGACAAAGGGAGATGGAGGCGGACGGTCTGAACTTTGCCGCGTTCCTCTCCAAGCCCCTCAAGCCCTCAGGCCTGCTCGACGCGCTGGCAGAGATCTTCGCCCCTCGCAGCCGGGCCCCGGCGCAAGGGCCCGCCCCGGCAGCCATCGACCCCACGCTGGCGGCGCGCAAGCCTCTGCGCATCCTGCTGGCGGAGGACAACGCCGTGAACCAGAAGCTCGCCATCCGCCTGCTGGAGCAGATGGGCTACCGCGCCGACCTGGCCTCCAATGGACTGGAGGCCGTGGAATCAGTCCGGCGCCAGAGCTACGACCTGGTGCTGATGGACGTGCAGATGCCCGAGATGGACGGCCTGGAGGCCACCCGCCGCATCCGCAGGATCAAAGGCCTGGCGCAGCCGCGTATCGCGGCCATGACGGCCAACGCCCTGCAGGGAGACCGGGAGATGTGCATCGCGGCCGGCATGGATGATTACATTTCCAAGCCCATTCGCATCCGCGAGCTGGTGCAGGTGCTGGACCATACCCGGCCGCTGAAAGCCCCCAAGAAACGGACCGCCCCCAAAAAGACCCGGACCCGGTGAAGGAGCAGACATGGCATCCAAGATCGACCCCCTCATCTTTAATGAGCTGCGGCAGATGACCGACGCGGCCTTCATCAGCCAGCTGGTGGAAACCTTCCTGGAGGATGCCCCGGCCCAGTTCGAGGTGATGCAGTCCGCGCTGGTCTCGGGCAATGCCGAGGAGTTCCGGCGCGCCGCCCACTCGGTCAAATCCAATGCTGCCACCTTTGGCGCGGCTTCCCTCTCCGAGCTGGCCCGCGAGCTGGAAATGCTGGGCAAGGCGGGCCGGTTGGAGACGGCCGGCGGCAAATTGCAGGAGATCCGCTCGCTGTTCGAGCCGGTGGCCCGCGAGCTCCGGGAGCTTAGCCGGTGAATGAGCAGCGCCAACCCGGCCGCCTGCTGGTGGTGGATGACAACCGCGTCAACCGCCTGCTGCTCGCACACGGCCTGGAGCAGGACGGGCACGAGGTGGCCACTGCAGAGAATGGGCGCCAGGGGATGGAAATGCTGAGATCCGGGTCCTTCGACCTGGTGCTGCTGGATATCGAGATGCCCGAGATGAACGGCTTCGAGGTGCTCGAGGCGCTGCTGCATGACCCCAAATTGCGCGACATGCCCGTCATTATGACCTCCGCCTCGGACGAGCTGGACCGGGTGGTCCGCTGCATTGAAATGGGCGCGGAGGATTACCTGACCAAGCCGCTCAACCCCGTGCTGCTGCGCGCCCGGGTCAACGCAAGCCTGGAGAAGAAGCGCCTGCGCGACCAGCAGCGCAGCCTCCTTCGGACATTTGCCACGCCGCAGGTGGCCGAGGAACTGCTGCAGAAGGGCTTCATGCTGGGCGGCAAGCACGTCACCGCCACGGCCATGTTTGCGGATATCCGCTCCTTCACCACCATCGCGGAGAGCCAGGACCCCGCCGACACCATCGAGCTGCTCAACGATTACTTCGCCCTCATGTTCGACGCCATCTCCTCCAACGGCGGCACCCTGAACCAGATGGTGGGCGACGGCATCATGGCGGTCTTCGGCGCCCCGCTCTTCTACGAGGACCACCGGACGCGGGCCGTGCAGGCCGCGCTGGGCATGATCGAGAATCTGGAACTGTTCAACCGGGATCAGGCCAGCCGCGGCAAGGTCCAGATCCGGATCGGTATCGGCATCGCCAGCGGCAAAATGATCGCGGGCTATACCGGCACCCAGCAGCGCGCCTTCTACACCTGCGTGGGCGACACCGTGAACCTCGCCTCCCGCATCGAGGACCACACCAAGCAGGCCGCACGCCCCCTCCTCATCGACCAGTACACGCGCGAGGGCCTCCCGGAAGATGTGGAGGTGGAGGCGCTCGGCCCGGCGCTCTTCAAGGGCAAACAGCAGCCCGTCAACATCTTCTCGGTCACTCCCCGCAGGGCGTGAGCCGCCCCGGGCGGCTTTCCGTTTATAATCCCCTCAATGCGGCGGTTCCCGGGATCGGAACGATCCATCCCCCTGCTTTTCGCGGCCCTCACCCTTCTGGGATACGGGCTGCTGGCCGGCGCAGCCGGCTTTCACTGGGATGACTGGGGCTTTGCCTGGGCCAGGCGCTTCCTCGGTCCGGCCCAGTTCATTCCCTCCTTTGCAGGCTATCGCCCGTTCCTGGGGCCCATTTTCTTCCTCACCACCAGCCTGGTCCCGCCCGTCCCGCTCATCTGGCAGCTCTTCGCCCTGCTCATCCGGTTCTGCATCGGGCTCTCCGCCTGGTGGTCCTTCAAGACCCTCTGGCCGGAGCGGCGTCCCTTTGCACTGGCAGCGGCCCTGTTCATCCTCATCTACCCGGGTTATTCACAGCATTGGGCAGCCCTGACACATATCAACCAGGAGTTGATCCCCTTCATCTTCTACCTGCTCTCCTTCGGTGTGACCGCCCTCGGCATTCGCCTCGGCATCCGCCGCCGGAGCCTAGTGCTGACCCTGCTGGCACTGCTGCTGCAATTCGGAGGGCTGTTCCCCACCGAATACTTCTTCGGAATGGAGCCGCTGCGGCTTCTGTTCATTGCCTCCATTCTGGAGGAGCCCAATCTCCTGCGCCGCGCGAGACGCGCCTTCATGATATGGCTGCCCTACCTTGCCCTCTGGGTTGCGGATGGGCTGTGGCTGCTCTCTCTGTACCGCTCCGAAGCCTATATATCCTATGGTATTTCCACCGGGCCGAGCTTCGATCCCGCCACCCTGCTGGTGGGGCTGGCCGAGGCTGTGCTGAAAGCCGGGTTCATCGCCTGGGGGCAGGTGATCGCCCTCGCAGGTTCCGCGCTGACCTCCCCCACTTCGCTTCTCACCTTCGGCCTGATCGCGGTGGTCTTCCTCCTCCTTTTCTTCTTCCCGCCATTGCGTCCCGATCCCGTGCAGGTGCGTTCCTGGGCAGTCTTTGCCATCCTGACCGGGCTGGCAGGCATCGCCCTCGGGCGGCTGCCCTCCCTGGCTGCCGGGCTGCCCCTCACCCTGCAATCGGTCTTTGACCGTTTCACCATCTCGATGGTCACAGGGGCGGCGCTGCTTGCCGCCGGGCTCGTGGAGCTGGTCTCGGGAGGCAGGCCGCGTCTGCGCTGGGCGCTGGTCAGCCTGCTGGTGGCCCTGGGGGTGGGCCAGCAGTTCTTCAACGCCAACCTCTTCCGGCGGGACTGGGCCCGCCAGCAGGAGATCTTCTGGCAGATGAGCTGGCGCATCCCGGCGCTGGAGCCCGGCACGCTCCTGCTCACCGATGTGATCCCCGGTCTGCCCCTGGAGACCGATCTCTCCTTCACTGCCCCGGTCAACTGGATCTTTGCCCCCGAGTACACGGGCGGGGACCTGCCCTATGCGCTGCTCTACACCGAGGCACGGCTGGGCGGAGGGACGATCCCCGAGATCCGCCCGAGACTCGAAGTAAACCTTCCCTTCCGCACCGTGACCTTCCACGGCTCGACCGATGCCGCGCTGGTCATCTTCGTCCCCGAGAACGGCTGCCTGCGCGTGCTCGACCCCTCGCTGGGAGATGCCGAAACCTACGAGAAAGAATCTCCTTATCTGACACAGGCCATCCCCCTCTCGAAGCCCGAGCGTATCCTCACGGAGGCCGCGGCCCTCCTGCCTCCGCAGCCGCCCTTCAGCCGGGAGCCGCAGCACGGGTGGTGCTATTTCTACGAGAAAGCCGAGCTGGGGCGGCAGATCGGCGATTGGCGGGCCATTCTGCAGCTGCAGGAAGAGGCCGCCGCATCCAGCCTGCAGCCCGAGGATACGCTGGAATGGCTGCCCTTCATCGAGGCCCAGGCGCGGATCGGGAGCCTTGAGCAGGCCGCGGACCTCTCCCGGCAGGCCATCCGCCTCCTGCCGCGCGCAAAGAAAGGGATCTGCAGCGCCTGGGAGCGTGTGGAAGCGGGAGTCCCCTCCCGCGCGGGGGAGGCAGCCGGGCTCCTAACAGAACTGCAATGCGTCCGATGAAAGCGCGCGGGGCGCGGCTTGACGCGTTAAACATGATGTGCTACTATCCGAAATTGAAGTATGTTCACGAATTAGGACGAGGAGAACCAATGAACAATCACCAACGCGGTCCCAAACTGGCCGCAATCCTCCTGCTTGCAGCGATCGTTCTTTCGGCCTGCCAGCAAAGCGTATCGAATGCCCCGCTTGCCACTCCCACGCTCATCACACCCACGGGACTGTTCGTTACGCCGCTCACAGGCGAGAACCCGATGCAGATGATCGAGGAGTTTGCCCAGGGCACTGCAGCCGCGCAGACAGCCGCCGCCGGGGGCGCCACGCCGACGACCCCGCAAGCCGTCTCAACGACCGGGACTGACAGCACGGCAGAAACCCCCGCCGCGCCCGCCACTGCCACTTCCACCCTCAGCATTGTGTTGAACACTACCCCGGTGGTCACCCTCACGCCTACCACCCCGGTCGTCAGCACACCGGCCGTGGTCGGTACGGTTCCCACCGCGGGGCCCAAGCCCGCCACCTACACGCTGCAAAAGGGTGAATGGCCCTACTGCATCGCGCGGCGCTTCAATGTGAACCCCGAAGAACTGCTCAGCCTGAGCGGCCTGTCGGTGGCCCAGAGCAACATGCTCAACCCCGGCCAGGTCCTCACCATCCCGCAGGGCAGCGGCGTCTTCCCGGCTGAGCGCGCTCTGCATACCCATCCTGGCACCTACACCGTGCCCAGCGCGGACACTTCGCTCTATGCAGTGGCCTGCTACTTTGGCGATCTCTCGCCCGAGCAGATCGCAGCCTACAACGGCATCTCGGTCGGCTCGAGGCTGACGACCGGCCAGACGCTCAACATCCCCTAAGGTTCCCAGGAATGCAAAAAGCCCAGGCGCAAACCTGGGCTTTTTTTGCGAGGAGGCCCCCGTGAGCTTTGAACTCCTTGGATCGGAGACCGTGTTCGAAGGCCGCGCCTTTGCCATCCGCCGCGACCGGCTTCGCCTTCCGGGCGGCAGGGAGACCCGGCTCGAAATCGTGGAACACATCGGCTCGGTTGTCATCCTGCCTGTGGATGCGGAGGGAAACCTGATCTTTGTCCGGCAGTACCGCCACGCGACCGGAATGGACCTGCTCGAGCTGCCCGCCGGAACACTCAACGGGGACGAGCCGCGCCCGGTCTGCGCAGCCCGCGAGACGCGCGAGGAGACCGGCATGGGGGCGCGCACGCTCACGCACATCGGGGATTTCTACCTTGCCCCCGGCTACTCCACCGAGTTCATGTCCGTTTTCCTGGCCGCCGATCTCTACGAGGCGCCCCTGCAGGCCGACGAGGATGAGATCCTGGACGTTGTGAGGATCCCCGTGCGCGAGGCTTTTCGCATGGCTGAAGAGGGCCGGATCCCGGACGCAAAATCGCTGGCGGCGCTGTTCCTGGCGCGGCCGCGCCTCGAGGCCGCCCTCAAATAAGTCCGTCCTGCGGGCTTTTGTTCATATTTCCACCATTTATGTCCAAAATGTGACAACTCGCACCAAGATTCAGGCATTTAATAACTAACGCAGGGCGAAAACGGGGGATAAACTATCCATGGAATGCCTCCAGCCGCAATTTGTGATATTATTCACGGTTGGCAAAATTTCGGGCTGTCCCGCCCGTTCTCAAAGGAGCATCATGAACCGTCCCGTACTCACCATCGATGGCAATGAAGCCACCAGTTCCGTAGCGCACCGCCTCAGCGAGGTGATCGCCATCTACCCCATCACCCCCTCCTCGGGCATGGGCGAGTTCGCCGATGAGTGGTCGGCCAAGGGCAAGAAGAACCTGTGGGGCACCATCCCCGCGGTCATCGAGATGCAGTCCGAGGGCGGCGCGGCCGGGG
>CAZSPX010000183.1:0-6895 GCA_964608885.1 uncultured Anaerolineaceae bacterium | reverse complement strand
ACGTCCCCGCCCCGGATGTCGGCACCACCCCCCAGATGATGGGCTGGATGATGGACGAGTATTCCCGCCTGGTCGGGCAGTACACCCCGGGAGTCTTCACCGGCAAGCCGGTGGGCGGCGGCGGCTCGCTGGGCCGCACCGAGGCCACGGGCTACGGCGTGATCTACACCGTGCGTGAGGCCCTCAAGCACCTCAAGATCGACTCCACCAAGGCCGTTGCAGCAATCGAAGGCTTTGGCAACGTGGCCCAGTACGCCTCCATCGGTTTCGTCGAGCAGTTGGGCGGCAAGGTCGCCTGCGTCTCCTGCTGGGACCGGCATGAGAAGAAATCTTTCACCTACAGCCACAAGGACGGCGTGGATCCCCGCTTCCTGTTGAGCATTGTGGACCAGTACGGCACCATCGACAAAGACGCCGCCTCCAAGGCCGGCTATATCATCGAGGATGGCGATGCCTGGATCAGCAAGGAAGCTGATGTGCTGATCCCTGCCGCCATCGAAGGCCACGTCAATGGCGATACCGTCAAGAAAATGTCCAGCCGTGTGAAGGTCGTGGCGGAAGGCGCCAACGGCCCCTGCACTCCCGAGGCGGATGCCTTCTTCAAGGCCAACAAGATCTTTGACATCCCCGACTTCCTGTGCAACGCCGGCGGCGTGACCACATCCTACTTTGAATCCGTCCAGAACGATATGAACTTCTACTGGACCAAGGACGAGGTCCTGGAGCGGCTCGACACCAAGATGAGCACTGCCTTCCATGCGGTGCTGGAGATGAGCGAGAAGGAAGGCGTCTACATGCGCGACGCCGCCTACATGGTCGCCATCAGCAGCGTGGTGAAGGCCATGGAACTGCGCGGCTGGCTGACCGGCAGCGCGTAATTTCCCCTGCGATAAAGCACACGGGCGGGACATCAGTCCCGCCCGTGTGTTTAATATGTCATTCCCGCTCCGCTGCGCTTCGGGGACCATGTGCGAGGACGCGAGGCTGCCCTAGCAGGATCAGGCGAGCAATCGAAGCAATCTTTCCGATCTCTGCACGATCAGACTCAATCGCTTCAATGATCGAGCTTCCTTTTGAATCCCCATCGTTTACATCGTTTTCCTATTCGATCAAGTTTGCATCATTTTTGGTTACTTGCTTGCCGGGAGCCATTTGCCGTATTGGAGAGGCGGTTTTGACACTACATCTTGAGAGGATAAGAATAAACAAGAACAGCAGGGAAGAATTTTTCTTATACATCCGGTTCTTCCGTCTTAAGAGCATATCTTCCAATTATGAAATAGAAAATTGCTCACCTGCACTTGCTTGCAGGTGGAAGTACGCCGGGTCTTCGAGAGCCGCCCCTACTATTCGACGTGCGCTTCCAGGCAGGTAACGCCCTGTGCGCCGACCTCGGCGCCGTGCAGGACCCCCGCCGGCAAATCCAGCCGGTCACCGGGCATCAGGAGCTGGTCCGTGCCCAGCTCCACCAGCTTGAAGGTGATCGAGCCGCTCATACAGTACAGCACCTTATCATAGCCGTGCCGGTGCGGAGCGTACACATCAAAAGGCCCGTTTGACCAGGCGTAAAAACCCAGCCCCTGCTCCTTCAGGAGGCGGCGCACCTCCTGTTCGGTGGGGGGTGTGGGACCCGCCCAGGCCGTGAACCTTGGGGCTGCGGGCATGTCAGGGCTCCACCGGGTAGCCGGCTTCCTCCCAGGCGCGGAAGCCGCCCAGGATGGGTGTGACCTTTGAGAACCCATGTGATTTCAGAATTTGCGCCGCACGGGCGCTTGATTCTTCATTTGGTCAGGTGCAGTAGGTGATGATCCAATCTCCCGGGTCCAGTTCGTCGAGGCGGGACTCGATATCCGCCAGGGGGATGGAGAGGGCCCCGGGGATATGCGCCGCCTCATAAGAGGAGGCCGCGCGCACATCCACGAAGACCGCCGCCCCCGCCTGGTAGGCGGTATAGGCTTCCTCCAGGCCGGCGCGCGGGATCTCGCTCTCGGGGATCTGCGGCTCACCGATGACCGGCGCGGGCTGCGTGGCCTGTACAAAGGAGCAGGCCAGCAGGAGCAGCATGATCGGGAGGAGCAGCCATCTTTTGAGCATGAGCGTACCTTCCTCTCTTCCGGCCTACAGCTCGCAGAAGCGGTCCACCTGCGTGCCGATGAGCGCCAGGCTGTCATCCCAGAACTTGCGCGTGCGGATGTTGATGCCGAAGCGGTCGGCCAGGTCGGCGGCGGTGGCTTCACCGGTGGAGGCCAGCAGGTCCTTGTAATCCTGCACGAACTCCGCGCCGCGCTGCTTGTAGATGGCATACAGCCCTGTGGCGAACAGCATGCCGAAGGCGTACGGGAAGTTGTAGAACGAAAGCTCCGGCGAGTAATAGTGCGGCTTCCAGGTCCACATGAACTTCTGGAGGTGCTTCTCATCCAGCCCATCGCCATAGGCAGCCTTCTGCGAGCGCTCCATGATCTCGTTCAGGTCCTCTGCCGAAAGCTCCGCACCGGCGCGGCGTTCGAAGACCTCGCTCTCGAAGAGGAAGCGCGAATAGATATCCACCACCACCTGTGAGGAGCCCTGGATCTGCGATTCGAGCACCGCCAGTTCCTCCTGCGGGTCGCTGGTGGAGGCCAGCACGGCCTCGGCCACGATGGTCTCGCACATGGTGGAGGCGGTCTCCGCCAGCGTCATGGGCGTGACCTGCTGCAGCACGGTCTTGTCCGCCCGGTAGGCGCACTCGTTATGGAAGGCGTGTCCCAGCTCATGCGCCAGCGTGGAGATCGTATCGAAGGAGCCGTCGTAATTGGTGAGGATGCGACTTTCCTTTGCGCCCTGTACCTCCATGCAGAAGGCCCCGCCGCGCTTGCCCTCGCGCTGCTCGGCGTCGATCCAGCGGTTGTCGAAGGCCCGCCGGGCGAAGGCTGAGAGGTCCGGGGAGAAGCGGCCGAAGTTCTCCAGAATGAACTCGCGCGCCTGCTCAAAGGTGTAGGTCTTGTCGGTGCGCCCGAGCGGTGCGTAGATATCCCACCAGGCCAGCTGTTCCTTGCCGAGCTTTTTGGCCTTGGCCTTGAAGTACCTGCGGAACATCGGGAAGGAGCCCTGCATCGCCGTCAGCATGGCGTCCAGGGTCGGGCGGTCGATGCGGGCCGCCTCCAGCGCGGAGTGCAGGGCGTCCGGGCGGCCCCGGCGCTTGTTGAGCGTGATGACCTCGCCCTTGACGCCGTTCATGCAGGCCGCCAGCGTCTCCTGGACGGATTCCCAGGCCTTGTTCTCCGCCTCATAGCCGCGCCGCCGGGTGGCCTCGTCCGGGTGGGAGCGCAGGTTGATGACGGCCGGCATGGGCAGCTTCTGCACCTGCCCGTCCACCTCCACCTCGGCGGTCAGCTGGGAGGTGACGGTCCCCTGCAGCTTCCCGAAGGCCGTCCCGCCGCTGAGCGACATCTCCGCGGCCAAACCCTCCTCGACCTCGCTCATCAAGTAGCGGCTCTGTTCGGCAGCCTCCTTAAGGATGAAGGCGTGCGCCGCGGCCGAGGGGCTGGCCTTGATGACCTTGTCCAGCACGGGCGCCAGCTTCCCCATCCAGCCCTTGAACAGGACGTTGATCTGCTGCATGGGCAGGCTGTCCTGCTCGAACTCGGAGAGGGTCTTGCGCGCCAGCTTGTCGCGCGAGTCGGTGGTGATGAAGGAATGAATGAAGGGGCTGATGGTGGCGGACAGGGTTCCAATGGAATTGATGCGGTCAATCACCTCGCCGGCAATGGGCGCCAGCGTCTTGACGGGCGTCTTTGCACTGGTCTTCTGGACGACTTCCACGAAATAGTCGCCCAGGTCGGCCACCTGCTTCTTGTAGTCTTCCACGGCGGCCTTGAATTCGGCAGATTCGAGCGAGGGATAGATGTTGGTAAGGTCCCAATGGGGTGCGGATACGGTCATGGAGGGTCTCCTGGGTGTGGGATCGAGGGCAAGTATACCGTGATATGTCATTGCGAAAACCACGCGGCTGACCTGGCAGGGCCAGCCAGCTTGAAGAAATCTCCTCCTCTTCTTGCCTTTTGCCTCTAATCCCTATACAATGGCTTGAAATCCGGAGGTGCTGCATGAAACAAGACCGCTTCTTGATGGGAATCCTGATCGGTATCGGTGTGCTGGTGGTGGTCGCGTTGGTCCTGTTCTTCACCCGCCAGGATAAGCAGACCTACAGGCAGGGGGATGCGCCGGAAGCCGTGGTCTTCAATTACGCCCTCGCCGTCACGGAAAGGGATTACCAGAAAGCCTATGGATACCTGGCCGACCTGGCGAACAAGCCGACCTACGAGGCCTTCCGGCAGTCCTTCTTCAACGGCATGGTCAGCCCGCAGAACGTGGGCGTGGACGTGGGCACGGCCAGGATCGACGGAGATGAAGCCACGGTGGAGGTCACGCTGGTCTATGCCTCCGGAGACCCGTTCTCCTCGGGCTACAGCAACTCCGAGCGGGCCCTGCTCGTCCGGCAGGGCGGCGCGTGGAAGCTCTCCTCGATGCCCTACAATTTCTGGGATTACAACTGGTACCAGCCGCAGGTAAAGCCTTAAGGAGGCGCCATGAAAACCGTCCGACGCCTTTATTTCTACGCGGTGGCGCTGATCAGCCTGGAAGTGGTGCTGTGGGGCGTCATCGGCCTGCTGCGCACGGTGACGGACCAGCTTTCCATCGGTGCGGGCAATGCCCTGGCGCAGGCGCTGGCCCTGGTGCTGGTGGGGGTGCCCATCTTCCTGGTCCACTGGGGATGGGCGCAGAACGCCGCCGCCCGCGATGAGGAGGAACAGACCGCCAGCCTGCGGGCTGTCTTCCTGTATGCCGCGCTCCTGGCGACCCTCATTCCGGTCGTCCAGAACCTGCTGGCTCTCATCAACCGCCTGTTCCTGGAAGTCTCCAGCCTCTCCCGCGACCGCGCCCTGCTGGGCGGCAACCAGACCCCCGCCGACAACCTGATCGCCATCGGGATGAACCTGCTGGTGGCTTACTATTTCTGGACAGTGCTTCAAAAAGCCTGGCGTTCCCTCCCCGATGAAGAGAATTTTTCCGAGGTCCGGCGGCTGTACCGTTATATCTGGCTGCTGTACAGCCTGCTGATGACCGTCTTTGGCGCCCAGCAGGTGATCCGCTTCTGCTTCAACATCCCCACGCAGGTGGTGGGTATCGTCCAGCGCTCCGTTCTGGTGAACGGGATGGCGCTCCTTGTGGTGGGGCTGCCGATCTGGCTCTACATCTGGGACCTCTGCCAGAAGGCGTTCTCCGCCGATCCACGCGAGCGGGCCTCCATCCTCCGGCTGGGCATTCTGTATCTGCTGGCCCTCGGCGGAGTGATCGCCGTCCTCGCCTCTGCAGGGACCTTCCTCTTCCAGGTGTTGAACCAGCTCATGGGCGCGGGCCTGAGCTGGCCGGATTTCATCCAGAAGCTCGGCGGCCCGTTCTCGGTGGGTGTCCCCTTGGGGACGGTCTGGGCTTATTACGGTCACTGGCTGGACCGGCACATCGAGTCCACCGCGCAGGGAACCCGGAGGGAGGCGCTCAAGCGTCCCTATCACTACATCCTCTCGCTCATCGGTCTTGTCGCTTCCTTTGTGGGGGTCACGCTGCTCATCCGCCTCATCATTGACCTCGCCCTGGGGCGGCAGTTCGCCGGAGACAGCTTCATGCGCGAACGCCTGGCCAGTTCCCTGGCAGCGGTCGCGGTCGGGATCCCGCTCTGGCTCAGCGTCTGGCGGCGTGCGGAGCGCCAGGCCCGCGCGGAGGATGAGCAGGGCGCGCAGGCGCGCCGCTCGGTGGTCCGCCGCGGCTACCTCTACCTGGTGCTGTTCATCTCGGTCATTGGCGGGATGGTCGCCGCGGTGACCCTGGTATTCCGCCTGCTGAGCGCGCTGCTCACCGGCGATGATTCCGGCGATTTCGCCACCGTGGTGCTGAACTCCTTCCAGCTTTTGGCGCTGTTCGTGGTCGTGCTTGTCTATCACCTGCGCATCCTTCGTCAGGACGGGGCCTCCCGGGCGGAGGAGCCTGTTTCCGTCACGGGAAATTTCCCCGTGCTGGTGATCGACCCCGGGCAGGGAGATTTCGCCGAGCAGGCGCGCCTGGCCCTGGCAAGGCAGGGAAAACGAATCCTGGTGGCGGTGATGGCGGCTTCGGGTCAGGTTCCGGCAGAGGCGAACTATGAGGCTGTGATCCTTCCCGCCGCCACAGCGCTCCACCCCCCGGAGGGCTTGAGGGCCTGGCTGGAGAGCTTCGATGGGCGAAAGATCATCGTGCCGGACGAGGGGGGCGGCACCCTGCTCGCTGGCGACACCCGCGATGCAGCCCGCATGGCAGAAAGGCTGGCAGCTGGCCAGGAAGTGAACTCCGGACGGGCGCTCCAGCCTGGTTGGATGATCGCCGTCTATGTCATGGCGGCGCTCTTCGCCCTGCAGGCCCTTTTCGCGCTGGTCGCGTTCGGTCTCTCCGCGATCCTGCGGTTCTAGGCCCGGTTAATGTTATACTTTGCACATTCGCATAAGCCATCTCAGAATTTCGAGAATACGAGGGTCAGGCCATGAAAGTAACCGTTCTACAGGAGAATCTAGCCCGCGGTCTGAGCACCGTCTCGCGGGCGGTCTCGCCGCGCAGCACATTGCCGGTTCTTGCGAACATCCTGATCGCCACGGATGAAGGCCGGCTGAGGCTTTCAGCCACCAACCTGGAACTGGGCATTACCTGCTGGATCTCCGCCCGCATCGACATGGAAGGCTCCACCACGGTTCCGGCCCGCACTTTCGCCGACCTGGTCAATGCCCTCCCCGCCGAGCAGGTCCAGCTCGAGCTCAACACCCAGACCCAGACCCTGCACGTCAAGGGCGGGACATCCAACAACGACATCAAGTGCATCGACGCGCAG
>CAZSPX010000182.1:5733-6950 GCA_964608885.1 uncultured Anaerolineaceae bacterium | reverse complement strand
CTCTCCCCCGGCACGCGCGAACTGTCGCTGCGCGCCCGGCTGCTCGGCGAGGAACTCGCCGGCGCCGACACCGTCGTCGTCCTGGTGCCCGAGGCCCCCGGCTCCGCGCCCGCCGTGACGGCCACCGTCGCGCCCGGCGCCGCGCCCAGCACCGGCGCGGCGCAGGCCGGCCCCGGCACGCTGGCGGTGCTGATGCCCTCCCCCGGTTCGAATGCCGCGCCGCGCGTGCTCCAGGCCCCGCCCGAGGCCGAGTACGTCAGTGCCGTGCGCACCGATGAGGCGCGTGCCGCTGCCGAGAGCGCCGTCCAGCCCGTCTTCGCCACCCCCGACCCCGCCGTTGCCCGCCAGCAGATCGAGCGCCTGCGGACCGTCCTCCAGTTCATCACCCTGGTGCGCGATGACACCAACTCTACCGAAGACCAGAAACAGGGCGACCTGGCCGCCATCAGCGACATCCGCCTTGAGCCCGACATGATGCAGCAGATCCTGGCGCTGCCGGCGGCCCGCTGGGATGCCCTCCAGCAGGAGGCCCTGAGCGTCCTCGAGCAGGTCATGCGCAGCGCCATCCGCCAGGACAGCCTGGAGACCATCCAGCGCAGCATCCCCTCGCGCGTCAGCCTTTCCTTCCCTGAGGACCAGGCCAACCTGGTGGCGCGCATCGTCCGCATCTTTGTGGTGCCCAACAGCCTGTACAACGAGGAACTGACCCAGGCGGCCCGCCAGGCTGCCCGGGATGCGGTCGAACCGGTGGTGCAGCGCTACAAGGCCGGCGAGACCATCGTCCCCGGCGGCGAGATCATCACCCCGGCCGATATGGAAGCCCTGCGCCAGTTGGGCATGATCACCCCCGAGAATGGCCTGGAAGACATGCTGGGCGCCGCCGCGGTGACCATTGTCTCCATGATCTTTGTACATGTCTATTTTGCCCGCCGCCGCCGCATCCTGATCGTCAACGACCCGCGCAACCTGGCCGTCATTGCCATTATTTTCCTGGTGTTTCTCGCGGCTGCCCGCTTTGTGATCCCGGAGCGCACCCTGCTGCCGTATTTCTTTCCGCTCTCGGCCGCGGGGCTGCTGATCTCCACCCTGTATGGGATCGAGACCGGTATCGCCATCTCCATCGTCCTCTCCGTCCTGGCCGTGTATGGTCTCCCCAACGCGGCCGAGCTGACCCCCTTTTACATGTTCACCTCGTTGATGGGCCTGCTCCTGCTGGG
>CAZSPX010000182.1:0-5633 GCA_964608885.1 uncultured Anaerolineaceae bacterium | reverse complement strand
TGGATGTCTCGCGCCCCGATTCCCCGCTGCTGCAGTTCTTCCTGCGCAATGCTCCCGGCACATACCAGCACAGCCTGCAGGTGGCCAACCTGGCCGAGCAGGCTGCCGAACGCATCGGCGCGGATACCCTTCTGACCCGCGTCGGCGCGCAGTTCCACGATGTGGGCAAGGCCAACAACCCCTCTTTCTTCATTGAGAACCAGCTGCCCGGTAAGATCGACAAGCACGACGACATGACCCCCCAGGACGTGGCCACCACCATCATCCGCCACATCACCGACGGCGTGGCCACCGCCCGCAAGTACCGCCTGCCCCACCGACTGATCGACTTCATGCTGGAGCATCACGGCACCTTGATCACCCGTTATCAGTATGCCCAGGCTGTGGAAGCCGCCGGGGGGGATGCCTCGAAGGTCGATATCGAGCAGTTCCGTTATCCCGGCCCGCGGCCGCGCTCGCGCGAGACGGCCCTGCTCATGCTGGCGGACGGCGTGGAGGCGCGCGCCCGCGCCGAAGGCCCTTCCGACGAGGAGGGCCTGCGCCTGCTCGTGCGCAGCGTCATCGACACGGCCATGAAGCACAACCAGTTGGATGACACCACACTGACCCTCAACGACCTGAACGTCATCACCGAGTCATTCGTCACCACCCTGCGCGGGCAGTATCACCCCCGCATCCAGTACCCCAAGAGCGAGGTGCCTGCCCCCCTGGACGACACCCGCCCGACCACCGCAAAATGATCCACGTTGACCTGCGCTTCCCCACCCCCCTGGACCCCGCTCCCCTGGAGCTCGCCGCCCGGCTGACCCTGGAGGGGCAATCTGCCCCACCAGACGCAGATCTGACCATCGTCCTGACCGACGACGACCAGCTTCACGACCTGAACCTCGATTTCCGTGAGACCGATGCCCCCACGGATGTCCTGTCCTTCCCCGCCTCCGAGCCCGACCCCGAGACCGGTGTCCTCTACCTGGGAGATGTCATCATTTCAGTGGAGCGCGCCCGCGAGCAGGCTGAGACCGGCGGCCATCCCCTGGAGGCCGAGCTTCAGCTCCTCGTTGTCCATGGCGTTCTCCATTTACTGGGGCACGATCATGCCGAAGCCGGGGAAAAAGAACGCATGTGGGCCGCCCAGTCAGCCGTGCTTGCCCGCCTGGGGCTTTCAGGGATCAAGCTGAGTGAATAAGGTGCGCGCATTCCTCCTCTCCCGCTGGCATTCCTTTGGCCATGCCTTCCACGGCTGGGCCTATGTGCTGCGCACCCAGCGCAACGCCTGGATCCATGCTGTCATCGCCACCCTGGTCTTTATCCTGTCCTTCTGGCTGGGTCTCCCGCCGCGGGATTGGGCCGTTGTCATCCTCACCATCGCATTCGTCTTCAGCGCGGAGTTCATCAATACCGCCATTGAGGCGGTTGTGGACCTTGCCAGCCCTGTACACCATCCTCTGGCCAAGGTCGGTAAGGACGTGGGTGCGGCTGCCGTCTTGATCGCTGCCCTGGCCGCCGTCATGGTGGGACTGCTCATCCTCGGGCCGCCCCTTCTGGCGCGGCTCTCTCCCCACCCCTAGCAGCGGCTTCAACCGTCAGCACACGACCACTTCACCCTCAGGAGCCCGCATGCCTCTCTCATTCCTTTTTGGCACGGTCGGTTCACCCCTGGGCACGCCCAAAAAGCCGGGCGGGTCCGTCGGCGCCATTGAATTCAGCCGGTCCATCGGCCTGAAGGCGTTGGAGCTGGGCTGGGTCCAGTCGGTGCGCGTCACTGAGGCCACCTGTGCCCTCATCCGCGCGGCAGGCAGGTCGCAGAAGGTGGCCCTCAGCGTCCACGCGCCCTATTTCATAAACCTCAATGCCACTGCAGACGAATGGCCCAAATCCCGGAAGCGCCTGATGGACGCCGCTCATTATGGCTTCCTGGCCGGCGCCACAGATATCATCTTCCACCCCGGCTCCTACTTTGCCGCCGATCCTGCCTCGGTCTTGAAGGTGGCGCTGCCGCGCCTGAAGGGCTGCGCGGAGGAACTGGAGGGAAACGGCGACAGGGTCACCCTGCGCCCCGAGACGATGGGCAAATCCGCCATGCTTGGCTCCTTCGAAGATACCCTGGCGATGAGCACCATCCCGGGGGTGCAGCCCTGCCTGGACTTTGCTCACCTGCATGCCCGTCCCGGTGATGGCAGCTTCAACACTTACGAAGAGTGGACCGCGCGTCTCAAGCTTTACCAGCGCGAGCTGGGCAAGCGGGCCCTTAGGCGCCTTCACATTCACCTGTCGGGGATCGAGTATGGGCCCAAAGGGGAAAAGAACCACCTCCGGTTGGCGGATGCGGACCTGGACCTTGAAGCGCTCTTCTCGGCCCTCATTGATTTTGGCTGCGGCGGGCGCATCCTTTGCGAATCCCCCGCCATGGAAGAGGATGCCCTTGTGATGAAACAGACCTGGATCAAGCTGAGCGGGGAGAAGGAATAAGCCCCTATTCCTTCGGCGGCTTGTACTCGAAGCGATAGCCCTCCAGCTCCACATATGGCTGCCACTGCCGGTAGCTGACGGCCCGCACGCGCCGGGCGATCTCCTCCCTCCCCATCCCGGGCGTGATCCTGAACAGTTCGTTGAACTGCACCCGCGTAAATGGCGGGCGCGTCCACTTCTCCTCCGAGACCGGCAGCTCCCGGCCCTCGGCCATCAGCGCCGCGATCTCAAAGAACAGCTCCATCTGGTGCTCATACGTGCGCTTGAGCAGGCTTTCCACATCGTCCTGCGGGTACACCGGGAAGCGCTTCACGCGGATGATCGCTCCCGTGTCCACCCTGGGGGCCATGTGATGGCAGGTGACGCCGTATTCCTTTGCATCCTCGTACAGTGCGAAGTTGTTGCAGCCGATCCCCGGATACTCGGGGGAGGCGGGATGGAAGTTGATGGCGGCTTTCGCGGCCCTTGCCAGCAGGTCTGCCGGGATCACCCAGCGTGAGAGGTAGGAGATGATGTAATCCCCTTCCCACGCGCGGATGTCGGGGGGCAGAGGATCACCCCACCTGCCCAGGCAATGGGTGAGGCGGGAAAAGCGTTCCTGGCAGAAGGCCAGCGCCCTGGCGCAGTCCTCATCATCAGCCTTGCCGAGGAACAGGAGCGGGGACGGGTTCATGGGTTGATTATAGTAGGCTTCGGGAAAAATGTCGGTGCCGCCGGATTCAGAGCCGCCTTTAAATATCCGCATCCATCCGGAAATCCGCCGGGACCAGCGAAAACATGACCGCGTCATGAAAGGCATTTCTCACTACCACCCGGTTGCGAAGGACTCCCTCCCGGCGCGCGCCCAGTTTCTCGGCCACCCGCAGGCTGGCAGTGTTGCCCACTGCCACCACCACCTCCACGCGGATCATATGCAGGCGCGTCATGGCGAAACGGGCAGCCAGCCGCGCCGCGCGCCCGGCCAGTCCCTGCCCCCGGCGGCCGGTCCGCACCCAGTAGCCCAAATTGCAAAAATGGAACAGGGAATGGATGTTGCTCAGGCTGCAGCCCCCTGCCAGGCTGCCGTCCGCGGCGTCCGTGATCGCGAACCCGTACATCTGGCCTTCCTCCCATTTGGCGCGTGCGATGGCGATAAAGTCGCTCGCGTCCCGGGGCAGGTAGCCGTCATAGGCCCATGACATCCACGGTTTCAGCTCCGCCAGCGATTCGCGCACTGCCGTATAGAGTTCCGGCGCGTCCACGAACTGGAAGGGCCGCAGCGTTACGGTCCCGTCCGTCATGCTGGTTGAGGGGATCACGGCTCTCCTGCCTGGGGTCCCGTTGCCCTGGGTCTGCGCTCAGGAGGAGATGTATTCCCGCAGGTTGTGTTCCACTGCGTAGGCAGCCGCCTCGGCCCGGTTGTTCACGCCCAGCTTGGACAGGATGCTGGAAACGTAATTGCGGACCGTGCCTTCCCCCAGGAACAGCGATTTGGCGATCTCCCGGTTTGTCTTGCCTTCCGAGACCAGTAGAAGCACGTGCTTCTCCTGCTGGCTGAGGTGGGCGAAGGCCGAAGCCTCCTCTTCCTTGACCGCCCGGCGGACCTCCTGGAAGACGCGCTGGGTGACCGCCGGGTCGAGCAGGGCCTCGCCCCTCCCGACCGCCTCCAGCGCCTTGACCAGGTCCTCGCTCCCGATCTGCTTGAGGATATACCCCGAGGCACCGGCGCGGATCGCCGAGAACAGCATCTCGTCCTCGGCGTAGGAGGTCAACATGATGACCTTGGTCCCGGGGAAGCGGTTCACGATCTCCTCGCAGGCCTCGATCCCCGAGGTCCCCGGCAGGCGGATGTCCATCACCACCACGTCGGGCTGCAGGGTTGTCACCTGCTCAATGGCCTCGCGGGCCGAGCTGGCCTCGCCTACAATGTCGAATTGCGGGTTGCGCTCCAGCAGGGATTTCAGTCCCAGACGCACAACCTCATGATCATCCACAAGAATGATGCGTTGTTTTACCATGGTTGCACAATTTTACCCTAACTTTATCGTCAAAGTATGGAAGTCCGCTCTCCACGGCAAGACGGATGGATTACAGGGCTCTTAAACCAAACTCACCCCTTTCGGGGTGAGTTTTGGTTTCGGGAACTCCGTTTGTCTAGCTTTTCTTCGCCTTGACTGTGATGGTCTTGGCCCGGGCCTGCTCGGCCTTCGGGAGCCTGATGGTCAGGATGCCATCTTCGAACTCCGCGGCGGCCTTCTCCGTGCTGACCGGGGCGGGCAGCATCACGCTGCGCTCAAAGGAGCCGTAGCGCTGCTCACGCATCTGCCAGGCTTTTTCTTCCTTTTCCTCGGTCTCGCGCATCTCCCCGCGCAGGCTCAAGACCTCGCCGGTCACGTTGATCTGCACATCCGCGGCCTTGTAGCCCGGGATGGCAGCCTTGACAACCACCTCCTCCTCGGTCTGGTACATGTCGATCGCTGGGATCGACCGGCTGCCGGGGAGGCTGAGCGGGCTGGTGAACGCATCATCAAACAGACGGTCCATCGCCTCGCGCAGGGTCATCATTTCACGAGCGGGTTCCCATCGGATCAGGTTGGACATAAAAACCTCCTGTTTGATTGGTTTATGCCCTTAATATAAAAAACCTGCGTCAAAAAAACGCAGGTTTTCTGTTAAAAATCCGTATGAAGGCCGGGGGCCGGTTGGACCCTACTCTTTCTGCCTCTTGTAATCCACGAAGCGGTAGCCCACCCCGCGCTCCGTCAGGATGTATTTGGGGTTGGCAGGGTCCTTCTCCAGCTTCTGGCGCAGGTAATTGATGTACAGGCGCACGTAGTGCGGCTCGTCGCGATATTCGTAGCCCCACACCTTCTGCAGAAGCTGGTCGTGGGAGACGACCCATCCGGCGTTCTGCACCAGGTGGTAGAGCAGGCGGTATTCCGTCGGGCGCAGCTTCACCAGTTTGCCTTCCAACCAGATCTCGCGCCGGTCGAAGTCGATCTTCAGCCGGTCGTCGATCTCGATCAGCCCGTGCATGGACCCGCTGGCCCCCTCGGTCCGGCGCAGCACGGCCTTGACCCGGCTGACCATCTCACGCGGGCTGAAGGGCTTGGTGATGTAGTCGTCGGCGCCCAGCTCCAGCCCGTGGACGCGGTCCTCCTCCTCACCCTTGGCTGTCAGCATGA
>CAZSPX010000181.1:0-7020 GCA_964608885.1 uncultured Anaerolineaceae bacterium | reverse complement strand
AGGGCGTGGTGGACGCCATCTGGTTCAACCAGGGACAGGTCTGCTGCGCAGGGTCGCGGCTGCTGGTGCAGGAGAACGTGGCCGGACGCTTCATCCATAAGCTGAAGGCCCGCATGGAGCACATGCGGGTGGGAGACCCGCTGGACAAGTGCATCGACATGGGCGCCATCGTGGACCAGTCGCAGTGGGATACCGTGGACGGCTGGGTTAAGACGGGCGTCAGCGAAGGCGGAGAGGTCTTCCAGCCGGATATCCGGCTTCCGGAGAAGGGGCTGTTCTACAAGCCCACTCTGATCACCGGGCTGGACCCGGCGGCAGCCACCGTGCAGGAAGAGATCTTCGGTCCTGTGCTGGTCTCGCTGACCTTCCGCACGCCCGCGGAGGCCGTGGCGCTGGCGAACAACACCCGCTACGGGCTGGCGGCCAGCGTGTGGAGCGACAACATCAACCTGGCGCTGGATGCGGCCAGCAAGATCAAGGCCGGGTCGGTGTGGGTGAACTGCACCAACCTGTTCGACGGGGCCTCGGGGTTCGGCGGCTATCGCGAGTCGGGGTTCGGGCGCGAGGGCGGCCGGGAGGGCCTGTTCGAGTACCTGCGCCCGGCCTGGATGGACCGCCCGCGGCCGGATTTTGAGCCGCCTGCGGAGGGCGAGAGCGTGAAATGGGGCGAGCACGTCCCGGCGCGCCCGACGATGCCCTCCACCGAGCGGGCCAACGGGCGCGAGCTTCCGCACGTGGACCGCACGCCCAAGATGTACATCGGCGGGAAGCAGGTCAGGCCGGACGGCGCCTATACGCTGGCGGTGCTGGGCGCCAAAGGAGAGATCCTCGGGCAGGTGGGCGATGGCAACCGCAAGGATATCCGCGAGGCGGTGGAGGCCGCCCACGCCGCCCACATGGCAAAGATCGGCTGGGCCATGCGGCACGGGTACAACCGCTCGCAGATCCTGTATTTCATTGCCGAGAACCTGGATGCACGCAACGCCGAGTTCGTCGAGCGCCTCACGGCCATGACCGGGCGCACCCGCCGGCAGGCCCAGCAGGAGGTGGACGCCTCGGTGGAGCGGCTGTTCTCGTATGCGGCCTGGGCCGATAAATACGGCGGGACGGTGCAGGAGACCACCCTGCGCGGCATCACCGTGGCGGTGAACGAACCGGTCGGCGTGATCGGGATCGCCTGCCCGGATGAATACCCGCTGCTGGGCTTTGTGTCGCTGATGGCCCCCGCCATCGCCAGGGGCAACACGGTGGTGATGATCCCCAGTCAGAAATACCCGCTCTCCGCCACGGACTTCTACCAGGTGCTGGACACCTCGGATGTGCTGGGCGGCGTGGTCAACATCGTCACCGGCGACCGGGACCACCTGGTGAAGACGCTGGTACAGCACGAGGACGTGGACTCGGTCTGGTATTTCGGCCCGGCGGAAGGCAGCTATCATGTGGAGTACGAATCCGCGGCGAACATGAAGCGGACGTGGGTGGGGTACGGGCTGCCGCGCGATTGGATGGACCGGGAGCAGGGCGAAGGTCACGAGTTCCTGCACGAGGCCACACAGGTCAAGAACATCTGGGTGCCGACCGGAGAGTGAGCTTCGGCTGAAGCACGGAAGAGAGCAGAGCCAGGCGGCCGCCTGGCTCTGTTATTTTCCTGCCGGATAGGTCACAAAAGTACTATTCGATTCCTAATGCAGTTCTCATGCAAAAAAGGGGAAGGCTCCTATAATGTTTCTTGTCCACCCCCCAAAGACTCCGAGCGAAATAGCCCGCTGCCTTTTGTCAGGTGCTCAATAAATGCCTGTATGAAGGAGGTGATGCGCATAAGCGAGATTTGTACGCGCGCGTCTACTGGTAGGCAAGTCCACTATGTTTCGACCTTTACTGATAAGGAGAAAAAATGAGGATTCGCAAGTCAGCGACGATGCTCGTCGTGCTGCTGGTACTGGCAGGCTTGACCGCGCAGGCAGCCCTGGCCGCTCCAGCCCCCCTGAAATACGACATCAACACGCTTTCCGGAAAAGTCGCCTCGCTCAACGGGACCAAGGGGCTGCAGATCCGGTTTTCGGCCTTCATCGAGCAGGAGGCGGAGGAAGAGGACGCAGCCCTGCCTCCCGGCGCACCGGCCATCACACCGGCCTTCGTGCTCTCCAGCCCCCTCGATGGGACCTCGATCCAGAGCCCGGCTGTGCTGGTGAACCAGGATACCGCCGGAGCCCCCCAGAACGAGACCGCCATTGCGGTGGATCCGAACAACCCCAACCGCGTAGTGGCGGCGGCCAATGATTATGTGAGCCGCACCTGGGGCTGCACGATCGGCAGCACTCCGTGCAGCGCCCTCGGCGACGGTTACTCGGGCACCTATTACTCCAACGACGGCGGCCAGACCTGGAACGGCGGCCCCAGCACCGACCCCAACAACCTTGGCACCCTGATCCCGGGCGTCACACGCCTGACCGGGGGCATCTATGATGCCGGCGGTGACCCCGCCCTTGCCTTCGACAGCCAGGGCAGCGTCTACTATGCCGGGCTGGGTTTCAACCGCACCTCCGCGCCCAATACCGTGGCGGTCAACAAGGGTACGTTTGACGGCAGCGGCATGCTCAGCTGGGGCATGCCCGCGTTCATCAACCAGACCAGCGCTCCCTCGACCCTGAATGACAAGGAATGGATCGCGGCCGACTGGCACGTTTCCAGCCCCTTCAAGGACCGCGTGTATGTAAGCTGGACACGCTTCATCTTCAACCCGCAGAACGGGAACTACGTCCAGTCGCCGATCTTCTTCGCCTATTCGACGGACGGCGGCCAGACCTTCAGCGACCCGACGAACATCACCGGGAACGTGAAATACGACCAGGGCTCGCGCCCGGTCGTCGGCTATGACGGCACGGTCTACGTGATCTTCGAAGGCTCGACCCGGCTGGCCACCCTCGACAGCCAGTACGTGGTGAAATCCACCGATGGCGGCGCGACGTTCAGCAAGCCGGTGAAGATCGCGGACGTGCAGGACATCGTCCCGCTCGCCAACACGGCCTTCCGGGTGAACAGCTTCCCGGCGGGCGCGGCCGCGCCCAACGGCGATCTCTATGTGGCCTGGACGACCCTGGCTGCGAACAGCGGCGGGCTGTGCCCCTCGCGCACGAACAACGGCTGCCATTCCGCGACCATGTACAGCAAGTCATCGAATGGCGGCGCCACGTGGAGCGCCCCGGCGTTGATCTTCCCCGCACTGGACGCCTCCATGCAGACGGCGGTCGGGTACCCGGCTGGAACCCTCAATGCGCCCACCCCGCGCCGGGTGGATACGCTCTGGCCGGGTGTGGCCGTCTCGCAGAACGGGACCGTGTATATGTCCGCGTACGCGGCTGACACAGTATCCCCGTGGCAGCTCTGCGCCAACGCTCCGGTACCGCCGGAAGGACGCATCAACTGCCTGACGCTGGGGAGCTACATCCATAACGCGCGCTTGAACTACTATGTGAAGAACAACGGCTCTGGCAGTGTGCAGATGGTGAGCACCCACCCGATCAATACCCGCAACGGCTTTGGCGGCGGGTTCATCGGAGATTACACCGACCTGTCCGCGGACGCGAACGGCGTCTTCCATGCATTCTGGACCGACACCAACAACAAGCAGCAGGTGGTATGGTTCTACGGGCTGCAGTTCACGCCCACGTTGATCAACCAGGAGGACGTGGTCACAGCCCACGGGACGATCCCGTAACAGACTCAAACAGCCCCTATTAAAAACACAGGGCCAGGCATACGCCTGGCCCTGCTTGTTTTCTCGGGGGAGATCAGGCCAGCGCCTCGAACTGATCGCGTGAGAGGGTCTCCTGGTCGAGCAGGGAGGCGGTCACGCGCTCGACGAAGAGGCGCTTCTCGGTGAGGATCTGCCGGGCGCGGGCATAGCCGTCCTCGAGGATGGAAGTGATGGCCCCGTCGATGGCCTCGTAGGTCTTCTGGCCGCTGCGCGGGGCGGAGAGGGCCTCGTAGCCCTCCGGGCGCTCGAACACGCGCAGGCCGGTGCCGCTCATGCCGAGGCGCATGACCATCTCCTCGGCGAGCTGGGTGGCGACCTTGAGGTCATTGGCCGCACCGCTGGTGATGTCGCCGCAGAAAATTTCCTCGGCTACGCGCCCGCCCATCAGCCCGGTGATGCGGGCCATGAACTGGTTGCGCGACATCAGCAGGGTCTCCTCCTCGGGAAGCGACATGGTGAAGCCGCCCATCTGCCCGCGCGGGATGATGGTGACCTTGTAGACCGGGTCGGAGTGAGGCGTGGAGTGCATCACCACGGCGTGCCCGGCCTCATGGTAGGCGATGGTGCGCCTCTCGGTCTCGGTGATGACCCGGTTCTTCTGCTGGACGGTGCCGCCGGTAAGGGCCTTCTCGACCGCTTCCTGGAAGTCCTGCATGGTGATGGCCTCATGTTTGGCGCGCACCGCAAGGATGGCGGCCTCGTTCACGATATTGGCGAGATCCGCACCCACCAGGCCGGGCGTCGATTTGGCAAGGTCACCCAGCCTCACATCCGCGTCGAGCCTTCGGTCCTGCACATGCACCTCCAGGATGGCGCGTCGGCCATTCACATCCGGACGGGAAATGGTCACATGCCGGTCAAAACGGCCGGGGCGGGTGAGGGCGGGGTCGAGCACATCCGTGCGGTTGGTGGCGGCCAGGACGACCACGCCGGTGGTCCCGGCAAAGCCATCCATTTCCACGAGCAGCTGGTTGAGGGTCTGGTCCTGCTCCATCTCGCCGCCGCCGCCGGTGGAATGGCGCTTGCGGCCCACGGCATCGATCTCGTCGATGAACACGATGCAGGGAGCCTTCTCGCGGGCCTTCTTGAAGAGCGAGCGCACACGGCTGGCGCCCATGCCCACAAAGATCTCAATGAATTCGGAGCCGGAGGTGGAGAAGAACGGGACGCCGGCCTCGCCTGCCACGGCCTTTGCCAGCAGGGTCTTGCCGGTGCCGGGATCGCCCACCAGCAGGACGCCGCGCGGCATGCGCGCGCCCAGGCGCTGGTAATGCGAGCTGTCCTTGAGGAAGGTGACAATATCGGCCAGCTCCTCGCGGCTCTCCTCCACCCCTGCGACGTCCTTGAAGCGCGTGGAGGGGATCTCGCCCTCGGTGAACTTCTTGCGGGCCGCCATCAGGCCGCCGCCGGTCAGGCGCAGCATGGCAAAGCCGGCCAGTCCCAGCATCCCGAAGCTGATCAGGAAGCTGGCGATCTTTTCCACGGTGATGGAGCCGTTCTCGCTGATCTCATAATCCAGCCGGGACATCTGCACATTGGAGACTCCCAGGTAGCGCATCTGCTCGAGGAAGGAGGAGGCGGTATCGCGCTGGGCCCTGTCTTGCGAGCCGTCCGCATAGAAGATGGTCAGCATGCCCGTGGAAGGCGCATCTTCCACCTTCACAACCTCACCGGCCGAGATGGCCGCGGCCACCCGGCTGAGGGCCACCGGCTTTTCCTCCTGCGAGGAACGGATGAGCAGGGCCGCGCAGATGACCATCACGAGGAGGAGGGAAGCCAGGACGACCCTCCCATATTTGTGTTTCTTCAGGAATTCCATTAATTGGTTCGAAGTGGGTTTCATATTTCCTCAATGCTTGACAGGTGGTTGGTCAGTTAAATTCCACCAATATTACCTCCATTGTTTTGAATAAATGCTTTCAGTTCCGTTATTGTGTCAAATAAATGACTTTTCTTGGAAAATTGTAAGGTGGAAAATGGAGATTTCATTAGATTTTCAGCTGCCCGACAGGGAAACCTTCTGCGCGCGCCCCAGATTCGCGCCAACCCGGATAGGGGGAGAGAACTCTATGAAAATTCTAAGGTTGATTCCCTATAATCCTTCTATATGGATCTGTTCATTGGCTGCCCGATCTGGTCATTCAAGGGGTGGGTGGGGAATTTCTACCCCGCCGGGACGAAATCCCAGGACTTCCTGCGCGAATATGCACGCCGCCTGACCGCCATCGAAGGGAACACCACCTTCTATGCCGTGCCGGCGGAGAAGACGGTCGAGAACTGGGCGGCGGAAACGCCCGAGAGCCTCCGGTTCTGCGCCAAGGTGCCCAAGGCGATCAGCCATGCGGGTCCGCTGGAACCGGGGATCGAGCGGGCCCGGGAATTCGTGCGCGTCCTGCGCCCGCTCGGGCCGCGCCGGGGGCCGATGTTCCTGCAGCTCCCGCCCTCGTATTCACCGCACCGGCTGCCCGACCTGGAGAAGTTCCTGTCCGCATGGCCTGAGGAGGCGCGGCTGGGTGTGGAGGTGCGCCACCCGGGATGGTTCGAGGCGGAGGGACACGCGGCTCTGATGGACTTGTTGAGGGGCGCCGGGATGGCGCGCGTGGTGATCGACACGCGGCCGATCCGCAGCCTGGACGGGGATGCGCTGTTGAAGGGCAGCGTGTACCAGCAGCTTCTGCGTGCCAGGGAGGCCAAGCCGGATGTGCCGGTCTTCATGGAGCGCACCACCGATTTCCTTTTTATCCGGTTCATCGGCCATCCCGACCTGGAGCAGGACCGGAGCTACATGGAAGAGTGGGCGGACTACATCGCCAGTGAGATCAGCCAGGGGGCCGACGCGTACGTGATGTGCCACTCGCCGGAGAACCTGGCTGCGCCGCTGATCGCGCGCGAGCTGCATGCCATGGTCGCCCGCAGGGTCAAGATCACGCCGCTGCCCTGGTCCTCCCCGGCTGATGCCCCCCGGCAGGCCTCGCTGCTCTAGCTGCCTGTAGGATCCCGGCTGCCGCCTGCCAGGATCAAGGGGTTATTTGAAGTGTTTTTCGATGCCGCCGAAGCCATACACCTTGTTCAAGGCGGTCATCTTGATGAAATAGCGCAGGCGTTTCTCAAATTCGGCAGGACGGTCCCGGGCCCCCTCAATGAAGGCGATGCGGATGCGCTTGTAGGAGTCGGTGAAGTTCCGGTAGTTCTTCCAGGCCTGCGGGTCGGCGCGGATGGCCTGGAGGATATCAGGGGCTTTCTTGAACTCTTCTGCGAGGAGG
>CAZSPX010000180.1:0-7050 GCA_964608885.1 uncultured Anaerolineaceae bacterium | reverse complement strand
ACGCCCTTCACGTATTCCTGCCAGCCATCCCCCTTGACCAGACGGTTCAGGTCGAATGAGGCGTGGCTATTCAGATTCTCCGAGTGCAGGAAAACCCGACCATTCCGGCGCGGCCGCAGAGCGATCCACACGGCGCGGTCAATGGCCATCGGCAGGACAAAACCATCGTTGTAGTCGGTATGCTCGCCGATCAGGTTCACCCGCCCGGGTGCACGAACGATGCAGGCCGGTTTGGCGTTAAAATATTCATTGAAGGTCTGCTGGATCGACTGCAAGTTAAGCATTCCCTGATTGTACATCTTATTGAGACGAGGCGTTCCCTGCAGCCGCGAGGCGGGTGCAGCCCGCGGCAAAAACACGATGATGGACGACCGGCAACTCCTTGAAACCTATGAACCTGTGCTGCGATTCGCGCGCAGCGAGCGATACTTCCCCATGGACGCGGTCCGCTACCTGGAGAACTGTCAGGTGTTTCCAAGCGGGCCGCAGGGGGTGGTGGGTCTGCTGGCGCATATCAGTGATGTGCGCGAGAAACACATTGGACGGCTGCCGGGGGGACAGTATTTCCTGCGCTTTGTCAACAGGACCCTGAACGATTCGGACGCCTGGATATGGTGGGCGGTGCTGAGCGCGCTGGGCATCGCCGTCTCCTGGTTCCTGGCACGCCTCATCGGGATCGAAATCGCAGCGGTTGCCTCCCTGCTCTCCGCACTGGTCATCTTCATGCTGGCCTCGCCGATCCGTTTGCGGATCATCCCCGCCATCGTGGGGGTGCTGCTCATCAACCTGTTGATGGTGATCCCCATCCGGTTCTTTCTGAGGCCGTGGGAATCCGTGAGCCTGAGGGTGGAATACCTGGTCTTTTTACCGCTGTATATTCTGGTGCTGGTCCTGCTCATCATCCTGACGCTCAAGTTCACCCTGGACTACATCATCCCTGAAGGCCCGGGGCTGATCATGGACATGCTGTCACAGGCCACAGAGCAGATCGCAGGGGAGGCGTGGAAGCTGTACACACGGGTGCTCGAGCAGGACGCACAGCCGGTCTATTACGGGCGCGTGCTTCATGAGCACGATGGGAGTGGCACGCAGTGGACCATCCTGCAATATCACTTTTTCTATGCCTTCAATGACTGGAGGCTGGCCGCCCACGGCATTAACCATCACGAGGGGGATTGGGAGATGGTGGCAGTGTATTTAAAAGAAACCGAGCCGTATGGAATGCTTTTCTCGCAGCACGGCGCAGGGTACATGGAAAGCTGGGAGAAGGTCCGAAAGGCGTTTGACAAGAAGGGCAGCCCGACCCGGCATCCGGTGGTGTATGTGGCCCTCGGGTCGCACGCCAATTACAGCCAGCCGGAGGTGATCCGCTCGGCCAGCCTGTACCCGCGCGGCCGGATGCAGCGCTTCATCTACTGGGCGGACGGGGTCATCCATTTCCTTTTCATGCTGATCAATCCCAGCCAGGCCCGGAGGCAGATCGCCTTGAAGGAGATCATGTCGAGGCCGGGACAGATCCTCAACGAGAATGCCTTTGATACCCTGCGGGACGAGGCCGACCATTATGTCGTCAGCCTGCCATTGGAGATCGCCTCAGGGGACGGCTTCCGCATTGGTTTTGAGGGCGACCCGCTGCGGGAGGAGGTGGTGAAATCCAGCAGCTACCTCAGGCGCCGCATGTCCGACCGGCCTGTGAAGCATCCCCGTTCGTCCCGGTGGAGAGCGGTGTCGCTGCAGCCCGAGCCGGAGTGGGTGGAATACAAGGGACTGTGGGGTGTTAAGAGCCTGCTGGAAAACGAATCAGGCCCGCCCGGCCCCAAGTGGGACCGGCCTCTGAAGAACCTGCCGCCCGAGATCCGCCTGCGCTGGGGGCAGCCTATGACCTGGCTGGGAGTATTGGATCCAAGCCCGCACGATCAATCCGCGGACGACCAGCGGGCATAGACCGCCTGGGAGAGCAGCCGCCCGGCGGAGCGTTCGCGCGTGACGAGTTCCCCCGCCTCTACCTGGCCCGAATAACCAACGAGGATATCCTCCAGCGCCTGTGCAACGTGGAGGGCGGAAGCCCGCACGGCATAGACCGTGGCGATCAGAAAAACCGGCTGCGGAGAAAGAACGAGGCGGCAGGCCTCCAACAGGTGGGGAAGAGACTTGTAGATCTCCCAGACCTCGCCCTTCGGGCCGCGGCCGAACTTGGGCGGGTCCAGGATGAGGCCATCATAGTGTGACCCGCGGCGCGCCTCCCGCTGGACAAACTTGAGCGCATCCTCCACGATCCAACGGATGGGACGTTCAGCTAACCCCGAGAGGGCTGCATTCTCCCGTGCCCAGGTCACGGACTTCTTTGAGGCGTCCACGTGGGTGACCTGGGCGCCGGCCGCGGCCGCGGCCAGGCTGGCCAGGCCGGTGTAGCCGAAGAGGTTGAGCACCTTCAAAGGGCGCGCGGAGGCGTGGATGCGCTCGACCATGAAGTCCCAGTGGGAGGCGACCTCAGGGAAGAGGCCGAGATGCCGGCCGGGAGTCGTCATGGCCCAGAATTGAAGCTCTTTGGGGTCGGCTCCGGAGGGGAGGGGGTAGCGCATGCGCCATTTTTCCTCCAGGGGGCGCCTGGCGATCCAATGACCGCCGCTTTCTTCAGCGGTGGGTTGGAAGACCGCATGCGCCTCGTGCCAGGAGGACTCATTGAGGGCGGGTTTCCACATGGCCTGAGACTCGGGACGCGCAAAAATATAACGGCCGAAGCGTTCGAGCTTCAGGCCGTTACCAGAATCGAGCAGGGCATAATCCTGCCAGCGCGGGGATTCGAGGAGAAGAAATGAGTAGTGGGGCATCACATTTCACGAATGCAAGGAGAGTCCAAAAGTACCACTTGCATTTAAACCCTTTAATTCGTATAATGTGGGAAAAAGTGGCATAAAGTGGAGGACGCCGGCGGCCCCGGCGTTCACGAGTTAAAGGGAATTATAGCACAAATGTTCCTCGGACAGGACCACCACAATCTCGATGACAAAGGACGCCTGATGATCCCGGCCCGCTATCGCGAGCAGCTGTCGGGCGGCGCCTTCATCACCCAGGGGTGGGACCGCTGTCTGATGGTCATGACCTCCGAATACTTCACGGAATTCTACCGCCGCCTGATGGAAATGAACATGGCGGACCCGACCATCCGGCTTCTGCGCCGGCAGATGCTGTCCAATGCCGCGGTAATCGAGATCGACAAGGTAGGGCGCATCCTGATGCCGGCCAGCCTGCGCGAGATCTTCCACCTGCAGGGCGAGGTCATCCTGGTGGGGCAGGGTGAATACTTCGAGATCTGGTCATCCACCGATTGGGCTGCCACACTGGCCCAACTGCAGGATACCGACACCACCAGCCAGCGGTACGCGGCCCTGGATCTTCGGACGCACGTCTGAGTGCGAACCGGATGGACCGGCAGGACTTTCTGCCCTGCCCGCATCCATGAAGCCCACGCCGCACCGACCCGTACTTTACCAGGAGATTATACACGCACTGCGCCCGCAGAGCCCCGGGCGTTACGTGGATTGCACACTGGGCGCGGGCGGACATGCCCGCGGCATTCTGGAGGCCTGTGCGCCGGACGGGTGCCTGCTGGGGCTGGATGTGGACCCGCAGGCGCTGGCACTTGCCCGGGAGATCTTGGCTCCTTTCGGGGAGCGCGCTCGACTGGTCCAGGCCTCCTATGAAACCTTGACCGCCCAGCTGGCCGCCCTCGGCTGGCAGGCGGTGGACGGGATCGTCCTTGATCTGGGCGCCTCCTCCATGCAGTTCGACCGCCCGGAGCGCGGCTTCTCCTTCCTGCAGGACGGTCCCCTGGATATGCGCTTCGGCCCGGCCTCACCCTACAGCGCCGGGGAACTGGTCAACGGGCTGACGCAGGAGGAGTTGGCGGAACTGATCTTCCGCTATGGAGAAGAGCGGGAGGCCCGCCGCATTGCCCGGGCCATCGTCAAGGCCAGGCCGCTCCACAGCACCGGCGAGCTGGCCAGGGTGATCGAGGCGGCCCTCCCCCGGCGGGGTGAGCGCCTCCACCCGGCCACCCGGACCTTCCAGGCGCTGCGGATCGCCGCGAATGAGGAGCTGGCGGCGTTGGAGAATGTACTGCCTCAGGCGCTGGAGAGCCTCAGTCCAGGCGGGCGACTGGCGGTCATCTCCTTCCACTCGCTGGAAGACCGGCTCGTGAAAGAGTTCATCCGCAGGCAAAGCCGGGAGCAGGTGAACCCGCCCTTCGAGCGGATCTACGAAGTGGAACGCCCGGCGCTGTTGAAGGAGGTCACACGCAAGCCGCTGGCGGCCTCGGCGGAGGAAGTGGAGCAGAACCCGAGAGCCCGCAGTGCCAAGCTCCGGGTGGCCGAGAAAGTCTGAAATACGGAAAGCAAGTCAGGGAAAGACCGGGGGTTGCTGGAGGCGGAGAGTTCCCGCCTGCGCAGCACAGAAAAGCAGGAACCATTTAGAGAGTTGCCATGAAACTGGACGCCGTAAACCAATATGTTCACGCCTATCGGATGGCCCCCTGGCGGATCCAACGCCAGTGGATCGTCAACTTCATGCTGTCGGTGGTCGCACTGGCCATGACGGCTGCACTGTACCTGGATGTGACCGCCCAGGCCGCCATTGCCGGGCGCCAGATCCAGAACCTGGCCGAGATGACCGGCGAGGTGCAGCAGGAGAGCGCCGACCTGCAGACGAAGCTGGCAATGCTGACATCCGCCTCGGCGATGGAGCAGCGGGCGCTGGATATGGGATATCGCAGTGTGGACAGCGAGGAGCTTGAGTACCTGGTGGTGCCCGGCTATGTCCACCCGCAGCCGGATATCCTCTCGATCATCCCCCAGCCCGCGTTGAGTGCTCCCACCATCGCCCCAGAATACAACCAGTCCCTGCTGGACTGGCTGGATGAGGAGCTCCAAAGCCTGGGAGGCGCCCGATGAGACAACAATACTCCTGGCGCTCCAAGAGCCTGGCCGCCATCATGGGCGTTGTGGCCCTCCTGATCCTGGCCCAGATGATCCGTATACAGACGAGCACTGAAGCGGATACCTTCCGCCAGCAGGCAGACGACTACAAGCACAGATGGCAGACCTTCTACCCTGAACGGGGCGAGATCTACGACCGCAGCGGGCACCTGCTGGCCGGCAACCGGATTGTCTATGAGGTGGGGCTGGACTTGCAAAGCCTGGACCCGGAGGATGCCGGCACCGTGGCGGCCGAGGTCAGCGCGCAGCTGGGCATCGATTACAACGCGCTGCTCGGCGAGATCAGCGATCCTGCCCAGGACCGGACTTTCCTCGTGCTGGCCGATTATGTGGAAAGCGCCCAGGCACTGGCCTTGCAGAACCTCCAGGCAGAGAGACAGAAACACGCGCCTGCAGGCACACGCGATGCCCTGTACGCGCTCACCTTCCGGTCGCATCCGCAGCGCAGCTACCCCGAGGGCTCTCTGGCCGCCAATATTCTGGGCTTTGTCACCCGGGAGGGCCGAGGCTACTACGGGGTGGAGGAGAAGTACAACGATCTGCTGGCGGGCAACCCGGTCAAGGTGCGCGTCCCCACCGACCCGAACCAGGCTGTAGACATCCCCCACATCCCGGACGGGACCACACTGGTCTTGACGCTCAACCGCGACCTGCAGGCCTCGGCCGAGGAACTGCTCGACAAGTCGCTGGACACCTACGGCGCGGACAATGGGACGATCATCGTCATGGACCCGCGCAGCGGCGAGATCCTGGCGATGGCGGTCACCCCGCGCATGGACCTGAACCAGTTCTGGAATTATGGGGCGGTCTATAACAATGCCAGCGAGTTCAACCCGGCGGTCACGATGCCCTACGAGCCCGGCTCGGTGCTTAAGATCCTGACCATGGCGGCCGCGCTGGACAGCGGCACGGTCACGCCGGGGACCTCGTTCCTGGATACCGGCTCGATCATGGTGGGCGGGGCGATCATCAATAACTGGGACGGCGGTGCCTGGGGCCCGCAGGATATGACGGGCTGCCTGCAGCATTCCCTGAACGTGTGCCTGGCCTGGATCTCCACCAGCATGGGCGCCGAGACCTTCTACGGATATATGAACCGCTTCGGGTTGGGACACCTGACCGGGGTGGACCTGTCTGGTGAGGCGGCCGGCCGCCTGAAGATCCCCGGCGACGGCGACTGGTACCCTGTGGACCTGGCGACCAACGCCTTCGGGCAGGGAGTTTCGACCACCCCGCTGCAGATCATGACGGCGGCTTCCTCGATCGCCAACGGCGGCAAGATGGTCACCCCGCATGTGCTCTACGCCATGATGCGGGAGGGACGGCAGTATAACGTGCCCACCCACTATGCCAGCTCCCCCATCCGCTCCGATACCGCCAACACGCTGAGCCAGATGCTGGCGGTTTCTCTGGAGCAGGAGTCCTCTTCAGCCCTTGTGCCCGGCTACCGGGTGGCGGGCAAGACCGGGACGGCCCAGATCCCGACCGATTCCGGTTATTACGATACGACCAACACCAACGCCTCGTTCATCGGGTGGGGCCCGGTGGATGATCCCCGCTTCATGATCTATGTCTGGCTGGAGAAACCCTCCGCCTCCATCTGGGGCTCCGAGACGGCCGCCCCGGTCTTCGCCGAAATGGCGAAGAAAACCACCATCCTGCTCGACATCCCGCCGGATGTCGTGAGGCAGCAGCTCGTATCCAAATAACCATGCTTACGCTTGCCGACGCTCTCGAAGCCCTCACCAGCCAGCGCCCTTCGATGGCAGCCACCGTCATCACGGAGGCCGCTATCGATTCGCGGCAGGTGATCCCCGGATCGCTGTTCATCGCCATCCCGGGCGAGCGGGTGAACGGGCATGCCTTCGTCGGCGAGGCCTTTGCCCGGGGGGCCTCATTTGCTTTAATTCAGGAAGAGGTCGAGGCTTCCTTCCCGGTCCTCGATCTGCGCGCCGGCCTGGATCCCCAGGGAGCCCTGAACCTCAACCCGCCGCTCTGCCTGCGGGTGGACAACACGGTCTCGGCCCTCCAGCGGATCGCGCGCTTCTGGCGGCGC
>CAZSPX010000179.1:2775-7055 GCA_964608885.1 uncultured Anaerolineaceae bacterium | reverse complement strand
ATTCCTGATCAACCTGTTTGCGTTCAACCTCGGGGGCGGGCCGAGTTTGCAGGAATGGTTCAAGATCATCACCTCACAGCCGGTGGAGATCCTGAAAGAGACGCTTCGAAGCGTGCCGGATGGCTGGGACGCAGAATTCAGGGTTCCTGCCGGGCTCCAGTGTCTTTACATATGGGGCAGGCATGACCTGATCACGGCTTCGCCTCACTGTCTCACCACAGCCCATCGACTGATCCAGGCCCGGCACAGCGCCCCCCAGACGGACGCCCCTGAGGTGGCGGAAACCCTCTTTTCATTCTTCAACGGAGGGGTCAGCGAATAAAAGCCTCGGGGCGGCCCGCGACCGCATCCTCGATGCGCTGGTTGTGCTGGCCGATCAACTCCAGTCCGCGGGATTCCTCCAGGGTGAAGTAAGCGGCCTCGGTCGTTTCGCTGCTCAAGCCCAGCTCACCTCCCACCACGGCAACCTCAAAGGAGAGGGCAACAACGTGGGCCTTGTGCCCGTCGGGATAGACCACCAGCTGGTCCGGGTCGCTGTACACGCCGACGAGACGCAACACTTGAACCTGCAGCCCCGTTTCCTCCCAAACCTCACGGACGCAGGCCTCGGCGGCGCTTTCACCGGAGTCCATTGCCCCACCGGGAAGGCACCACAGGCCATTATCCGTGCGGCGGGTGAGAAGGATCTTCCGGCGTTCCCGGTCAAAGATGATAGCGCTGCACCCCAGGCGAAGCCTGCCCTGCCTGGATATGCGCGGCCCGCGATGGACTTCGGTCTTCTTCATCCTGCCTCCCAGACTCAACAAGGGCGGGCTGATCAGCCCGCCCTTGTTGAAAAGGATCTCAACACACTATTTGATGAAGGTCCCATTGCGCAGCTCGGTGAGCGTCTGCTGGATCTCCTCCATGCTATTCATCACGAAGGGACCGTAGGGGACGATCGGCTCCCTGAACGGGGCGCCCGAGATCAACATGAAGCGGACGGGCTCTGAGCCGGTCTCCACCTGGATTCGATCCCCATCGCCAAAGACGACCATGCGGACGGATTCGACCTCCTGCTCCTCCTCGCCGAAGCGGCCGCGGCCCTCGAATACGTAGGCGAGGACCGTGTGAGCGGAAGGAGTGGGCAGGCTGAATTTTGAGTCAGGGTCAAGGGTGACATCCATATAGAGAGGCGAGGCCGCGATCTCGGTCACCGGGCCGCGGATCCCATCAATTTCACCGGCTACGAGCCGGATGCTGGCGCCGTTCTTTTTTACGCAGGGGATGGTCCCGGCGCTGACCTCCTGGTAGCGGGGATCCCCCATCTTCTGCGCGGCGGGCAGGTTTACCCAGAGCTGAAAGCCGTAGATGGTCCCGGTGGGCCCGCGGCGAGGCATCTCCTCGTGCATGATACCGCGCCCGCTGGTCATCCACTGGACATCGCCCTCGCTGATGAGACCGGCATTACCCAGGCTGTCGCGGTGGTTGACCGAGCCCTCCAGCATGTAGGTGACGGTCTCGATGCCGCGATGAGGGTGCATCGGGAAGCCGCGGATCGGGCCTTCCACAGGGTCATTAAAGGCGAAGTGGTCGAAGAGCAGGAATGGGTCGTATTCGTTCGAGCGCCGGGGCGCAATGGAGCGGCGGAGCAGGACTCCGGCGCCTTCGATGACGAACTGGGGGTCGATGATAAGGGAAATTGACCTGTTTTTCATGTCACTTATGATGCGGCCTCCCTCCAAAGGCTTACCTGAAGCCAATCCAGGATGACCTGGGAGGCATTTGAATAGTCCGGCGGCTCGGCGCTCACATCCAGGTGGAGGATATGTGCGGGGTCCAGTGAGGCGAGCCATTCGCGGATGAAGGTCTCAAGCAGCTTCGCATCGGAGGCAGAGGCGATGTTGATGCGATCGCGCTGCGCGAGCCTCGAGTGGATGGCGTGCGGGTCTGCATGCAGGGCGATTACGCGGTCGGGCAGGGGGAGCAGGCTGCGGGCGAATTGGTAGAAGCGGCGGCACAGGTCGAACTCATCCTCACTGAGCCAGCCGCGGGCATGGAAAAGGCGGGTGAAACCATGGAAGTCCAGGTCGAGGCCGCCGTCCATCAGGGCGGGAAGAGAGGCGGAGCGCAGCTGTCGCTCCTGGGCGGCGCGCAGAAGGAGATAATCGAGCTGGTTGGGGAGGGCATAGCGGGGGTCCTGTTTGAAGAGGGACTGGAAGGGACGCGCGCTATGGTCCTCCAACGCGGTCGCAAAGAGGCGGCGGGACTCCAAAGCCCTGAGGAGCGAGGTCTTGCCCACGCCGCTGGGGCCGACGATCACGATGAGAGCGGGCATCTCATTCAGGTGTGCGGGCAATGGATAGCTCCCCGCGGGCCAGCAGGAGGACAGCCAGCAGGATCAGACCTCCGCCCAGCAGGATGACGGGCGGAAGCGCCTCCCCGAACAGCAGGGCAGCGAGGACCACGGTGACAACCGGCTCGATGGTGGAGAGCATGGAGGCGTTGGTCGGCCCGATGCGCCGCATTCCTGCAAGAAAGGTGACGACCGGGATGACGGTGGCGACCATGATGATGGCGAACATCCAACCCCAGCCGGCGAGATCCCGGGGGGGATGAGGCCCGTTGAGCAGGGAGAGCACCAGATACACCATCCCCGCAGAGGCAAAGATCACGGTGGAGGATTGGACGGAGGAGACCTTCTTGAGAACCCGGGCGCCCACGATGATATAGACGGAATAGATCCCGGCAGCCGCCAGGGCCAGCAGGATGCCCGTCCAACTGCCGCCCTGAGGGTTGGCGGTCAGCGCCGCGCCCAGGGTGGCAAGCACCAGGGCGGCGCTCTTGAGCGTGGAAAACCTCTCCTTGTAGATCAGCGCGGAGAGGAGGGCAACGATGGCCGGATAGAGATACAGGAGCAAGGCCACCAGACCGGCGGAGGCATACTTGATGGCGCTCAGGTAGGAAAAGGATTGGCCCACATAGCCGAGTGCGCCCATGCCGATCAACTGCAGAAGAATGGGGCCGCGCGGCAGGGACTGCCTGCGGATCGCAAGCAATGCCAGCATGAGCAGCGCCGAGATGGAGAAGCGGATGGCGAGCAGGGTAAAGGTATCCAGCCCTGCGGCGTAGGCGTAGCGGCCGAAGATGGCCAGCGTGCCAAAGGAAGCGGCTGACAAAAGGATGAGGGCCGCGCCGGTGAATCGCTGCATCGATGCCCCTGGAGGAGCATGGCCGGGTACGGCCGTCAGGCTCCCGGCTCCGTGGCGCTTTTGGCATCCCACCAACTGGAGAGGTGGCCGCCGGGACGGTGGGGCTGGTCGGCGTAATGGGAGACGTCGTTGAAGAGCATCAGGCGCGCCCGGACGGTATCCTTGAAGTCCATGATGTTCAGGCAGGCGGGGGCCTGGTCGAGGCGGTCGCGGTAACCGCGGGCATCAAAGCCCAGCAGGCTGCTGATGGCGAGACGCAGGGTGGCCTTGTGGGAGACGACCACGACATTGCGATCCTGGTGGCGGAGGATGATCTCGCGCAGGACAGGGAGCACGCGCGCCAGGACACTGATCCCGGATTCACCTCCGGCAGGGGCGAAGGTGAAGGGGTCCTCCTCCCAGGCCATGTATTCATCGCGGAAGCGGGTCTCCACCTCGGTGCGGCTCAGGCCCTCCCAGTGGCCATGGCTGATCTCGCGCAGGTCGTAGTTGGGGATGGGAGTTAGTTGGTGAGGGGCGGCGAGGATTCGGGCGGTCTCCATCGTGCGATCGAGGGGGCTGGCATAAACAGCGGCGAGGTTGTCATCGGAAAGACGCACGGCGAGGCGCTCGACCTGGGCGTGCCCGATCTCGGAAAGGAAAACGTTCTGCTCCCCGGAGAAGCGGTCTTCGGTTGTGAGCGGCGTGGCTCCATGTCGGACGAGGTAGAGGCGGGTGGTCATGGGTTTATCCGGTGATGTGCTTCGACTTCATGAGAGATCGGGTGATCCGGGAGATCAATTCCTCCAGGACAGACGAGTCCACGTCGGAGAGGCGCTTGATATAGAGACAGCCCTTGCCAAGCGAGTGTCTGCCCAATTTTGCCAGTAGCTTCTCGTGCTTCTCAAAGCCTCCCATGAGGTAGAGGGTGAGGTTCTGCTTGCGAGGGGAGAAACCGATGATGGGCATGTCGCCTTCGCGCCCGCTTTCATACTTGTAGTGGACCTTCCCGAAGCCAACAATGGCCGGCCCCCACATTTCCGGCTGCATCCCGCTGACCTTTTGCATCAGTGTGAGGATGGCATATGAATCCTGGCGTTTTTGGTCGTC
>CAZSPX010000179.1:0-2675 GCA_964608885.1 uncultured Anaerolineaceae bacterium | reverse complement strand
GGCCAGAACATCATCACCGCCCAGACCGCCAGCATCTGCATGACCCCAAGCAGTCTTGATGACCAGTTTTGCGGTCCGGCGGGAGGCAGGCTGTAGTAGGCTGCCGCATCCCAGGTAGAATCGCAGATCGTGACGATGGTCAATGCGACTGCGAAGGTGGCGACGATGGCGCCCACACGCCCGCGTGTGCTGCGGCTGCGCATGAAGAACCAGATGCCTGCGCAGATGGTCAAGGTCGAGGCGGCAATGAAGGCCAGGACATACGGATGATGATTTTCATCGTAGATGAGGAGGACGTAACCGGCAAAGCTGAAGAGCGAGAGAGTCAGGTTGGTCCAATCCTTCCAGATGCCGCGGAAGAGCTGGCGCAGCGGCTCAAAGGAGCGCTGCCTCACCACCGGGATGGCAAGCATCAGGATGAAGGGGAGCAGCCCAACGCAGCTCAGAAGCTGTGCCAGCAGCGGGTTGTTGCTGAAGCGGAACATGGTCCACAGCAGAGAAAGGGTCGCGGCCCAGCCGAGGAAGCTGTAGGCCCAGCGTGGAAAACCACTCATGGCTCCGTAGTACAGACCCGCCAGGGAGAAGATCAGGGTTAGCACGAACGGGATCGAGTAATAAGGCGCGGGCAGGATCTTCGACAGCATCATGCTGAACCCGAACGCCGCAAACGGCAGGACTGCCAAGTATGCATCTCTCCGGGTTAAGCCTGATACGGGCTCGTGGATGGACTCGGTTGAGCTCATCGTAATTCCTCCTCTTCTAAGCAGGAGCCGGTATTCACTGGCCAGGCTGAAAGCCAATCCAAGCAGCTCCCTGAAGCAAACAGCCAGCAGGGAGGCTGTCCCTTCCTGCCCGGCCTCCTGCACGACCAAGGCAAAGACCGTTCGCATCTCCTCCCGGAACTCCTCCCGGAAGCGCGCAGGATACAGGCGCAGCAGCTGCGAGTACAGGCCTTCGAGGACGGGGGCGATCCGATTCATTGAGAGTCCGTGGACGGCTGCGGCTCGCGGTAAAGCTGCGCGATCACCCAGCCGATGAGGATCACGAGTAGAATGGCGAGCTCAAAGACCGCGCTTTGAACTGTGGGGCTGAGGGCATTAAGGGCGAGAGGAATGCCGGGCATCGAAATATGAAATCCCGAATAGACCTGGATCATGGCGAGATGCGGGATAAGCAAACCCGATAGGCCCATTGAAACACCAAGGAGGGGATTCCTGCGCCAGGCGAGTGCGCCGAGGCAGAAGCCGCCGACCGCGATCCCGATCAGGCCGGCATAGATCATAAAGACCGAGAGCGCCCCGTCTGGTTTGTACAGGAAGGGCAGACCGAGGGCATCGAAATAATCCACGTGCTCGAACCAGCGCCAATAACTGTACAAGCCGAAGAGGTTTACGGCCATCCCGGAAATTAAAAGCCCTGCAGCCAGGCGGCCGATGGGGTCGTACATTTTACCGAGCCTCCATACCCCCCATCCCAGGATGGGACCCAGAGCTAGCGCGGTTCCTGCGAGGAATTGGCCGGAGAAGAGCCTCATAACCTGGTGGAGGGAGGCGGGATCAAAGTACTCCGGCGGAACGGCCTCCGCAGGGGGGACCCATGCCGGGGTCACATACCAATAGGTACGCGCAAGTGCGAGAGGAAGGCCGGCTGCGACGCTGACCCCCAATAAGATCCAGATCCCTTTGGATACATTGTTTTCCCGGAGAATGAGCCCGGCGCCCAGGGCGGAGACGAGAAACATGGAGAGGACCAACCAGGTACGCAGCGGGTACTGGATGAATTCCATTAACGGGACCCAGTAAATTATGATCACGGGGAGCCCAACCAGCATCCCTTCGATGGGATCACGGCGGGTGAGCCAGTAGCGAAGCGTGAGAAGCGTGACACCGAGCAGCAGAAGACTGCCAGCGGCATCGATGATCACGGATATGGGAGGGTTCCAGCCCTGACCCGGAAGCGTGGCCAAGATCAGGACAAGAATGCCCGCATACCCGTACCAACTGGCGCCCCAGGTGGGCCACTGGCTGCGCCAGGAAAAGAAGAAGGCGAGGATGAATCCGATCACCACCAGGGCGATCATGGACCACCCAAGAAAGTACCCCGAGACGGTGTCGGGAAGAACAGAGCCAAGACCAATCAGCGCGGCGAAACACACATGCGGCAGCCCGGCAAGGAATGCCTGAGACCAGCTGGCGGGGAGCCGCGTCCCGGATGTGCCTTGCAAGCCAGTCGCCATGATCGCCTCCCTCGGTTCCATCTCATGCCAAATCTCTGCCAGAATACTCAACGGCAGAGAAAACAACTCCCGGATGGAGACGCCCAGGAGGGAGAAGATCCCCTGCCGGGCGGATTCCATAACGAGGTCGCCAAAGACACGCTCCATTTCATCCCCAAACTCATCCCGGAAGCGCCTCGGGTACCAACGAATGAGGCGGGCGAAGGAGATCAGGATGAAACGGGACAAGTGATTCATGCGGAACTGCGCGGCCTGCGCCGGTCCCAGACGCTCCAGAAGAGGAAGGGGCCGGTGATCAGGATCGCGCTGACCAGAAGGAAATTGAACAGGTGGATGAAGAAGTCTGGGGGGTTGACCACGTGCAGCCCGGGCAGGGGCGGCTCCAGCTTGAAGACCTGGACGTAGGAATAGGCCATACCCATCAGGAGGTTGCCGCCCA
>CAZSPX010000178.1:0-7088 GCA_964608885.1 uncultured Anaerolineaceae bacterium | reverse complement strand
ACTACCATCTGGGAGACGGCCTTGGCGCCGCGCCCGCTGGTCTGGCCGTCGGCGAGTACCACCGAGAGACCCCCATTGGGACGCTCCACTGCCTCGAAGGTGTCCCCGCTCTCCGAAATTGCATACTTGTTGACCTTGGCTACCGCAATCTGCACTTCCATGGGTGTGATTTTACTATGGGGCGGGGGATCGGTCGCCCCTCTTGCGAGGTGCTTTCCCGCTATCGAATGGGTCGGGGAAACCGCTTTTCCTTTCCTGCCGGAGCATGGGTGTGCGCCCATCGCAAAGGCATCTCATTCCTTCTTGACGGCTGCCGGGGAAGCCGCTATAATCCGTCCGCTTGTCTGGAAATCCGCCGGGCACCTTTGCCCGGCATGTTCTTGTCATAAGGAGAAAGTATCATGCCGCCTCATACAAAGCGCAAGCACTCGAAGGGCCGCCGCGACCGCCGCCGCTCTCAGGACGCGCTTGTTGCACGCAACCTGGTCGCCTGCTCGAACTGCGGTTCCATGCGCCTGCCTCATGTCGTCTGCCCCAACTGCGGCTTTTACGAAGGCCGGGAGATCATTGAGATCAAGAAAGAAAAGAAAAAGACCGAGTAAGATCAGCAAACGGGCCGTGACTCTCACGGCCCGTTTGTGTTTAATGGTGAGAGGTGAAGCCAATGACATTAGATCCGAACACAACCGCCTTTCTTTTCCCAGGCCAGGGCTCGCAATCGGTGGGAATGGGCAGGGAACTGGTCGAAAAATATCCGGAGGCCCGCAAGACCTTTCAAGAGGCCGATGAGGCCCTCGGCCTTGCCCTCTCAAGGCTGATGTGGGAAGGGCCGGCCGAGGACTTAAATGAGACGATCAACACCCAGCCGGCGCTGTATGTGCATTCGGCAGCGGCACTCAGGGTGTTTCGCAGCCTCTTCCCGGATTTCCGCCCTGCCGCCGTCGCTGGCCATTCGCTGGGAGAGCTGTCGGCGATGCTGGCCGCGGAGGCGCTGGACTTCGCGGATGGCCTGAGGCTGGTGCGGAGGCGCGGAGAGCTGATGAAGCGCGCGGGCGAGGTCTCCCCCGGAGGCATGGCGGCCATCATGGGGCTCGATATCCCCGCCCTCGACGAGGTATGCGCCTCGGCCAGCCGGGAGGGGGAGATCGTCCAGGTGGCGAACGACAACTGCCCCGGGCAGGTGGTCATCTCGGGAGCAAAAGAAGCGGTTGCGCGTGCCATGGACGGTGCAAAGAGCGCCGGAGCCAAGCGGGCGATCCCGCTGGCGGTGAGCATCGCGGCCCACTCCCCGCTGATGGGGCCGGTGCAGGGGGAGTTCGATGCGGCAGTGAAGGCCGCGGGGATCCGGGAGGCGCGCGTGCCCCTCATCAGCAATGTGGAGGCGATGCCCATGCAGGAGGCGGTGCGGCTCGAGGCGGACCTGACCGCACAGTTCACCAGCCGGGTGCGCTGGACGGAGAGCATCCAATATTTGAGGGGGAAGGGGATCGAGACCTTCATCGAGATGGGCAGCGGCAATGTGCTCACGGGGCTGCTGAAGAGAATCGATGGATCGGCGAGAGGAATTTCACTGGGGGCACCGGCAGATTTTGAGGCTTTGCAGACGGGATAGAGGCCGCAACGTTTTCGGATAAAGCGCTCCAGCCCGCAGCATTGAACTGGATTCGTTGGGGTATAATGGCGGAATGAGCCTCTTGTCTGACAATTATGTTGTCAGCGCCGTTCCCCACGGTTATGGGCGTGCATACCTGGTCAGAGCCAACTCTGGCCATTTTTTATTTTCGAAATCCATTTCATTTACTGAGGGCGGATCAGCAGGATGAAATCCCACGGGAGCGCTGCCCCCACGGGATAATCCATCGGAATATTCACCCTCGGGGTCTCCCTCCGGGAAAATCGCCCTGCGGGACTTAAGGAGAAGCATGAAGCTAAGCAAACTTGCATCGGACATCGCGGAATCTCCGACCCTGGCGCTCAACGAAGAGGCGCGCCAGCTGCGCGAGCGGGGAGAAGCCATCATCCACCTGGGGATCGGCGAACCCAAGAACAAGACGCCGATTGCGGCGATCCTGTCCTCGGCGGCAAAGCTGACCAGCGGAGAGGTGAAGTACACCCCGGCAGATGGAGTGCCCTCGCTGAAGAAAGCGGTCATCCGCTATACCGAGGAGAGTTACGACCGGCTGGTGGCGCCCGAGAACGTGATCATCACTAACGGGGCTAAACAGTCGCTGTTCAACATCCTGTACTCGATCCTGAACCCGCAGGACGAGGTCATCATCCTCACACCCTACTGGGTCTCGTATCCCGAGATCATCAAGATGTGCTATGGCAAGCCGGTCGCGGTGACGCCCGAGGATGGGACCTTCACACCGCGCTTCGAGGACATCACAAAAGCGGTGACGAGCTACACCCGGGCCATCATCGTGAACAGCCCGAACAACCCCTCGGGGGCGGTGTACCCGGCCGAGCTGATCGGGCAGATCGTGGAGCTGTGCGAACGCAAGGGCATCTACATGATCTGCGACGACATCTACCACAAGCTGGTGTTCGACCACAAGGAAGCGCCGCCTGCCTACCGCTTCACGACGAAGGACCTCGAGGATTCCCATATCATCGTAGTAAACGGCGTGGCGAAGGTCTATGGCATGACGGGGTTTCGAGTGGGCTGGGTGGTGGCGCCCCGGCCCCTGGTGCGGGTGATGACCAACGTCACCGCGCAAACGACCTCGGGCGTATCGCCCGTCAGCCAGGCGGCGGCGGAGGGGGCGCTGAACGGCCTGCAGTCGGTGGTGGAGGCGATCCGCCTGCAGATCCAGAACAACCGCGAGGTCCTGATCCAGGAGATGAAATCCTTCCGCGGGGCGCGGCTGGTCACGCCGGACGGGACGTTCTATGCGATGCCGGACCTGAGGGCATTCAACGGCAACTCGGTGGAGCTTTCCAGGTTCCTGCTGAAGAAGGCGCTGGTGGTGACCGTGCCCGGCAAGGAGTTTGGCATGGAGGGGCATATCCGGCTGTCGATCTCGGGGACCGTGAAGGACGTCACCGAGGGGATCGCGCGCATCAAATGGGCGCTGGACCCGACCAGCCCCAATGAGATCTACATTGGCGACAAGAAGATGATCCGTGACTGGCTCTAGGAGAACGCGATGAACAACCTACTCAACATCAAAACACCTGCCGAAGGCATTGCACAGCTCCGCAAGGCCGATCACAACCTGTCCAACCACGGGGTGGGGAACCTGCGGCTGGCTTACTGGAACCTGCCGACCGAGGCGCTCTACGAGGAGGCGGTCTTCCGTGGGGAAGGCGCGACGGTTCAGGGCGGGCCCTTCACAGCCAACACGGGCAAACACACGGCGCGCAGCGCGAACGACAAATTCGTGGTGCGCGAGACCGATTCCGAGGGGAATGTGTGGTGGGGAGTGTATAACCGCCCGTTTTCGGCTGAGAAGTTCGAGGTGCTGTACGACCGGCTGATGGGCTTCCTGCAGGGACGGGAGCTGTTCGTTCAGGACGTATACGCGGGAGCCGACGAGAATTACAGGATGCCGGTGCGCATCGTAACTGAGCTGGCATGGCACAGCCACTTCGTCCGCAACATGTTCATCCTGCCGAAGACGCTGGAAGAATACAAGCGCTTCGTGCCGGAGTTTACGATCTTTTCGATGCCCTCCTTCAAGGGCATGCCGGCGATGGACAATACGGCAAGCGAGACCTTTATCTGCCTGTCGTTCGAAAAGAAACTGGCGATCATTGGGAACACAGCCTATGCAGGTGAGATCAAGAAATCGGTGTTCACGATCCTGAACTACCTGCTGCCGCTTGAGGGTGTGCTCTCCATGCACTGCTCGGCCAATGTGAGCCCCGGGGATCCCAACGACGTAGCCCTGTTCTTTGGGCTGAGCGGTACGGGCAAAACGACGCTCTCCGCGGACCCCACCCGGCGATTGATAGGGGATGACGAACACGGATGGAGCGAGGATGGCGTGTTCAACTTCGAGGGCGGCTGCTACGCCAAGGTGATCGGGCTCTCGGAAGCCGCGGAGCCGGAGATCTATGCCACCACGCGGCGGTTCGGGACGATCCTGGAGAACGTGCCTTATGACCCGGTGACACGATACATCGATCTCGACGACGACTCGCTGACCGAGAACACGCGGGCCTCGTACCCGCTGGAATTCATCGACAATGCTGTACCGGAGAAGAAGGCCGGGCACCCAAAGAACGTGATCCTGCTCACCTGCGATGCCAGCGGGGTGATGCCTCCGATCGCAAGGCTCTCGCCCAACCAGGCGCTTTACCAGTTCATCTCCGGGTACACTTCCAAGGTGGGCGGGACGGAGATCGGGCTGAGGGATGAGCCGGAAATCACGTTCTCGGCCTGTTTTGGCGGGCCCTTCATGGTGCACCACCCTTATAAATACGCCGAGCTGCTGAAGCGCAAGATCGAACGCCACGGAGTGACCTGCTGGCTGGTCAACACCGGCTGGGTTGGCGGACCGTATGGGGTGGGGAAGCGTATCAGCATCAAGTACACGCGCGCCCTGCTCAATGCGGCGCTTGAAGGGAAACTGAAGGACGTTGAGTATTACCAGGACCCGGTCTTCGGGTTCGAGGTGCCCAAGAGCTGCCCGGGTGTGCCGGATGCGGTGCTGCAGCCCTGGTCTTCATGGCCGAGCCGGGAAGATTACGACAAGCGCTACAAGGACCTGGCGCACCGGTTCATCGATAACTTTGCAAAATTCGAGAGGCAGACGCCGCGCGAGGTGATTGAGGCCGGGCCGAAGGTTACAGAGAGAGGCTAGGAAGGAAGGGCAGGCAAAGAACCTGCCCTTTTTGTTTAATTGTTGGCTCTGATCGACATTCCTCAAGGCTCCCAGCGGGGCTGCCAGTCTGGCTCGGGATCGTTGGTGAGCTGGCGCTGTCCCGAGCCGTCGTTGTTCATGATGAAGATGTCGGACTGGTTGCCATTGCGCGGGGAGTTAAAGGCGATGTAGCGCCCATCTGGAGAGTAGGAGGGGGCGGCGTTGTTGCCGCCGTCCGTGAGCCGGGAGGCGGCACCGCTGGCGACATCCAGGCGGTAGATCTCCTTGCCGCCGACGGGTCCCGCGGAAATGAGAATGGAGGCGCCATCTGGAGACCAACTGAGCGAGCCGCCGATACCGCTGAGACCATTTGTCAGGCGGCGCTGGCCGGAGCCATCGAGATTGATGACGAAGACTTCGTACTGATTGGGAAGGTCCAACTGCATGGCATAGGCCAGGCTTTTTGCATCGGGCGAGAAGGCCACTGCTACGATGGGACCGGAACCGGCAAAGAAGAGGTGAGGATCTGAGCCGTCGCGGTTTACCATCCAGATGGAGGTGGGGCCGTCTGATGGGCGGTTGGCGAAGGCGATCTGGCGGCCGTCGGGGGAGAAATCAGGGGATATCACATCGCCCACACCGGTGGTGATGCGCTGGATGGAGCGCTCGGCAAACATCATCAGGTAGATGTCGAAGGAGCCATTGCGGTTGGAGGCGAACAAGACCTCGTTGCCCCCGGGGCTGAAAGAGGGATAGTAATCATTGGCGAACTGGTCGGCGGAAAGTTGCTGCAGGCCGGTGCCATCGGCATTGATCATACAGAGCTGATTGAAGTCCGCGCGGGTGCAGGTGAAGACAATGCGACCGCCGTGCTCGGGCGTGGGCTTTGGGGTTGAAGTGGAGGTGGGAGGGGGAGTAAAGATCAGGGAGAGGGGCGTACGGCCAACCAGGTAATCCAATGGGCTGCCGTACACAGGAACGAGCCAGAAGACCAGAAATATCAGCCCAATGATGATCCAAATGACGGGAATGCGCCTGGGGGCACGGCGACGCTGGCTGAAGAGGGGACGCGGAGTCTTTTTTTTCCCGAACACACAGGCCTCAAGCCGATTCTAATGCCGGTTGAGGAGAATTTCCCTGTGAAATTCGGCGGGTGCGCGAGGCCTGACCTATCTCAGATACTGGTCATAAAATTCGATGGTGCGGGTCATCGCCTGGCTGAAGTAATTGGAAATGTTGTGATTGTCACCCGGGTAGGTGTAGATCTCGGCATACTTCCCGGCGGAGCGGATCTCCTCATAGAGGGTCTCGGAGAATTGCAGGGGAACATCCTCGTCCGCACTACCGTGGTGGAGCTGGATGGGACCGGACAGGTCCTGCAGATAGGAATTTGCGGAGATGGCATTCCAGAAGGCAGGATTCTCCTGCGGGGTGCCGTAACGGCCGAGCCACTGCTGGCGCCAGCCGCGGCCAGCGGAACTTGGGGAGGGGGTCACACCGGGGGCGGTGCGCCGCCAGCTATAAAGCATATCCTGGTAGGAGCCAACCACGCCAGCCCAGATCACGCCTGCCTTGATATCCTTTGAGACGACCATGGCGCGCAGGGCGAGGTATCCGCCCATGGAATGGCCCCAAATGCCGAGCTTTTCGGGATTGACCTGGGGAAGCTGCTTGAGCGAGCCAAGGGCATTCATGACGTCAATGAAGTAACCGGGGTCACCGTAGGCGCCGCGCGGCTCGCCCTCGGACCGATCGTGGCCGCGGTAGTCAATGCGGAAGACAATATAACCACTGCTGGCGATGCGGTCCACATAAGCGATGTAGCGCTCGGTCGTGCGATAGACATCGGGAGGAATGTAGCCGTGATTGAAGAGAATGGCCGGCCAACCCCCGGCGGGAGGCTCGCCATCCGGGATGGTGAGCAGGGCGTAGATCTTCAGTCCCTCCGAGAGGTAATAGGCATAATAGCGGCGGTAATTTGCGCCGCGGTCAAGCTCGCGCTCGATGGTGATCTCGCTGCCGGGGTAGGAGCCCCGGCGAAGCGTCTCAATGGCCATGGGATTCCCATCTCCAACGAGAGTGGGAGTGGGCTGAGGAGGCGTCCCGGTGATCGCGGGGGGAATAGTAGAGGTGGGAAGGATTGGAAGAGGGGAGGGCAGAGCCGGAATGGAGCTGGGCGCGCTGGCGAGGGGAACCGTGGTGGAGCAGGCGGTCAGGAATAAAATTATCAATAAGGCGACTTTTCGCATATACACAAGACAAAACAAAGCGGAGGTTCCT
>CAZSPX010000177.1:0-7088 GCA_964608885.1 uncultured Anaerolineaceae bacterium | reverse complement strand
CTTAACGTCCTGGCCGGCAAGGATGACACCCTCTTCGCCATCATCGACGGGGTGGTCATGTTCGACCTGATTCACGGACGCAAGCGTGTGAACGTCATGCCTGAGGGCGAAGGCAAGTAAAGGAAGCGATGAAACCCGAGATCCATCCCACCTACTATCCGGATGCCAAGGTCACCTGTGCATCCTGTGGAAAGACCTGGACGACCGGCTCGACCCGCAAGGAATTACGCGTGGATATCTGCTCGAACTGCCACCCGTTCTTCTCCGGCGAGGCGGCGCGCATTATTGATATCGAAGGCCAGGTGGACCGTTTCTACAAAAAGCTGCAGGCCCGCCAGACCCATGTCCATGAGCGGGAGGCCCGCGAAGCTGCCAAGAGTTCACCCGAGCGCACGATCGAGGAACTGGGTCTTTCGACCCGCGCGACCGATGCCCTGAAGAAGGCCGGCATCGAAAAGATCGGCCAACTGCTGGCCAGGCTGGCCGAGGGTGATAAATCCGTGCTGGCGATCGCCGGTTTCGGGCAGTCCTCCCTGACAACCGCCAAGAAGAAACTGCGCGGCATGGGGTATGAAATCCCCGAAGCGCAGGCCGCTGCGTAGTTTTATTTCCGACCGGATATGACAGGCAGACGTGAAAACGTCTGCCTGTTTGCTATAATGGGGAAACAGCGCGCATCCTGAGAACAGCCGAGGGATTTTCAACGGAAATGAAACATACGCATGGTATGGTCGAGGTGATCTGTGGTTCGATGTTCAGCGGCAAGACGGATGAGCTGATACGGCGGCTGGTCCGGGCCACCATTGCCAGGCAGAAGGTGCAGGTATTCAAGCCTGCGATCGATGTCCGTTATGCAGTCGAGAAGGTCACCTCGCACGCAGGCTCGAACTTCGATGCGCTGCCGGTCCAGAACGCGGCAGAGATCCTGGCAAAGCTGGAGCCGGACACAACGGTGGTGGGGATCGATGAAGCACAGTTCCTGGATGCCGGGATCGTGGAAGCGGCCCAGGAGCTGGCGGCCCGCGGCCTGCGGGTGCTGGTGGCCGGGCTGGATACCGATTTCCGGGGCGAGCCCTTCGGTTCCATGCCGGTGCTCATGTCCATCGCAGAACACGTGGACAAGCTGCATGCCATCTGCATGGTATGCGGAGACGAGGCCTCCCGAACACAGCGTCTTGTCAATCAGAAGCCTGCCCGCTATGACGACCCCGTTGTCATTGTGGGCGCGTCCGAGCTGTACGAAGCCCGCTGCCGGCTGCATCATGAAGTTCCGCGATAAGGGATGAATGCAAGATTATAAAGATGTTCTCGCTGAGGTTTTGATCGATGAAGAGGCGCTGCAGAAGCGCGTGGCTGAGATGGGGCAGGAGATCAGCCGGGATTACGCCGGCCGCAACCTGCTGCTGATCTGCATCCTGCGCGGCGGCGTGCCTTTTCTTGTGGACCTGAGCCGCCATATCAGCGTTCCGCACATGGTGGATTTCATGGCCGTCTCCTCCTATGGGGTCGGCAAGCGCCATTCCTCCGGTTTTGCACGCGTGACGCTCGACCTGCAGACGGACATCCGTGGGAAGGATGTGCTGCTGGTCGAAGACATCGTGGACAGCGGTCATACCATTGCATCGGTGCTGGAACTGCTCAGCACGCGCCAGCCTGAAACTCTGAAGGTCTGCACCCTGCTGGACAAATCCGAGAGGCGGGAGGCCTATGTGCCGATCGCATACAAGGGGTTTGAGATCCCGAATAAATTCGTCTTCGGCTACGGGCTGGACCTGGATGAGTATTACCGCAACCTGCGTTTTGTGGGTGTGGTGGATCTTGAGAAGTATAAGCCGCCTTCCTGAACGAAGCCGGCCGCGGGGATGCGGATGATGCGGCCTCCCGGGGAACCTGCCGGCAGCGAGAATGACGAGAACTCCTCAGCCTATGCAGGCCGCTGGGTCGCCCGCCTGCGAGGGCGCATCATTGCCCAGGGAGGCACGCCGGCACAGGCCATGCAGGCTGCCCGGTCCAGTCGATATAAAGAGAACCCTGAGATCATCTTCATGCCCCTGAGCCTGAACCTTCCACCGCTCCTTGAGAAGATCCATGCGCTTCTCCCCGGCCAGGAACTTTACCTGGTCGGCGGGGCCGTGCGTGATATGCTGCTGGGACGGATCTCACATGACCTGGATTTTGCCGTCCCTGCGGGCGGAACCGTCCTGGCCCGGCGCATCGCCGACAGCCTGGGCGGAGATTTCATGGTGCTGGATGGGGAACGGGATACCGGACGGGTCATTCTACGCGAGGAGAATGGGAGCCGCACATTTCTTGATTTTGCGGCCTACCGGGGCGAGGGGGAGACGACTCCAGGGCCTGACCTAGAAACCGATCTGCGCGGCCGGGACTTCACGATCAACGCCATCGCCTATGATGTGCGGGCCAATGTGCTGCTCGACCCGATGGAGGGAGGGATGGACCTGCGGGCAAAACGCATCCGGGCGTGTACGCCCAGGTCCATGGAGGACGACCCTATACGCGTCTTGAGAGGTGTGCGGCTGGCCGCCTCACTCGGATTCCAGATCGAAGCGGATACCCGCCAGCAGATGAGACAGGCTGCGGGTGAGCTGAAAAGGATTTCGGTGGAGCGCCAGCGGGATGAGCTATTCAAGATCCTCGAGGGGCCCAAGCCCGATGCCTGCATCCGCGCGCTTGAGATGCTGAGCGCACTGAAGCAGACGCTTCCCGAACTGGAGGCGCTTAAGGGCGTGGAGCAATCCGCTCCGCACGTTCATGATGTCTGGAACCATACACTGGCTGTCCTTCAGAGCCTGGAAGCGATCCTTTCGGCATTGCGGGTGGGGTATCACGCAGACGAAACCGATGATCTATACACCGGCCTGCTGACCCTGCGCCTGGGCCGCTACCGGGACCAATTGGCCTCGCATCTCCAGACCGAACTGAACGCTGACAGGAGCTATCGTTCGCTTCTTTTCTTTGCCGCCCTCTATCATGACGTGGGCAAACCCGGCACGCGCATGGTGGATGAAAGCGGCCGCACCCGTTTCTTCGGGCATGACCAACAGGGGGCAGAGACGGCAGTCCAGCGGGCAACTGCCCTGCATCTCAGCAATGATGAGATCGACCACCTGCGTGTAATCATAAAGGAACACATGAGATTCCACTTCCATTCCAGCCGTATGGAAGGAGAAAAACGTGAACCTTCACGCAGGGCGATCTACCGATTCTTCAGGGACAGCGGACCTGCCGGCCCTGACCTGGTGCTTCTTGGTTTGGCTGACCTGCGCGGAACACGCGGGAGCGCCTTGAAGCAGGAGACCTGGAGCGCCGCGCTGGATACGGCCCGGATCCTGCTGGAAAACTACTGGGAGAAACCCGAGGAATCCATTTCCCCGCCACGGCTTCTGGACGGCCGTGAACTCATCCAGGAACTGGGAATCGAGCCGGGGCCGCAGCTCGGCCGGTTGATCGAGGCGCTGCGTGAAGCCCAGGCGACAGGAAAGGTCTCCACCCGGGATGAGGCCCTCGGATATGCGCGGTCATGGCTCGCCGGCAGCCAGGGGACTGCGATATAATCCCAACCCGGCAAGCATTTATCTTATCTTGTAGTTCAAAATTTACGGAGGAGAGACATGGAAAGAGCGGTTGTCAATGGCATCGATATTGCCTATACGCGCCAGGGGAAAGGAACGCCCCTGGTACTGGTGCACGGTTATCCCCTCGATCACACCATCTGGGACAAAGTCATCCCGCTGATGGCGGAATCCTTTGATGTGATCGCCCCTGATCTGCGCGGTTTTGGCGAGAGCATGAGCACTGGGCGGGACTACGGCATGGAGGACTACGCCGCCGACCTGGCAGGGCTGCTGGATGCCCTGGGGATTCAGCAGGCCGCGATCGCGGGTCATTCCATGGGCGGATATGCAGTTCTGGCATTTGCCAGGGCCTACCCGGCGCGCATCCGCGGCCTGGGATTGATCTCTTCCCAGGGACTGGCAGATCCTCCAGACCGCAAAGAGGGACGATATAAGTCCGCCGAGGACGTCGCGCAGAATGGTGTGAGCGGGGTGGCTGAGAGCATGGCTTCCAAGCTCAGTGCGGATCCCGCCCTCCAGGCTTTCTCGAAGGAGCTGATCAACAAGCAGAGCCCGGAAGGTGTGATCGGCGCCTTGAAGGCCATGGCCGGACGCCCGGATTCGATGGACCTTCTCAAGGGATTCCAGCTGCCAATCGTGCTTGTGCATGGGGAGGCGGATGCGCTGATCCCGATCGATCGTTCCAGGGAGATCGAGGCAATTGCGCTGCAGTCCCGTTTATCCGCCCTCCCGGGAGTGGGTCATCTCCCGATGCTGGAGGCTCCTGAGCAGACCGCAAAGGCGCTCAATCACCTGGCCTGAAAATTAATAAGCCCGGCATCATGCCGGGCGCAGTGACCATTTGCCGGCCCGTCAGATCAAGGCAGTAGAGGACTGGTATCCCCGCCCAGGCGCAGACCCTGGACCCCCTTGGGAGCCAGACTGCCGGTCACGCTGCGCTTGAGAAGCCGGTTGATGCGGGCCAGGAGCAGGCTGCTGGCAATCGGCTTGGTGAGGTAATCGTCCGCGCCGGCATCCAGGATGCTTGCGATCTTGAGCGGATCATTCAGCGCCGAGAGGATCAGGATCGGCACATTGCTGGAAAGACGGATCTCCCTGCAGACGGCCCAACCATCCATATCGGGCATCATGAGATCCAGAAGGATCAAGTCGGGCATTTTTTCCCTGACCTGCGCCAGGCAGTCTGTGCCCCGGTTGGCTGTTGCGACCTCAAAACCCTGCAATCTCAACAGGGTGGAGAGCATATCGGTCACGGCCCAATCATCATCAACGACCAGCAGCTTCAATGACATCTTTGATGGATTCCAATAGGCCTATTATGCATGATTTCACCCCGGCGATACTTTGCAGAGGCTTTACAGTATTTACCAGCCTGCCTTGTGCGCAAGGCCAAAAAACCGAAGTAAAATACCCTCCATTGGTCCAATTTTGTTTGTGGTAAACTTCACACAATTTCGAATTAAATCGATTACATTCGAGCTTCAAGGAGTTCCAAATGGCAACGAAGGCCAAAAAAGTCGTTAAGAAGGTCCCGTCAAAGAAAACCGTCCGCCGGGCTGTTCCCACCCCCAAACAGAAGAAATGGGTCTATCTATTCGAGGAAGTGCGGACAGCCGAGCGGGCAACCGGTTCGTGGGATGGTGTGCGATCTCTGCTTGGAGGCAAGGGCGCCGGCCTGGCGGATATGACGCGTGCGAAAGTGCCGGTCCCGCCCGGTTTTACAGTGACTACTGAAGCATGCAACGAGTTTCGGAAGACCGGTAAATTCCCAGCAGGGATGTGGAAACAGGAACTGGAGGCCCTGAAGAAGGTGGAAAAAGCGACCGGCAAGAAATTCGGCGATCCTTCCAACCCCCTCATGGTCTCCTGCCGCTCCGGGGCGAAATTCTCCATGCCGGGCATGATGAATACCATCCTGAACATCGGTATGAACGACGCCACCGCCGAGGGAATGATCAAGATGACCGGCAATCCCCGATTCGTATGGGATGCCTACCGCCGCCTGATCGAAATGTTCGGCACCACTGTCTTCGGTCTGGAGGACACCGTGTTTGAGCATCCGATGGCCGAATACAAGGCGCACAAGGGCTACAAGGTCGATACTGAAATGAAGGCCGAGGACTGGAAAGAACTGGTCTCCCGGTTCAAAGCCATCTATAAAAAAGAACTGGGGAAGGATTTTCCCCAGGATGTCTACGAGCAGCTTGAGCTGGCGACCAAGGCCGTCTTCGAGTCCTGGATGGGGAAGCGCGCCCAGGATTATCGCAAGAAAACCAATATCTCGGATGAGCTCGGCACAGCTGTGAACATCGTGACCATGGTGTTCGGGAACATGGGGGATGACTCGGGGACCGGCGTGGCCTTCACGCGCAATCCCTCCACGGGCGATCGAAAAATGATGGGTGAGTACCTGCTCAACGCCCAGGGCGAGGATGTGGTGGCGGGCATCCGCAACGCCGACCCGATCGAAAACCTTTCACGCGAAATGCCCCGCGTATACAAGCAGTTTATGGACATCACCAAAAGGCTCGAGAAGCACTACACCGATATGCAGGATGTAGAGTTCACGATCGAGCGCGGCAAGCTGTGGATGCTGCAGACACGCAATGGAAAGCGCACCGCCAAATCTGCCGTAAAGATCGCCGTGGATATGGCGCGCGAGAGGCTCATCTCCAAAGAGGATGCGATCCTGCGGATCACGCCCGAGGATGTGGATGCGCTACTGCACCCGGCCTTCGAGGATTCCGCCATGAAGGAGGCGCAGGGCAAAGGCACCTTCTTCGCCAAGGGCGTGAATGCTTCTCCTGGCGCGGCGGTGGGGCAGATCTACTTCGATGCGGACACCGCCGAGCGGATGGCCAAGGAGGAGAAGCAGGACACCATCATGGTGCGCCCCTTCACCAAGCCGGATGATGTGCACGGTATGATCGCCTCCAAGGGCGTATTGACCAGCGAAGGCGGCGCCACATCCCATGCGGCCGTGGTGGCCCGGCAGTTTGGAATCCCGTGCGTGGTGGGAGCTTCGGCGATCAAGATTGACCTGGAACGCCGCCAGATGTCCGTGGATGGGAAGGTCGTCAGGGAAGGGGAATGGATCTCCGTGGACGGCACGACCGGACAGGTATTCATCGGAAAGATCCCGACCACGGCACCCTCCATTGAGGAACAGACCGACCTGCTGACCCTCTTGAAGTGGGCAGACGAGATCTCGGCCCGCAAGGATATCCGCAAAGCCCCCAAGGGCTGGCCGACCCGGGGTTTGCAGGTATGGGCCAACGCCGACTACCCCAAAGATGCACGCCGGGCGCGCTCTTATGGAGCGGTGGGAATCGGTCTGTGCCGCACCGAGCATATGTTCTTTGAGCCGGAGCGCCTGCCGGTCGTACAGGAAATGATCCTTTCCAAGTCCAGTGATGGCCGCACGGCCGCACTGAACAGGCTGCTGCCCTACCAGCGCCGGGACTTCGACGGCCTGTTCGAGGCGATGGACGG
>CAZSPX010000176.1:6001-7159 GCA_964608885.1 uncultured Anaerolineaceae bacterium | reverse complement strand
TGGTGATTTAATTCACATATGCGAGGCCGATGGCTGGCTCCCCTGCTCCTCCCCTTCCTCCTTTTCGGTTCGTGGCTCAACGCGGACCGGAGGGCGCAGCCCCTTCCAACGGTCACGCCCACGCCCACCTACGACCCATTGGTCGAGCCTCCGCTGCCGCCCGCGCCGACGCAGCTGGAGCTGGGACGCAACCTGTACTGGCACTGGTGCATGCCCTGTCACGGCGACCGCGGGCAGGGGCTGACGGACGAGTTCCGCATGATCTGGGAGCCGGACCACCAGGACTGCTGGGCAGGCGGCTGTCACGGCGGGAGGCCGCGGGACGAGGGCTTCCCCATCCCCACGGTCGTTCCTGCGCTTACGAGGGAGGACCGGCTGGGGCGCTTCGCCTCGCTGGGAGAGCTGGAGGGCTATCTCACTGAGACGCACCCGCCGCAAAGCCCCGGCATCCTGAAGCCGGAGGAGTACGAGGCGATCTCGGCCTGGCTGTTCGAGATGAATGAACGTGAGGAACCGAAGAGGCTTTCCCCCTTGTGGCTGCTTGCAGTGCTGCCGGTCCTGGCCGCGGGAGGCTTGCTGCTGAAGAGGCGCGCCAGGAATGGCGATTGAAATCGCGACTACGAGGGGTCCTTCTTCTTCTCCTCGCCGGTCTGCCAGCCGGTCTCTTCCACGGCGCGGAAGATGTCGGTGGCGGAGATCAGGCCGATGATGGCGCCAGACTCGTCCTGCACGGGCAGGTGGTGGATGTGGTGCTCCTGCATGACGCGCGAGCACTCGATGAGCGTCCAATCGGGTTTGCCCAGCACGAGCGGCCCGGACATGATCGAGCCGACGCTGGTCTCGGCGGGGTTGCGGTCCTCGGCCACGATCTTGTCGCGGATGTCGGTGGTGGTGAGGATGCCGTAGGTGCGGTCCCGGCCCAGCACCAGCACGCTGTGGATGTTGCGGCGGCGCATGAGGGTCATGGCATAGGAGACGGTGGTGTCGCGGTCAACGACGACCACGGGGCGGCTCATCCATTCACGCACGAGATAAGGCATGGTTTCTCTCCTCGATAAGGTTGTAAATCATTATAGCCCGGGCGGGGAGGGGATGCAATTTAGAGTTTCTTAACGTGGGGGTCTATTTATCCCTGAAGCGGGTGAATGTAGGGGCGCA
>CAZSPX010000176.1:2730-5901 GCA_964608885.1 uncultured Anaerolineaceae bacterium | reverse complement strand
ACCGCCCCTACGTTCCTGTCCATGAATGGTTATAATAGCCTCATCTCGTGAAATTCATCGCAAAGGGAGAAGCACATGACCGAGATCAACGTGGATGCCCTGCTTCCGGCGGAGATGGCCGCCCGCGCCGAGACGATCGGCGTGCGCAAGTCGGGGATGCCCTTCCTGCAAACCTTCACCCTTGCCATCCTGGCAGGGGCTTTTATTGCGCTGGGCGCGATCTTCTCCACCACGGTGGCGGCGGGGGCCGGGGCGGTCAACACCGCCGAGGGCGCGGCGGCCTTCAGCGCGGCGCTGCCCTACGGCGTGACGCGCCTGCTGGCGGGGCTGGCCTTCTGCCTGGGGCTGATCCTGGTGGTGGTGGGCGGCGCGGAGCTGTTCACCGGCAACAACCTGATCGTGATGGCCTGGGCCAACGGGAAGGTCTCGACGGCCGGCCTGCTGCGCAACTGGGGCATCGTGTACCTGGGCAACTTCGCCGGCTCGCTGGGGACGGCCTTCCTGATGGTGATGGCGCGGCAGTACGAGTTTGGGAAGGGCGCGGTGGGCGTGACGGCCCTCAACACCGCGGTCACCAAGGTCAACTATGATTTCGTGCAGGCGCTGGCGCTGGGGATCCTGTGCAACGGGCTGGTGTGCCTGGCGGTGTGGATGTGCTACTCGGCGCGCAGCACGTGGGACAAGATCGCGGCGATCCTCTTCCCCATCTCGGCCTTTGTGGCGGCGGGCTTCGAGCACAGCGTGGCCAACATGTACTTCATCCCCTACGCGCTGTTCGTCAAGGACTTCGACCCGGCGTTCGTCACAGACCTGGGGACGCGCGTGAGCAACATGGGGAGCCTCACCTGGGGCAGCTTCCTCCTGGGAAACCTGCTGCCCGTGACGATCGGCAACATCATCGGCGGAGGGGTGCTGGTGGCCGCCATGTACTGGTCGGTGTATTTGAGGGGGAAGAGGGATTAAGAGGAGACTTCCGAAGTCTTGAAGACTTCGGAAGTCTGTTGTTATTCCACCACCACCGAGTCCATTGCAAGCAGGGAGCCGTCGGCGGCGCTCAGGTCGCGGATCTCGATCCAGGCAAGCGAGCCAGCCTTGACATGGTCGAGCGGGACGGTCACCTTGAAGGTGCCCGGCGCGCCCATGTCCATCGCCGTGACCGGGACCGGCCCGGCGGCCAGCTCATTCCCCTTCTCGTCCACCAGATGCCAGGAGAGGTTGTTCTCGAAGGGCGCGATGGTCACCGTGCCGGTGATCTCGACCCTGCCCTCTGAAGGGCTGGCGGAGGCGGGAGCGGTCACCGTGATGGAGCGCCACTGGCCCGAGGGGGTCTGCGAGGCGTATGCCAGCCTCACCCAGCGCGAGCCGTACAGCCTGAACTGCTGTCGCGTCCCCTGGGAGGGGCAGCACATCGGGTCCTGCGCAGTGTGGAGGGTGGCCTCCAGCGTGACCTCCCCGTTGTTCTCGAAGGCCAGCGAGCCAATGACCGGGCGGTCATCGATGCCCAGGGCCGCCTTCTGGACGGGCGCGCCGTCCTCATTGACGAAGGCCAGCAGCGAGACAAAGACACCCGTGCCCCCGTAGTTCTCCGCGATCAACGCGACCGCATCTCCCACCCCGTCGCCGTTCAGGTCGCCGAAGGCCATCTGGTCGAGCAGCTTGATGTCGGCATAGCTCGCGCCGGAGGGGTCGGTCCCCTTCTGAAAGCGGCCGTCCTTCAATTGATAGGGGATGGCCACGTCATTGGTGAGGGTGGTGAGGAACACCTGCGCGTTCCGGACTGTTTCAGCGGTCAAGGGCGCAGCCACCGTGGGCTGGACCGGGGCAGGGGTCCCGGTTGCGGCGGGGGCGCAGGCCGCCAGGAAGAGGACAAGCAGGAAAGAGGACAGTCGTTTCATTGCAGAGGGGTCCAAGTCTTTGCTCCATCTTCGGTCTTGTAGGTTTTGTAGGTCATGCCGGCAGGGTCGTATCCGCTGATGACCAGCCAGCCCGTGCGCGCGTCGGTGAAGTCCATGTCCGCGAGGGAGCGGTCACCGGTGGGGACCATTTCAGGCGGCAGGGGGCGGGTCTCCCAGGTGGCGCCGGCATCGTGCGTCAGGCACAGGGCCTCGGCGCACTGGGCCACCGCATCGGTGGCGTTGATGAACTGCAGCGCGGGGTAATTCTGCAGGCCTTCCAGTGTCCCGGCCGAGGGAGTCCAGCTCTTGCCGCCATCCGCGGTGGTATAGAGGGTCAGCGCAAAGTAAGCGGAGGAGCCGTCCGGGTTGAACTGGGAGAGCACGACGGGAAGGAAGCCGTGCAGTTCATCCACGAAGCTGACCGACAGCGGGGTGACCAGGGCATCGTGATATTTGGGAGGCAGAGGCACGCTGATCTCCTCCCAGGTCCAGCCCTGGTCGAAGCTGATCATGCCCTCCACAGAGCCGCGCGGCTGCATGGAGCCCATGTCGCCGGTGACGATGATGACACGCGAGGGGTCGTAATAGAAGCTGTCGGCGCAGATATTGCACAGGTGGACGGTCCCGACGGGATCGCCCCGGATGGGGACGAGCTTATAGGTCGCGCCGCCCGTCTCGGTCTTGAAGACCTGCATATACAACTGGCCCGCGCCGCCCTCGGCGGCCTCGGCCCAGCCCACACGCGGGTTGACGAAGTGATAGATGAAACTCCCCGCAAGACTATCGAGACCTTCGGGGAGGATCTGCGTCCATGCGGCACCGCCATCCGTGGTGCGCAGGAGACGCTGCGCACCGGTCGGCTGGTCCGTGCCTGCCAGCCAGGCGATGTTGAGGTCCAGGAAGGCGCTGGCGGAGAAGTTGAAGATCTCGCCGGAGGGCAGGTCCACGGGCTGCCAGGTGCGCCCCGCGTCCGTGCTGCGATAGAGGGCGCCCGTCCCGGCGTTCCAGGCCCAGCCGCCGTCCTTGAACATCTCCAGGCCGGTGATGTCGGGCATGGGCTGCGATGTGACGACCGCGGCAGGCGAGGCGGGCGGCATGGAGGTGGGGGTGGGAAGCAACGCGGGCGTCGGTGAGGGCGCGGCAAAGCGCGCACAGGCGGAAAGCAGGAGGACGAGGAGGAGCGAGAGGAGAGGTTTCATGGGTTGGAAGTCTCAAAGGTCCAAATGGTCGAACAAGTCTAACTGGTCTTACAGGTCAGACTTGTTAGACTTATTAG
>CAZSPX010000176.1:0-2630 GCA_964608885.1 uncultured Anaerolineaceae bacterium | reverse complement strand
CGCGGTGGTGGGGTCCAGGGCGAGCACCCAGCCGGTGTGCGCGTCGACGAAATCCATGCTCATGAAGGTCTCGCTGAAGACCACATCCGGGGCAACGGGGGTCCAGGTCTGCCCGGCGTCGCGGGTGAACTGGAAGTCCCGGCCGTCGAAGACGAAGCCCTCGGTCGTGGAGACGAAGTCCGCGGCGCGGCCGTCCGCGATGAGGGTGGGGGTCAATTCCCAGGTATCGCCCTGGTCATGGGTGACATAGACGGCCAGGGAACTGGCCTGCCCGGTGATCCGCATCGTCAGGAAGCCGGTCTGATCCTCGGGGAACTGGATGGACTCTACGCTCCATTGGGCGGGGTCGTTGTTGGGGGCGGGAAGCTCCACATGCGACCAGTGCCTTCCGCCGTCATCCGTCCGGTATAGGTAGGAAGTGTTCTCGGAATAGACCACGCCTCCCACCCAGGCCTTCTGCGTGCCCAGCGTGAAGAAGACGCCTTTGAGGCCGCCCATCGGAATGTCCTCCCGGGCGTTGGGGTCGGTGGGGAGGTTCGTAAAGACCTGGTCCCAGGTCCTGCCGGCGTCCGAAGTGCGGTAGATGGCAATGGCATTCGAGCCGGCCGCCACGCCCAGGCCCGCCATGGCCCAGCCCTCTTTAAAATCGAAATCAAAGAAGCGGATCTGGCCCGCGCCGAAGGGAGCCGGGGAGGAGGTCCAGTGGACGCCTCCATCGCGCGTGATATACAGCGTGCCCGCGTGCATCGGGTCGGTTGGGTCGGGGGCCAGGATGGCGGCATGGATGACGCTCTGGTAACTGGCGGCCGCCCCGTATCCCAGACCGCTGGCTCCCGGCGGCGTCGCCTCGTGCCAGGTCCTGCCGCCGTCGTCGGTCCGGAGGACCTGGCTCTCCGACAGGCCCCATCCGAGGATCTCGTTGGGCATCCAGAAGGAGGTGAGCCGGGGATGCTCCACCAGCGGGCCGGTGGGCGCAGACGGGCCCGGCGTTATGGGAACGGGCTGCGAGGTGGCAGGTGCGGCTGGCATGCAGCCCGCCGCAGCGAGCAGAAGGAGGATGGAAATAACCAATGTGAGCGCGCGGATCACCCCCCCTGACCCCCCCATCACCGCTGACAACCCTGCAAAATAATGGTCAGGAAGAGCAGCGATGTGGGGGAAATGCGCCTTTTTTATGCCAGATACCCAGACTCTCCTCATCCTCACTCCGAACTAAAGGGCCCGTATGGGCCGGGCTGTTATCCGATAAATTCGAGGACCGCGGCCTCCCCCTGGCCCACGCCCACGCACAGCGTCGCCAGGCCGTACTTCACATCTCCGCGCAGGCGCATCTCGTGGACGAGGGTGGTGACCAGGCGCGCGCCCGAGCAGCCGAGCGGGTGACCGATGGCAATGGCCCCGCCGTTCACGTTGACGGTCTCCGGGTCCATCCCCAGGTCCTCGATGACCGCCAGGGACTGCACCGCGAAGGCCTCGTTCAGCTCGGTCAGGCCAATGTCCTTCATCTCCAGGCCCGCGCGGGTCAACGCCTTGCGCACCGCCGGGACGGGTCCCACGCCCATGGTGCGGGGCGGGACGCCGGCCGCGCCCGAGGCCACGATGCGGGCGAGAGGCTGCAGTCCGAGCTGCAGCGCCTTCTCCTCGCTCATGACCAGGACCGCGGCGGCCCCGTCATTGAGTCCAGACGAATTTCCCGCCGTAACAGTTCCGCCTTCCTTCTTAAAGGCGGGCTTGAGGCGGGCCAGCGATTCCAGGGTGGTATCCCGGCGGGGACGCTCGTCCACCGAGACCATGAGCGGGTCGCCCTTCTTCTGCGGGACGGGGACGGGGGCGATCTCCTGCGCGAAGCGGCCCGAGTCGATGGCGGCCACGGCGCGCTGGTTCGAGCGCAGGGCGAACGCGTCCTGCTTCTCGCGGGTCAGGTGGGGGCGCTCGGCGGCGATGTTCTCGGCGGTCTCGCCCATCGAGTCGGTGCCGTACATTTCCTTCATCTTCGGGTTGGGGTAGCGCCAGCCCAGGGTGGTATCCCAGGCGGTGAGGTTGCCGAAGGAGAAACCCGCCTCGGCCTTGGGCAGGGAATAGGGCGCGCGGCTCATGGATTCCACGCCGCCGGCGACAAAGACCTCGCCCTCCCCCGCGCGGATGGCGCGCGCCGCCTGCACGATGGCGTTCAGCCCCGAGGCGCACAGCCGGTTGACGGTCACGCCGCCCACGTGGACGGGCAGGCCTGCAAGCAGGGCGGCCATGCGGGCCACGTTGCGGTTGTCCTCGCCGGCCTGGTTGGCGCAGCCGAGGATCACGTCCTCCACGGCGGCGGGATCCAGCCCCGGGCTTCGGTCAAGGAGGGCCTTCAGCACGTGGGCGGCGAGGTCGTCGGCCCGCACCGGGGCCAGGCTTCCGCCGAAGGAGCCGATGGGCGTGCGGACGGCGTCGACGATGTAGGCTGCGCTCATGTCAGGGATTGGATGTCGCTTCGGGGAACCAGGGCTTGCCCGTGCGGAACACGGTGCCCTTGAACAGGGCCACGAGCTTCCCGTGCGCGTCGTTGATGGTGATGTGGTACACGCCGATGCTGCGGCTCAGGCTCTTCTCCTCGCTGGTGGCGGTGAGCACGTCGCCGGCCTTCACCG
>CAZSPX010000175.1:0-7207 GCA_964608885.1 uncultured Anaerolineaceae bacterium | reverse complement strand
GGGATAAGAAAGGCTACCGGGCAAGAACAAAGTTATAGTATGCCACGTACAAGCCTTCGCGGGATTCGAGTGTGACGATCAAAGCGGGATCAAAGATATCGTCCGAATTGTTTGCGCTGACATTGGGAAAATATAATTGGCTGGTGATGGTCTCGCCGTTGGGAGGCCGGACTTTGACATGGATATGCTCGGTGCGGCCCGGATATTCTCCGGGTATCACAGTCTCCAGAAAATAGCGCCCCTGAGAATCCGTTAGTTGATGGCCGCGTAGAGTGTATCCGGAATTGTCGTACACCCCGCTTGCGTCGGCCTGCCAGAAATCCAGCCAGGCTCCAGGTATCGGTTGACAACCATTCAAATCGAGCACATAACCAGCCACGATCAGTTTTTCTCCCGTCATGCCGTCCTCATACAAAACATTCCGCTCTGGAGAGCCGGCGGTGTAGTATGGACCTTCGGTCTGTTGAGGCGTGAGGGTTGAACAGCCCGGCGAAAGAAGCTGCAGGACATTGGCGGAAAATGGATCGGAAGCACTGGAGATCGTGGTAGGCGTGCTATTTGAACCTCGGGCCGTCGTGGGGGCTGCCGTCACGGGAACGGGGGTGGGCGAGGCGGCGGATTGAGGCGCGGGGGTTGAAAACTCCAACGGCTCGGCGCCGAGGGTGCAGGATACCAGCAGGAATGAAAGGAGAAGAAACGGAAATTTTTGCATGTGTTACCTCCGAATCGTCCAGCGATATTACCATAGGCTTCTTACACGATCATAAGTCCATGATCATCAAAGAAGTGAGAGTGAAGGCAATTTCCCCTCCCCTTCGGGACTGGAGGAACAAGTCACTTTGCGGCGGAATAATGGACCTTAGCCGGAAGTATCTTCTCGGCGCGCTGACCGATTTCCCGGTTGTAGGCTTTCATGAGTTTGTTCGTCCACTCCCCCACCCTGCCGGATCCCACCTTTTGAGCATCAATTGTGATTATTGGCACAATGCCTCTTGAGCTGCTCGTAAGGAAGGCCTCATCGATTTCTGAAATCTGCGAGAGCTTCAGAGAATTAAAAACCGTGAGCATCCCCTGCTCTTGTGCCAAATGTAAAACCAAACGGCGCGTAACCCCGTTCAGCACATCTCGGCGAGCTGTTCCAAGCGTGCCGCCGGTCACATAGAAGAAATTACTGGTGAGCCCTTCCAACAGCCTGCCGTTTTTAGCAATCAGCCCTTCATATACGCGGCTGGAGGCGATATGCCGACGCACCTGCTGGCTCTGTTCGATGAAATCCGTGGATTTTAGCGCGGGAAGATCGCGATGAGTGCTTGTGGTAATTACCTTCACTCCCCGGGAGTAGACCCTTGCGAGAGGGACCTTTAACGGCTCGATCAATACAAAGATCGAACCAGGATCGGCCCGGGCGGCCAAAACCAGCCTGACGCGTGCCTCCGGGGATGGAAATCCAGCCAGCAAGCCTGCCAATTGGGTCCGCAGCGTGATCCTATCAAGAATTGGCTCTATTCCCAGACGACGCGCCGGTCCGTACAGCCGGTCGAGGTGGGATCTCAATCCAAGAGCGCGGGACCGCGAGTTGTAGGTTCGAAAAGTTGTATAGAATCCCGCAGGAAGGAGGCGGGTACTAGCATCCAAAGAAGACATGTCCGGGAGCTTGAGCGGTACGCAGCGCTGCCCATCCATGAGCCAAAGCATTACCATACGGTAATTATAGCCTCCAGTGCAAGCCGGCAAAATAAATCGGAGGATTTTGTCTGAAATCCTTGACACAATAGGAGGCGGCAGGGTAAACTCGGGACGTTAATATATTCTAAGAAAGGAGGCGCGCTTCATGAACACGATCATCATGGCCCGGATGTTCGTCCCGAACACCAGTGTTCGCGGAATCCCTTCTCGAAGTGCGCCTGCTGTCCGCTGAATTAGGTCTTTTGCCCTCCGACCTGACAGCCACGGTGCACCCGGCACCGTGGCTTTTTGTTGCATACAAATTTTATCTGGAAGGCCCTAAGATGACCACCGAACCTGCCCCCCTGACATTCGATTTTCGCACCGCGCTCGATAATAACCGCATGAAGGGCCTGTGGAAGCTGATGGCCGATTATCGTCTCCCCTACCTGGGCGCGACGGCTTCATTGGCACTGGCGGCCCTCTCCAAGACCTTCACCTACATGCTTTTGCGGTACTTTGTGGATGATGTCCTTGAGCAGCGGAACTATATCGGCAACAGCATGACCGAAACGCTTCTGGCCATCGGCCTGGGATTCATCATCCTGGCAGTGCTGGAAGGCGGCGCCACCTATCTCTCCGGGCGCCTGGCCGCGTATACCGCCGAGGGGATCACCCGTCGGCTGCGGGATTTTCTCTTTGACCATATCCAGCGGCTGAGCTTCTCCTATCATGCCAAAACGCCGACCGGAGACCTGATCGAACGCGTCACCTCGGACGTTGATGCGCTACGCCGGTTCTTCAGTGAACAGGCCATTGGCATGGGACGCATCATCCTGCTCTTCACGGTCAACTTTATCGCGCTGCTGCAGCTCAACACACGGCTGGCCCTGGTCTCGGTGGTCGTTATCCCCCTGGTGCTGCTGGTCTCGCTGTGGTTCTTTAAAAGACTAACCAAGGCTTTTGAAGCCTATCAGGCCCAGGAAGCGATCCTTTCAACCACCCTGCAAGAAAACCTGACCGGGGTCCGCGTGGTCAAGGCCTTTGCACGCCAGGACTACGAGAAAGGCAAATTCGAGAAGGACAACTGGGGAAAGTATCTGAAGGGCAGAATACTGCTTTTCATGCACTCCCTATTCTGGCCGCTCTCGGACATAGTGCTGGGCGCACAGATGCTGTTCGGGTTCGTATTCGCGGCGATGATGGCCATCCGGGGCGAGATCACCGTCGGCACCTATATTGCCTACGTCGGCCTTGTGATCTGGTTGATCTGGCCCATCCGCAATCTTGGGAGGATCATTGTCCAGACCTCGACCGGAATGGTTTCATACGGACGACTGATGGAGATCGTCAAGCAGCCGCGGGAGCCATTGTTCGATGGCATCCACCAACCGGGAGGCCCGGCGCGCGGTGAGATCGTTTTTGAGGATGTCTCGTTCATCTACTCGGATGGAGAAAAGGAAGTCATCAAGAACGTCTCATTCCACGCAAAACCGGGTCAAGCCGTCGCGCTGCTGGGTTCAACCGGTTCCGGCAAAACATCCCTGGTCAACCTGTTGCCGCGATTCCATGAGTACACAGGCGGGCGGATCCTACTGGACGGCGTAGACCTGCAGGATTTCTCCCGCTCCTATCTGAGGGAGCAAATCGGAATAGTTGAACAGGAGCCTTTCCTGTTCAGCCGGTCCATTCGTGAGAACATCACGTACGGGGTCGGCCGCGAGGTGTCCGAGGAGGAATTGGAGCGGGCTGCGCGAGCGGCAGCGGTCCATGATGTCATCCTATCCTTCCCGGATGGGTACTCCACCCTGGTCGGTGAAAAAGGCGTAACGCTCTCGGGCGGGCAGAAACAACGGGTGACGATCGCGCGCACCCTACTGAAGAACCCCCGTATCCTGATCCTGGACGATTCCACGTCCTCTGTAGACCTGGAAACAGAAGCGGAGATTCGTGAGGCGCTCAACGGGCTGATGAAAGACAGGACCACCTTCATCATTGCCCACCGGATCCAGTCTGTGATGATCGCTGATTGGATCCTGGTCCTTGACAAAGGTCAGGTGATCCAGGCCGGAACACACGAAGAGCTGGTCCTGCAGAAGGACGGCATGTACCGGCGTATTTACGATATCCAAACCCGGATCGATGAAGAGCTTCAACAGGAGCTTACCAACGTAACCTAACTTGCAGGCCAGGTACTCCCCTGCCCTGCCGGAGATCAATCCATGTCAGACGAACCTATCGAATTGGAAGAGGAAGAATATACCTCCAGCCTGACAGCACCTGTGTTCAGGCGAATCCTGAGCCTGTTCAGGCCGCACTGGAAGTGGCTGCTGGGCTTCCTGGCAGCGATCGCGGTGACTTCAGGCCTGGATTCCTATTTCACTTATCTGAACAAGCAGATCATTGACCAGGGCATCACCCTTGGAAACCCGGACCGGGTATACCAGATCGCGACAGTGTACGGAGGATTCATCCTGGTACAGGCTGTCACGGTGTTCACATTCATATACCTTGCCGGAGTGCTGGGCGAAAGGATCCAGTACGACCTGCGCAAGATGCTCTTCAATCACCTGCAGGAGCTTTCCCTGTCCTATTATGCACAGAACTCCGTGGGACGGTTGATCGCGCGGGTGACCTCGGATACCGGGCGTGTTTCCGACCTGATGACCTGGGGCGTGGTCGATTCCACCTGGGCCGTCATGAACATCACCACCTCGACGATCTTCATGCTCATTATCAACTGGCGGCTGGCATTGATCGTCCTTGCCATCATCCCGGTGATGATTCTCATTGCCATCCAATTCCGCAAGCGAATATTGGTGGAATTCAGGGCTTCACGGCGCGCAAATTCGAAGATCACCGGGGCTTATAACGAAAACATCCAGGGCGTGCGCGTGGTGAAGGCGCTGGGCCGGGAAGATGAGAACACCCGCGAATTCGGAGAGCTCACCACGCGGATGTACAAGGCCTCCTACCGGGCAGCCTGGCTTTCAGCCCTGTTCCTGCCCACCGTTCAGATCATCGCCGCGGCCGCGCTGGGTTTCATCATCGGTTATGGAGGGCTTCAGACCCAGGTCGGGCTGATGACCATCGGCGGCATCCAGGCATTTGTCTCCTACCTGACCTTCATGATGTGGCCCGTGCAGGACCTGGCGCGGGTGTATGCCGAAATGCAACATTCGATCGCCTCCGCGGAGCGCATCTTCAAGCTTGTCGATACGCCTCCGGATGTCCATGACAAGGAAGGTGCAATCCCGGCTGAAACACTTCTTGGCGAGATCGAGTTCGACCATGTCAATTTCACCTATGATGACAAGAAGCCGGTGCTGACGGATTTCTCCCTGAGGGTCCGGCCCGGAGAGACCATTGCTCTGGTAGGTCCCACAGGTGGAGGAAAGTCCACCATCGTCAACCTGCTGTGCCGGTTCTATGAACCCAGCGAAGGAGTGATACGCATCAACGGTCGAGACTATACCGACTATACGCTGGAGTCAATCCACAGCCGGATCGGGATCGTCTTACAGACCCCCCACCTGTTCTCCGGGACCATCCGGGATAACATCCGCTACGGCCGGCTGGATGCCACGGATGAGGAGATCGTGGAGGCCTCGCGGCTGGCTGGTGCCCACGACTTCATTGCCGGGCTCGAGAAGGGTTACGAGCAAAATGCCGGTGAAGGCGGGAACCTGCTCTCCGTCGGGCAAAAACAGTTAATTAGCCTGGCGCGTGCAGTTCTTGCCCGGCCGGAGCTGTTCATCATGGATGAGGCGACCTCTTCCGTGGATACACTGACGGAGGCGCTTATTCAGCGCGGAATGGAAGCGCTGATGAAAGGCCGGACCTCCTTTGTGATCGCCCATCGACTCAGCACCATTCGCCGGGCGGATCGGATCCTGGTCATCAAGGATGGGCGGATCGCCGAGCAGGGCACCCACGCAGAGCTCCTGCGCCAACGCGGTCACTATTACCGGTTATATACACAGCAATTCCGCCACGAGTTGGAAGTACAATATGGGGTAGCCGAGGATGAGGCCAAGAAAGAGAGCGCCGAATCCATTGCGGCCGATTGAAAGAAGAGGGACGGGTGCAAGGATCCGTCCCTCAATATGGACGAATGTTTAGCGGCGAGGTGTGTTCATGAGAAACGAATACAAGGAATTCAATGAGGGAATGATCCAGGAGGCCGGGGCGCTGCTCGCCCGCAGGCACAAGGCCAACCGGAAGGAACAGCCTTTGCTGCCAGCCCGCTTCCAGGACCCTGTGATGGCCGCGCAGGCGATCAAGGTCCTGTGGGAAAGCCGGTCCAAGGCAGGCTTTGCAGCTTTCTGTGAAGACCGGATGACGGGTTATCTGCTTGGTGAATTCGTCCAACAGCCATGGGGACGCTGCGGGTACGTCTATCTGCCTGGTTATTCCCTGGCAGAGGACGAAAGCCCCAATACCATCCAGGACCTTTACTCACTGCTTGGCGATCAATGGGTGAAGAAAGGAATATTCAGCCATTCCCTGTATATATCGTCGGCTGACAGGCATATTATCGGGGCCCTGTTCAACCTCGGCTTTGGGAAGGAGCGTGTGGATGCCCTGCTGGATCTGACGACCCTGTCAATTCCAGATACGGAAGTACCGGCGAATATTGCCTTCCGGCGCGCAGGGGCCGGGGATAACGATAATCTTGCCAGGCTTTCAGGGGTGATCTCGGAGGCCCTTTCGGAGCCGCCGTACTGGCATCCCACGGTTCCCGAGGATTATGATGAGCTGAAGGAAGGCTGGGCAGAGCTCGCAGATGATAATGAGTGGACGGTCTGGCTGGCCCTTGAGAACGGCGAGTCAATCGGCACGGTGGGATTTCGTCCGGAATGGGAAGAAGATACCAAAATGCTGGCCTCCCCCCAGACGGTCTATCTAAGTATCGCGGCCACACTTCCGGAGGCCCGAGGTCGCGGCATCAGCACCTATCTTTCGTGGCAGGGTTTGGAGCAGGCGCGCAAGGAAGGATTCCGGGTCTGTTATACCAACTGGATCAGCTCCAACCTGCTGGCAGCACGACACTGGCCGCGCTACGGATTTAAGGATGTGGCCTACCGGCTTTCAAAGAATGTAAACCCCTTGGTTTCATGGACCAGACACTGACAGCTACAAATGCGGGATCACAGCGGGCATCCGAACAGGAATGCCCGCTTTTTCTTGCCCTTTTATTCTGATGGCGGCCATTTCCCCTGCACAAAGAAGGCTTCTTCCGGACCTGGCCAGGGCGGCATTGTGATCGCCACAGCCCTCAGGGGCTCATTTCCCAGCGACCGAAACTGAAAATGAGTACCCAGTGGGATCGTTAGGCAAAGACCCGGTTCAAGACGAACGATGGATTCCTGTTTTCCAAGTTTGCGCCAGAAATCCCCCCTTCCAGAAAGAAAATACCAGATCTCCGCCACTGTACGATGCGATACGGCGCGAGATGTCCTTCTGGGGGCCAGCTCGAAATGCGCAAGGCTGCCTCCGGAAAGCTGTAGAAGAATACGAACGCTGGATCCATCCGGAGCGG
>CAZSPX010000174.1:0-7269 GCA_964608885.1 uncultured Anaerolineaceae bacterium | reverse complement strand
AAGAGGCAAGATCCGTGTGCTGATCGCGGACGATCATGAGATGGTACGCCAGGGCTTATGCACCTTCCTGGAAATGAGTGAGCCGGACTCCAGAGGCGGCGTGGAAGAACCGGCCATCCAGGTGGTTGGCCAGGCAGCGGACGGCTTGGAGGCGGTGGAGGCGGCGCGCCGCACGCAGCCCGATATTGTCCTGCTGGATCTGATCATGCCTGGTATGGATGGGATTCAGGCGACTCCGCTGATCCTGCAGGCAAGCCCGGCCTCGCGCGTTCTCATCCTGACCAGTTTTGGGGAGGATGACAAGGTCATGCCGGCCATCCGCGCCGGTGCGCAGGGCTATCTGCTGAAGGATATCCGCCCCGGGGAATTGGTACAGGCTATCCGGGAGGCCCACCGCGGAAATGTGCAGCTCCATCCACTGGCTGCGAAAAAACTGATGGCAGCCGTGTCCAACGCGCAGAACGGTTCCGGGGCCGGCGAACCCGGGCCGGAAAACCTGACCGGGCGCGAGCGAGAGGTCCTGGCTCTCATTGCGCAGGGTTTGAGCAACGGGGAGATCGCAGACCGTCTGGTGATCAGCCTGAGGACTGTGAAAACACATGTGAGCAGCATCCTGAACAAGCTCGGCCTGGTGGACCGCACACAGGCTGCCATTTATGCACTCAAGCACGGCCTGGAGGTGGAAGAGCATTGATGGCCCGACTGGCGATCATCCTGCTGTATGCCGCGGCCGCATTGCGGGGCTCCATGCTGATCGCGGCGCGGCGCGATCCCACGCTTACAATCCTGCTGCTTGCAGGTTATGGCCTGCTGCTGTTTTTCGAGCCGTGGGTGGGAAGGCGGCTTGCTTCGCGCGATCCGGATCAGGAGCACCGCTTCCGCATCCTTTACATGCTTTTGCAGATCGGGCTGGTCCTTGGAATGCTGCTGCCGGACCGTACACCGGATGTCTTCCTGGTGCTGTTCTTCCCGCTGGCATACCAGGCGGTGCAGTTCTTTGGCTGGCAGGCGGGCCGCTGGTGGATCGCCTCCTTCGCGCTGCCCATGCTGCTCTATGTCCTCCGGCATGAAGAGATCAACAACCTGATCATGGCCCCGATCTTCGAGGGCGGATGTTTTCTTCTGGGCACCCTGGCCCACTTCACGCATCGGGCAGAGGCTGCACGAGAAAACAACCTTCGCATGGCGCAGGAGCTCAGGCAGGCTCAACAGGAGCTGGAGGGGTATGCCCGGCGGGTTGAGGACCTGGCGGCAGAGAAGACCCGCATGCTGCTGGCGCGAGAGCTGCATGATTCTGTCACTCAGACCGTCTTCAGCATGAACCTGGCGGTGGAGACGACACGGTTGATGGCGCTCAAAGATCCGGCCGCGGCCGCCGGGCAGCTCAGACGCCTTCAAATTCTCGCGGAGAGCGCCATGTCCCAGATCGGAAGATTGGTGAGCCAGTTGGGACCTCCAGCCGGGGAAGGTCAGGGACTTGTCAGCGGGATCAAGCGGCTGGTATCAAGTTTCCGCTCCAGCGGCGACCTGGAAGTGCAACTGGAGATGAGCGGTGAGCGCGAGTTGTCACCGTCCGTTGCGGAAAACCTGTGCAGCATCATCCAGGAAACACTTGCCAATATCAAGAAGCATGCCGGGATCCGTCAGGCGTCCATCCGGATCGATTTGACGGGGCAGCCCGCCCGGGTGGAGGTGGAGGACTACGGCCGCGGCTTTGATCTCGGATCAGTGCTGGGCCAGTCCGGGCACCTGGGATTGGTCGAAATGGCCGAACGCGCCCGCGAGATCGATTGGAGACTCGAGATCGATTCAGCGCCTGGCCGGGGAACGCGGGTGCGCATGGAGGAAATCCTGGAGGGGGAAGCATGACCGGCAGGTATGGCAGGCCGCGCCAATACATGGCTGCGTATATTCTCGGCCTGCTGGTCGTGGTGATGACTGTGCTGCGGATCGAAGGAAATTTCTCCGGCAAGCCGGACAGGCTTCCGGCCCTCCTGGCACTGGGATTCTTCTCAACCCTCCTGCTGCTGGAGTTCCTGTTCTCCGCGCGTGCTCGCTGGTCCTGGACGCTCTATTTCTGCCTCCAGGCAGTCTGCCTGGTCTTCATGGCCGCCCTGGATCCGTTCTTGGATGTGACGACCTCACTATATCTGTCCTTGTTCACCCAGGCTTACTACTTCCTGCCGCGCAGGCAGGCTTTCAACTGGGCGCTCATTTTTGTCATTCTCCTGACCGCCTCGTTGGTCCGCGGGTTGGGACCGCTCGATGGACTTGCCCAGAGCATGTTGATCACGGCGGAGGCGATCATCCTGACCACTTTTTCGCGGATGGTCGTCCAGGCGCACAATGACCGAGAGGAAAGCCAGACACTGGTCGCAGAGCTGCAGGAGGCCCACCGCAGGCTTCAGGAGTATGCATCCCAGGTCGGCCAGCTTGCAGCGGAAGGCGAGCGGAACCGGTTGAGCCGCGAGCTGCACGATTCCGTCGGGCAGATCATCTTCAGTATCGAGCTCGGTAGTGAATCTGCCCGCTTGATGCTTGAGCATGACCCCAGCCGGTTTCCCGCGATGCTTGATCGCTTGCAGGAAATGACCGGGACAGCCCTGGGGCAACTGCGTTCGATCATCGCCGAACTGCGGCCGCGCACCTGATCCCTGAACCAATTCCAATCGAGAGGGCGGCCATCGCAGGTATTAGTACCTGCGATGGAGGCCCGCGCGCCCCGGGGACGCCGGAAGATACATCTCCGGTCCGTGCCAGATTCTGCCGGCAGTCCGATGCGCGGGAGGCGGGGCGGGCGTATGCTGAAGGCGAGAAAAGCCCGCATATGAAAGATGATCGCAAGGCCCCGATCCGCGTTCTGATCGTTGACGATGCCGCCGAAGTCCGCCAGGAACTGGCCCTGCTACTGTCCCTAAGCACTGATATCACAGTTGCGGGGGAGGCCTCGGACGGGTATGAGGCGATCCACCAGACCCAGGCCCTGCACCCCGAGGTGATCCTGATGGATCTGGAAATGCCCAGGATGGACGGGTGCAAAGCCGCCAGGCAAATCAAGCTGCTCCTGCCGGACTGCCGCGTGATCGCACTGACCATCCACGACAGCCTCGAGAACAGGAAGAAATGCATGGAAGCCGGGATGGAGGCCTTTCTCACCAAAGGCGTTCGCCTGGACGCCCTGCAGCAAGCCATTCGACGAACGGGCGAAACAAAACAAGGAGATGCGAGATGAAAGTCACTCATATTGATCAAAATCCGGCACAGGCGCGGTTTGCCTGGCTGCCCAGACTCTCAGTTCGGGCAAAGCCAGCGATCCGCCTTACGGGAATCGTTCTCACATGGAGCCTGCTGGCGTTCTTCACGTTCGTGACCGGCATGGGCCTGGGCTGGATCGCCCTGGCGGCGATCGTACTTGGAAAAGGCCCCGATGGGGAGGATCTTGGCACGGCTTTGGTCATCATCGGTCTGACAGGGGTATTGACCTGGCTGGCCGGGAGGCTGGTCGGGTCCATGCGCCAAGCCGGGCTGTTCGTTGGCTGCATAATCGGGCTGGTTCTGGCCGGTTTTGCGATCTGGGCGCCAACCCATCCGGTGAGGGCTTTGTTCCTGGCCCGGCAGATCGCCTGGGGACCTTCAGAGGTGAAGGATTATCTGAAATTCCCCGAGCGGCCGATCTCCAGCGCCGAGCCAAATTTCTATTTCAAGCAGGCAGCAAACCCTGGGCTCTTTCAAACCATCGAGTACACCTCGGGCGGCAAGGTCCGGCGCGCCGGCCTGGAGGAGTTCCTGGAATCCACAAATACCACATCCTTCATCGTCATCAAGGATGATGCCATCCTGTACGAGGGGTATTTCAACGGCTACCAGCGCGATTCCATCGTGACCTCCTTCTCGATGGCCAAATCCTTCACTTCCGCCCTGATCGGAATTGCCATCGACGAAGGCTTCATTGGTGGCGTGAACGATCCGGTGATCAAATATCTCCCCGAGCTCAAGGGCCGCGGGCTGGATGACCTCACGATCCGGCACCTGCTCACCATGTCCTCGGGCATCCGCTACCAGGCGGATTCCGAAGTCCCGGACCTGGTGGAGATATTCCAGTTCACCGATGATGGCTTGAGCTATTCCTATCCGGACCTGCGCAGCCAGGCGCTGAACCTGCAGCCGGGAAAGACCCCGGTGGGGGCAGAATTCAACTACAACAATTACCATCTCCAGCTCCTGGGGTTGATCCTGGAGCGGGCAACCGGCATGACGCCGTCCGAATTCCTGCAGGAGAAGATCTGGAAACCCCTGGGAATGGAATACCCGGGGTCATGGAGCCTGGATAGCGAGGAAACGCGCTTCGAGATCATGACCGCGGGCATCAACGGACGGGCCATTGATTTCGCCAGGTTTGGCAGGTTGTTCCTGAACAAAGGCAACTGGGAGGGCCGGCAGGTCGTTCCGGAGGCCTGGGTGGTGGAATCCACCGCTCCCGATCCCGCGGATCAACGCCCCTGGCATTCGGATCCCGATTGGAAGGCGGCCGGCGGTTATTACAAATACCTTTGGTGGGGAGTCAACCGGGCTGATGGCGCGTACGATTACGTCGCCCGCGGACATAACGGCCAGCGTATTTACATCGCGCCCGACTATGGCATGATCATCGTACGCTTCGGCTTTGATGAAGGAGGTGTGGACTCGTGGGAATATGTCATGATGGACATCATCGCAGATGTCACGCAAACCGAATCCCGGGCTCCGCACACTGGCACAACTGAATAAATGCCTTCAACGAAGGCCAACTCATAAATGAAAAAAGCGCCCTGCTTTTTTGGCAGGGCGCTTTTCATCCTCGTGGAGTCAAACCATGAGAGACGGGGTCAGCTACCATGTGCGGGATGGATGCGCGTGATTTTGTGGGCGTGTATCCGCTCCCAACTTCGGTGCGAGACTTCGTCTTCTTCGGAAAGCATAAAGATCGGGCTGAGGTCACCCGTGAAGGCCAGTCCCTCATCCAGGATCAATGTGACGCTGTCCGGGCTGTGTCCGGGCGTGGAAAAGATCTCGCCCGACACTCCCAGATCGGCAAGGTGTTTCCGGCTGTCCTCAAAGCGGAGAGGAGGCCTGCCCGTGTCCGTAAAGGGAACAAACGAAAGGCCCTTCTTCATGAATAAGGCCTCCATGGCAGGAATAAAGGGAGGCTGGCCTTCCATGAGGATCATTTCCACGCCAAGGTCGCGGAGGTCCTGTGCAATCCCGGCATGATCAGGATGGAAGTGCGTGACCAGCAGGAAACGGACCTCGTCCAGGCTGCTTCCCCTGCGCCTGAACGCGTGGGCGAGTTTGGGGAGCGTACCCGGCCAGCCGCAATCCACCAGCAGCTTGCCGCTGCGCGCCTCCAGGGCGTAGTAGTGCGTGGAATCATAGCCCACGTCGATGATGTTCATGTCAGAAAAAAACTGCCTGATCCCCCCGGCCTTGCGTTAAACATACTTGATGACCCGGAACTTCTCCTCGAAACGCGGGTCCTGGTCCGTGCTGTCCTCGGTGTGACGCGAGCGCATGCGCTCCTGGAATTTTTCCGGATCCCCGATCTGGGTCTTGTGCTGGAGAAGCGCCTGGAGCTTGGTGGGCCAGGTACTGGTGATGTCCATGACCGTGTTCGGCTGATTGGTGAGCGAGACCCAGACCTCGCGCGGCATGTGGGGCTGCAGCCCCTCAGCGATCAATTCGGGGAAATAAGCCTTGTTCCCTGCGGCAGGAAAGACCGCATCCAGAGCCGCCTGTCCGGCGGCGCGGTGATCGGGGTGGTTGATTCCATAAGCCGCAAAGAGCGTCTGGGGGTCGCAGGTGACCAGCACAGAAGGCCTGATCTTGCGGATGATCCGCACGATATCGCGGCGCAGCTCCAGATCAGGGATGAGGTAGCCATCCGGGCGATCCAGCCAGTGCAGGGCCTTCGCGCCGATGGTCCCGGCGGCGGCCTGTTGCTCCTCATGCCGGATGGCGCAAAGCTCGTCAGGGGTCATGGCGGGGTTGCTGGAGTCGTTGAAGCCCTTGTCGCCGCAGGTGAGCAGGTAATAGATGATCTCATGCCCGGCGCACGCCCAAAGGGCAAGCGTGCCTCCACAGAAGAACTCGGGGTCGTCAGGGTGCGCCAGCACAACCAGGATGCGCTGCGGGGAATCCCAAACGCCGGGGGTGGGAATCGGTTCGGTCATATTCCTCCCGGAAGGAATCTCAGGCAGGCTTGCCTTTTTTGGTCGACCTGCCGCAGGTGCAGCCGCCGCCTTCGTGCCGGTCGCAGGGTGCCTCGGATTTACGCTTCAGGGCTTCCAACTCATCCCAGGGCTGGACCTCTTCCCGATCGAAGGTGACCCACTGGGCACGGACTTCGCCCTCTGTCTCGATGGCAACCACGACCTTGCCCGAAAGCGGGATGACATCCACAACCTTGCCCTCGCCCTTGGGGGTGACGACGCGCTTATTACGCTTGGGAAGGGTCTTGCGGGCTTCCACATACTGCTCGTACTCGTAGATCAGACAGCAGCGCAGGCGGCCGCACATCCCGGTGATCTCAGAAGGCGTCAGGGAGATGCCCTGTTCCTTGGCCATTTTGATGGAGATCGGGGAGAAATCGGTAAGGAACTTGGAGCAGCAGCGTGTCTCCATTCCGCAGGCGCCCATGCCCCCCAGCAGCTTGGCCACGTCCCGCGGGCCGATCTGGCGCATTTCAACCTGGCTGCCGCCGTGGAGCTTCTGCATGTCCTTCCGCAGGGACTTGAGGTCCACCTTCTCCTCGGTGTCGGTGCTGTAAAGGAAGGTAAGGCGGCTGCCGTCATAGGTGTACTCGGCCGCCACGATCTTGACCTCCTTGAGGCCCAGCTCGGAGGCGCGCGCCCGGCAGTCGATCATGGCCGCGGTCTGCTTGGCCTGCCAGGATTGCTGCAGGAGCAGGTCGCGAGGGGTGGCCCGGCGCTCTACGGCTTTCCAGCCGCCTTCAGGAGCATGAGGCACTTCCTGGAGAAGCTGGACCACTTCCCCCAGATGGCGGCCGCGGGCAGTCTCCACGATCACATGCTCGCCCAATCCTACATCCGGGACGGCGTTGGAGTTGAAGTGATAGACTTTTCCAATGTGTGTGAAACGTACACCGATAATTACAGGTTGCATGGTCTGGATTATACCGTAATCAAAAGGGCGCGCCCCCGGCGCTGCAGGGAGAGCGCCTTTTTATAGGTGGAGAAGGATCTTATTCCACAATATTGATCGGCAGGGCGTTAT
>CAZSPX010000173.1:0-7299 GCA_964608885.1 uncultured Anaerolineaceae bacterium | reverse complement strand
CGTCCGGCCCCCTGCTTCGAGGGGCAGCCCACCCAATCCATCCAGGACCAGCAGAACGATCTTCGTCTGCCCGGATATCGCCAGAGAGTGGGGGAATTGAGATTCCATTCAGATCTCCAGACCGGTCTTACACGGTCCCTGCAACTGCCAGGGATCAGCCGCCAGCATACTTCCCGGCTTTCCCCTGGACAAGCGCTTCATACGCCCGGCGGGTGCGGTCATAATTCCCATCCCGGTCGAGGGCGAGGCTGCGCCCCATGCCCGTGACCACCCGTCCAAGTCCGATCGTCTGCAGCTGAGATTCCAGCCTCTCGAGCAGGGCAGGCGCGCTGCCCGGCTCGGTGCTGCGCCCGTCAAAGATCAGGTGCAGATAAGCCTCCTCCAGACCATGCTTGCCCGCCATGCGCAGCAGGGCCAAGGGATAATCGATGCAGCCGTGCGAGCTTTTCGCGGTGAGCAGGCCGATCAGGTGCAGGCGCGTGCCGCGCTCCTTCACGTGCCGTATCAGCTGCAGGAAGACCTGGTTGGATTCAAAAGATCCGTCCTGCATCGCCAGATCCAGCCGTACATCGTCCTGGAGCACGACCCTTCCCGCGCCCAGGTTGATGTGCCCGGCCTCCGAGTTCCCTGCCTTGCCCGGCTGGAGGCCCACTGCCTCCCCGGCAGCGCGCAGGGAACTGTGCGGATACTTGCACACCAGCCGGTCCCAGACCGGGGTCCGCGCCAGGAAGATGGGGTTGCCTTCGTCCGGGCGGCCAATGCCCCAGCCATCCAGGATGATGAGCAGCACCCGGCGCTTCCCATCCCAGCTGTGACCGGGCACCAGGTTCTTCCCGGTCATGGCCGCGGGGGGCTTCAGCCCGAATACGCCCAGGATGGTGGGTGCCACATCCGCCAGCTGACCGTCCAGCAGGGTTTGCACCGGGCCCGACCGCGGGTCCACGAGGATGAACTCCACCGGGTTGGAGGTATGGGAGACATGCGGGGAGCCGTCGGAGTGTTTCATCTCCTCCAGGTTGCCGTGGTCAGCCGTGATGAACACCACGTAATCGCGGGAGAGGGCTTCCTCCATTACATGCCCCAGGTGACGGTCCAGGATGGAGGCGCACTTGAGCTTCGCCTCGCGGTTGGCGGTATGCCCGATCACATCCCCATTGGCGAAGTTGGTCACGATCAGGTCCACCTCATCCTTCATGCCCTCCACGACCCGGGCGGCCACCTCCGCCAGGCTGAGCTGCGGGACCTGGTCAAAGGGGATGCCCTTGGGCGAGGGGATGCAAAGATCCTCCTCCCCCTCGAAGGGTCCGTTCCGCCCTCCGTTGAAGAAGAAGGTGACATGGGCATACTTCTCCGATTCCGACAGGTGCAGCTGGCGCAGGCCGGCGCGGGAGATGGTCTCTGCCAGGGTATCTGCCAGGTGGACAGGCGCGAACGCCACCGGCAGGTCCTTAAACTTTTCGTGGTACAGGGTCAGGATGGCAAATTGCAGGTCTTCGAGCGGAGGCCGGGGGAAGCGGGAAAAATCCGGGTCGGTGAAGGCCTCGGTAAGCTGGATCTCACGCTCGCCGCGCCGGCAGCAGAACACCACCGCGTCCCCTGCCTGGATGCGTCCCAGCGGCTCGCCTCCGGGATCGGTCAGCACGATCGGCTCCATCGAATAATCGGTCTGTCCCCCATCATACAGCTCCCGGACAGCTCCTCCGAGCGCCCGGGCGCCGCGCGCAATCTGACCTGTGAGCATGATGGCTCCTTTCCAGCCGCCGCCCCGCGGAATCACTCCAGCCTAGCGGGGTAGTGGTTCGAGAGCGGGAAAGATGTCCAGAAGCTGCTTGAATTCGTGAATGATAAGGTCGGGACGGTTCTCGTCGGTAATGATCTGTTCTGCCAGTTCCCCGGGCGGGATCATGATGATGACCATGCCAAAACCTGCCTGGCGTGTCCCGGTCACATCGCGTTTCAGGTTGTCACCCACATAGACACACCGCGCCGGCTCCACGCCCACCTGCCGGGCGGCCTCCAGGTAGATGGCCGGGTCCGGTTTGCGTATGCCCAGCACGGAGGAGAGCACCACGGCCTTGAAATACTTCGCAAAATCATCTGCTTCCAGCCAGTCGGGGATCTCGCGCGAGGTGATGACATTGCTGATAATGCCCAGGATATAGCCGCGCCGCTCCAATTCCTCCACAACCAACCGGCCATCCTCCACGACCACGCGACGTCCCATGCTCTGCCGGAACTGGTAGGTCAGATCCACCCCGAGCGGAGCGATCCTTTCCGCCGGGAGATCGGGTGCCAGCCAGCGCGTCCACATCTCGGCTTCGGGTGCCTCGCGCAGCTGATCGAAGGCCCACTTGCGATATTCCTTGTAACGCTCATTCACTTTTGCGCAGAAGGTTTCGGGGTCGTCGCCCGTCCCGGCCAGGGCGGCCATTTTACGGCGGGCTTCCGCCATGTGCTGCTCATCCTTCAGCAGGATGCGCAGCGTATTTCCCAGGTCCAGGAAGATGGCTTCGATCCCGGGCGCTGTCATTTTCGTTCCCCCCCTCGCGGCGGGAAGATATCCAGCAGCTCACGGGTCTGACGGATGGTGTAATCGGGCTTGGGATATTCGCGGCCTGGAGGTTCCTTGGCAAGCGTGGCCGGTTCAAGCATGAGGATCATCATGCCGAACCCGGCGTCGCGTGTGCCCTCCACATCCCTCACCGGGTTGTCACCCACATAGGCGCAGCGAGCGGGCTCTACCCCCACCCGCCGGGCCGCCTCCCAGTAGATCTGCGGGTCCGGCTTGCGGAGCGTCACCCGGGAAGACAGGACGACCGCCTTGAAATATTGGGTCACGCCGTCCGTCTCCATCCAGTCCGGGATCTCGGTCTCGGTGATGGTGTTGGCGATGATGCCCAGGATATAGCCGCGCCGGTCCAGCTCGAGGATGGTTTCCCTGGCATCCGCACGCGGGACGCGCCGCCCGTCGTGATCGCGCCACAGCCGCGTCAACCTTCCTGCCAGCGGGCCGATCTTCTCGGGCGGGCAGTCCGGCAGGAGCCAACGGGTCCACAGCTCCCGTTCGGAGGCCTCCTTTAAAGAAGCCTTGGACTGCTTTCGATAGGCTTTCCAGCGCGTGTCCAACTCCTCAAAAAAAACGGCCTCCGGTTGGGTGGTTCCCACCAGGGCCATCAGGTCTTTGCGCGCCTGTTCCATGAACGGCGGGTCTTCGACAACGATTCGTAGGGTGTTGCCCACATCCAGGAAAATGGCTTCAATATCGCGGTTCATGGCCAGTCCTTCATTTTTTGGATTTATGAAATATTACTTTCATTTTATGACATTTTAAAGAATTTTGCAAGTCTTCTTTCAAAACGTTGACAAAGCCCGTCAAAGTGAGTACACTGAGAAGGCAGTGCAAACGTGTGCAGAGGAGCCCAGTTTCATGCCCGTTACTGTCAAGGATATCGCCCAGCGAGCCGGAGTCTCTCATTCCACCGTTTCGCGGGCGCTTAACCACAGCAGCCTCATCTCGGACGAGGTGGCTGGGCGCATCCGGCGGCTGGCCTACGAGATGGGGTACTTCCCCAGCGCCGCCGCCCGCACGCTCAAGACCCGCCGCTCGCGCGTCCTGGGCGTGATCCTCTCCAGCCTCGAAGATCCCTTCTTCAGCGAGATCCTCCAGGGCATCGAGGACGGGGTCCAGGGCAGCGGGTACAGCCTCTTCATCGCCGCCGCCCACCGCGATCCCGGCCGTGAGCGCGGCATCGTACAGGCCATGGTCGAGCGCAGCGCCGAGGGGGTGATCGTCTGTTCCACCTCCTTCAGCGAGGAACAGAGCAGCCAGTTCCTCCAGTACGGGGTGCCGGTGGTGGTCATCAACAACCAGGCTGCCGAGGATTTCCGCTGGTCCATTTATCACGATGATGTGGACGGCAGCCGCCAGATTACGCGTCATCTGATCGGGCTGGGACATGAGCGCCTGGCCTACATCGGCAACACCCGCTCGGGGCGCAGCAATGAAGACCGGCTGGCCGGTTTCCAGAAGGAGCTTTCAGCCGCCGGGCTGCCTATCTGGCAGGAATATATCTATTCGGCCGGGGGAGGCGGACCCGCGGAAGGCGCCTCCGCTGCGGAATGTCTGCTGGGGCTGCCCCTCCCCCCCACCGCCTTCGTCTGCTACAACGACATGATGTCGATCGGCGCCCTCAAGGCCATCCAGGAGCGCGGGCTGGGAGTCCCGGGGCAGGTCTCCGTGACCGGCTTTGATAACATCACCTTCTCCGCCTATACCAATCCCCCGCTGACCACCTTTGACCAGCCCAAGCGCTTTATCGGCGCCGAAGCCTCCCGCCTGATGCTGGACCTCCTCAACGAGCCGCAGGGTTCGACAGGCCAGCCTCATGTCCGCATCCTGAAGGGCCGCCTGCTGGTGCGCGGCTCCACCGCCGCCCCGCCTCCCGGTTAATGGATATGGACTTTCCGCACTCCATCCTGGACTCTATGCAGCTCGATCTCCTTCCCGCCTCCATTCGGATCGAGGATGGCAGCGCTTTTGGACTGGCCCGCACGGACGGCGGTGAGATGCGTATGGTGGCCGCCTCCACAAGTTCACCCACACTGGACCCTTTCCACGGGGAGCGCTCCGAGAGCCTGGGCCGGACCGTCCTGCTCGGTCCGCTGGATGGCCACAATGCCGCAGCCCTGCGCGCCCGCTACGACTGGCTGAACCCGCGCCTGCTCGGCCTGGAGACTTCCGCCGGGATGGGCGACCGGCTGGGGCTTGCGACGCCGGGGCATGTCCGCGCGCTGCGGCAGGCCGGCGGGGGGATCGCGCCGGTCTTTGCCCAGCAGTCCATCCGCGAGATGGGGCGGACCGGGCGTACGCCTCAGCAGGTCATGGATGCCGCCCTGTGGGGCATGTTGGCCGAGGGCTGGACCCTGGGGTCAGGTGCGGATGCCGACCACCTGAAGACCCCTGAAGATATCGATGCCTGCCTGGCCGCCGGTTTCACCTTCTTCACCATTGATCCCGGGGCATACGTGGATGACCGCGCCTCCCACTTTGACCTTTCCGGTCTGCGTGAGCTGGCCGGGCTTCTCCCACCCGAGGTGCAGCCCTCCGCCTCGGGCCTGCTGCACCGGAAATTCAACCTGGAGGGGATCAGGGCTGACTTCGATGAACCCACTCTGCTGCGCGCGGCCGTCAAGTATGGGAAGGCTGTCGCCCATGTCGCCTCGATGTACCGTCACCTGGAGCAGGCTGCCGGGGATCGCCCCTTTGAGCTGGAAGTCTCTGTGGATGAGACGGAACAACCCACCTCCCACGCCGAGCACATCTACATCGCCTGCGAGCTGAAGCGCCTGGGCGTGAAATGGGTGAGCCTGGCCCCGCGCTTCGTGGGCCGCTTTGAAAAGGGCGTGGATTACATCGGCGACCTGGCGGTCTTCGAGGCGGATATCCGGGGCCATGCGGCCGTCGCCCGCAGGCTCGGTCCCTACAAGCTCAGCCTGCATTCAGGCTCCGACAAGTTCAGCATCTATCCGCTGGCGATGGAAGCCGCGCGCGGGCTGGTCCATCTCAAGACCGCTGGCACAAGTTATCTCGAGGCCCTGCGCACCATCGCAGCCCTCGATGAGGCATTCATCCGCGAGATCTATGAGTTTGCGCGCGGCTGCTACGAGAATGACCGGGCGAGCTATCACGTCTCGGCCAGCCTGCGCCGCGCACCCCGGCCCGGTGAGGTGAAGGATTGGCCAGCCCTGTTGGACCAGTTCGATGCGCGTGAGATCCTGCATGTCACCTTCGGCTCGGTGCTCACGGCCCCTGGCCCGGAGGGCGGCCTGCGCTTCTACACGCGGCTGATGGACCGGCTTCGCCGCCATTCCGAGGCCTACGCCGAAAACCTCAAGAAACACTTCACCCGTCATCTTCAACCCTTTGCCAGGGAGGCATGAAGCATGGACCTCCAGATGCTCACAACGCTCTATGATTTCTCCGGCCGGACCGCCGTCATCACCGGCGGAGGCGGCGTGCTGGGCGGCGCGTTGGGGGCCGCGCTGGCAGGCTGCCATGCACGCGTGGCGCTCCTCGACCGGGATGAGGCCCGCGCCGTCCAGAATGCGGACAGGATCTCCCGGACAGGCAACGGCGAGGCGATCCCTATCTGTGCGGATGTGCTCCAGCCTGAAAGCCTCCAGGCCGCCGCGGAACAGCTCAGCTCCCGCTTCGGCCCGGCGGATATCCTGATCAATGCCGCGGGCGGCAACCATCCCTCCGCCACCACTTCCGCCATCTCCTCCTTTTTCGATCTTCCCGTGGAGGCCCTGCGGTTCGTCACCGACCTGAACCTGCTTGGCACCATGCTGCCCTGCCAGGTGTTCGGCCGCGGCATGGCCGAACGGGGCGAGGGCAGCATCCTGAATATCGCCTCCATGAACGCCGTGCGCCCGCTCACCCGCATCCCGGCCTACTCTGCCGCCAAGGCGGCGGTAAGCAACTTCACACAGTGGCTGGCCGTGCACATGGCGCAGAACTATTCCTCCCGCATCCGGGTGAACGCCATCGCGCCGGGTTTCTTCCTCACCGAGCAGAACCGTTTCCTTTTGACCGAAAAAGAATCCGGGGATCTGACGGAGCGTGGCCGATCCATCCTGGCTCACACGCCCATGAACCGCTTCGGCGCGCCCGAGGACCTGTCCGGCGCGGTCCTCTGGCTGCTGTCCCCGGCTGCCGCCTTCGTGACCGGCATCCTCCTCCCCATTGACGGAGGCTTCTCCGCCTACAGCGGAGTCTAGCGCAGCCATGATCCACTCACAGGCGACCTCCGCACCCGGACAGCTTCTCCCCGCCGAGACCATCCTGGCGGCCCTCCAGCAGGGGCTGGCAGGGCGCTTCAGCGGCCAGCGGGTCCTTGCACTCATCCCTGATCACACCCGCTCCCTGCCGCTCCCCTTCCTGTTCCGCGCAGTGGTGGAGATCCTGCAGGACGCGGAGCAGTTGGATTTCATGGTGGCCCTCGGAACCCACCCACCTCTCAGCGCGGAGAGCCTCAACCGCCTGGTGGGCATCACCGCGCAGGAACGGGAGAGCCTCTACCGGCACATCGGTCTGCTCAATCACGCATGGAACGATCCCTCGGCCCTCCAGACCATCGGCCGCATGGAGACGCGCGAGCTGAAGGAGCTTGCCGGTGCCCAGTGGCATCCCTCGCTGCCGCCTGCAGTGGATATCATCATCAACCGGGCGGCCCTCGAATACGATCACATCTTGATACTTGGCCCCACCTTCCCGCACGAAGTCGTGGGCTTCTCGGG
>CAZSPX010000172.1:0-7317 GCA_964608885.1 uncultured Anaerolineaceae bacterium | reverse complement strand
GCATGAAGATCCTCATCACCGGTGCGAGTGGTCTGCTGGGAATCAACCTGGCGCTGGAGGCGGGTGCCCGGCATGAGGTCATTGCCGTGGACCGCCGCAAGCTGTCCGGCACCCCGTTCCAGATCATCAATGCCGACCTGCTGGAGCCCGGTGCGATGGACCGCATCCTCGACCAGGCCCGCCCGGATTGGGTCATCCACTGCGCGGCCCTGGCCAACCTGGAGGACTGCGAGGCCAACCCGGAGCTGGCGCAGCGAATGAACGCCCGCCTGCCCGGGGAAGTGGCGGCGGCGTGCAGCGACCGGGGCCTGCCCCTCGTCCACATCTCCACGGACGCGGTCTTCGACGGGACCAGGGAAGGCGCCTACACGGAGGAGGACGAACCGCGGCCAGTGAGCGTCTATGCCCGGACAAAACTGGAGGGGGAGCGCAATGTGCTGGCCGCCTGGCCGGATGCCATTGTGGCACGCGTCAATTTCTACGGCTGGTCTCCCAGCGGGAAGCGCAGCCTGGCGGAGTTTTTCTACAACAACCTCAGTGCGGGCAGGTACATCAGCGGGTTCGCCGATGTCACCTTCTGCCCCATGTTTGTAGGCGATCTGGCGGGAATCCTGCTTAAAATGCTTGAAAGGCGGCTGCAGGGCCTGTACCATGCTGTGGGTCCGCAGGCTATGAACAAATACCAGTTTGGGGTGGAGCTTGCCCGGAAATTTGGCCTCGATCCGCTGCATATTACCCCGAAATCGGTGCACACCTCTCCGCTGGTTGCGGCCCGATCCCACAATTTGCACCTTTCCACCCACAAGTTATCCACAGATCTGGGGGTGTCCCTCCCGGAGTTTTCCACAGGTTTGGACCGGTTTCATCAACAGTTTCAGCAGGGTTATCCACAGAAGATCCGAAGTTATCAACAGGTATGACCCCGATTTTCCACTTTTTGGCCTGATTTATACCCATTTATCCACAAGTGGAAGCCAGGTTATCCACAGGAAAATGCCATTTATCCACAGGGAGCTGGCACTTTATCCACAGAAAAACAGGGCTTTCTCCACAGGAAAACGGCACTTATTCACAGAAAAACGGTGTTTGTCCACAGCTTTCTGCTGTCCGGGAGCAATCCGGCAGGGAAAAGGAAGGAACCCATGGAGATCACGTTCGGAAACCGTACCATCGGCCCCGGCCACCCCACCTATTTCATAGCCGACATCGCTGCCAACCATGACGGTGACCTGGAGCGCGCCAAAATGCTCATCCGGCTGGCCGGCGAGGCTGGCGCGGACGCCGCCAAGTTTCAGAACTTCGACGCCCCCAGGATCGTCTCGGACTACGGCTTCACCCACATGAACTCCCAGGTCTCGCACCAGGCGAGCTGGAAGAGATCGGTGGTGGAGGTGTACCGGGCCGCCTCGATCCCCTTCGAGTGGACGCAGATCCTTCTGGAGGAATGTCAGAAGGTGGGCATCGACTATTTCTCCTCCCCTTACGACTTCGGGGCCATCGACTTCCTCGACCCGTATGTGGGCGTGTACAAGGCCGGCTCCGGTGAGATCGACTGGATCGAGGCGCTGGAGCGCATGGCCTCCAAGGGCAAGCCCTTCTTTGTGGCCACCGGCGCCTCCACCATCGGGGAGGTGCAGCGGGCGGTCCACGCCATCCTTAAGATTAACCGGCAGCTTGTGCTCATGCAGTGCAATACCAACTACACTGCCAGCCCGGAGAATTATGACCACCTGAACCTGAACGTGCTGAAGACCTACGCGGTCATGTTCCCCGATGTGATCCTGGGGCTCTCCGACCATACCCACGCGCTGGCCCCGGTGCTGGGCGCGGTGACGCTGGGGGCGCGGGTCATCGAGAGACACTTCACCGACAGCAACGAGCGCGAGGGGCCCGACCACAAGTTTGCCATGAACCCCGATAACTGGAGGCGCATGGTGGACGAGACCCGCCTGCTGGAGCGCGCCCTGGGCAGCCCGGACAAGGTCATCGCGGGGAACGAGCAGCAGACGGCGGTCGTGCAGCGGCGCTGCCTGCGCGCGGCACGCGATATCCGGGCCGGCGAGGTCTTCACCCGCGCGATGATCGATGTGCTGCGGCCCGCCACACCCGGGGCCATCAAGCCCGACCAGGTCGGAGAGGTGATCGGGACCCGCGCGCTCACCGACCTGCCGCAGGGCAAAGAGCTGCGCTGGACCGACCTGGGAGCCTGAGCGTACCCTTCGTATTTGCATGAAGATCCTGTATTTCTCCCGGTCCTACACGCCCCACGACCACCGCTTCCTGAGCGCCATCACGGAGGCGGGGCATGAGGCCGTGTACCTGCGGCTGGAGCCGCAGAGCCGCACCCCCGAGGACCGGCCGGTCCCTGCCGCGGTGCAGCAGATCCAGTGGAAAGGCGCGGGCGCCTCATTCCGCTGGGCGGATGCACCCCGGCTGGTGTTCGCCCTCAAGCGCATCCTGCAGGATGTGAAACCCGATCTCGTCCATGCAGGGCCCATCCAGACCTGCGCATTCCTGGCCGCGCTGGCAGGCTTTCACCCGCTGCTCGGCATGTCCTGGGGGTATGACCTGCTCCAGGATGCGCACCGCGATCCGTGGTGGAGCCGGGTCACGCGCTACACGCTGAGGCGCTGTGCGTGGTTCGTCGCGGATGCGGAGGTCACGCGCCGGACGGCGGTCGGGTTCGGCATGCGGGAGGACCGGACCACTATCTTCCCCTGGGGCGTGGACCTGGAGCATTTCTCACCCCCCTCCACCCGGGCCCGGGGCGGGACGTTCACGCTGTTCTGCAACCGGACCTGGGAGCCGCTTTACGGGGTGGATGTGGTCGTGCGCGCCTTCGCTCAGATCGCCCCCACGCATCCCGAGCTGGGGCTCATCCTGCTGGGAAGCGGATCGCAGGCGGCTTCACTTCGCAAGACTCTGCTCAATGCGGGCGTGCTGGAGCAGGTCTATTTTGGAGGCAATGTCCCGCAGCGCGAGCTTCCGGGCTGGTATCATCGGGCTGACCTGTATCTCTCGGCCTCGCACGTGGACGGCTCCTCGGTCTCGCTGATGGAGGCGCTGGCCTGCGGGCTGCCCGTCCTGGTCTCCGACATCCCCGGCAACCGCGAGTGGGTGAAGGAGGGGGAGAACGGCTGGCTCTTCAAGGACGGCGACTCCGGCGACCTGGCGGCGAAGATCCTGCGGGCCTGCGACGACCGGCAGGCGCTCACCGCGATGGGCCGCCGCGCCCGGGCCGGGGCCGAGGCCCGTGCCGATTGGAAGAAGAACGCTGCATCCCTGATGCAGGCCTATGAGTCCGTTCTGGCCCTGAAGGCGAAGGGCTGAGCGGACATATGACTGGAGGTTCCGTGCTCACACTTGACGATCTTGTCGCCGGTTTCCGCCGCCTGGGCGTGGAGCAGGGGGATACCCTGCTGGTGCACAGCTCGTATAAATCCTTTGGCCCCGTGGAGGGCGGCCCGCAGACGGTGGTCAATGCGCTGGAGGGGGCGCTGGGACCCCAGGGCACCCTCATCATGCCCACCTTCAACTTCGACTTCAACAAGGGCATGCCCTGGGACGTGCGCTCCACGCCTTCCCAGATGGGCGTGCTGACCGAGCTGGTGCGCAAGGACCCGCGCGCCAAGAGGGTGTTCCATCCCATCTACTCGTTCGCCATCCTGGGGAAGCACGCGGAGATGCTGGGCTCGCTGCGCTACAAGAGCAGCTACGAGCGCGGCTCGGTGTTCGGCAAGCTGCGCGACCTGGACGGGAAGATCATGGTGGTCGGGCTGTCATATACCAACAGCATGACCTTCTTCCATCACATTGAACAGATGGAGGGGGTGGACTACCGCTTCCTGAAACAGTTCACCGGCCAGGTGACCGATTGGGACGGCAGCACCCGGACCGACACCTTCGAGATGCTGGTGCGCGATGTCGACCGGGGCGTGATCACCGAGGTGGACCCGATGGGCGCGCTGATGGAACAGGCGGGCGTCATCAGGGTCGGGCAGGTCGGCGAGGCTGCGGTCAAGCTCATGAAGGCCAACGAGGTGTACGCCTTCACGGCCCGTGAGATGCGCCGTGACCCCCATCTGTTGTATTATATTAAAGAGCCCTCCACCGGCGAGCCGGCCGGCCATTAGGAAGAGAGTCCTTTCCCGGCATCATGAAGCCTTACGCCTCGCTCAAATCCATCCTCGCGGAGCTTATACCCCTGCACCGGACCCTGTCCTCCGAAGGCCAGGACCGGGCGCTGGAGATCATCGGCGCGCACATGCCGGCCGGGGCGGGATATTCAGTGGAGACCTACGCGCCCCTGGCGCCGGTTTGGACCTGGAAGGTGCCCGAGCGCTACCTCGTCCATGAGGCGTATCTTGAGATCGAGGGTGGGGCCAGGGTGGCTGATTTCCACGTCAACCCGCTGCACCTGGTCTCCTATTCCCTGCCGGTGGACAGGGTAATGAGCTTCGAGGAGCTGGAGCCTCACCTTTTCTCCAACGAGAAACGCCCGCAGGCCATCCCCTGGGTGTTCAAGTATTACGAGCGCGATTGGGGCTTTTGCCTGAGCCATGAGACCTTCGAGTCGCTGCCGCGGGATGCAAAATACCATGCCGTGATCCGATCGGAGTTCATCACCGATCCGGCGCAGGGATTCCGCGTGGCGAGCGCAGTGGTGCCTCCCGAGGGCGGGCCGGTCCCGGAGGCCGGCGAGATGCTGGTCCTTGCGCATACCTGCCATCCCATGCAGGCCAATGACGACGCCGCGGGCGTGGTCAGCGCCATCGAGCTGGCGCACCGCCTGGTGGAAGATCCGCTGCCGCCCGGTTCCATGAGCGTGCGCTTCCTGTTCGGGCCTGAGACGATCGGCACGATTGCGTATCTCGCGCACAACGAGTCCTTGATCCCCGCGCTGCGCGGCGGCATCTTCCTCGAAATGACCGGCAGCCGCAGCCGGCTTGCCTGGCATCACACCCGCCAGCACGACCACCTGCTCGACCGCGTCACGGAGTACGTGATGGGAGACAGCGACCATGAAGAGCGTGAGTTCGCGGCCGCCCCCGCCAACGATGAGCGCGTGGTCAACGGCCCCGGCGTGAACGTCCCCTGCATCTCCCTCAACCGCTGGCCCTACGCCGAGTACCACACCACGGATGACAATCTGGATATCATGGATGAAGAGATGCTCGTGGAGGCGGCCCTGGCTGCAGAGGAGATTGTCCGCATCTATGCCTCCAATTACATCCCGAAGCGCACCTTCCGCGGCCCGGTCTTCCTGAGCGGGAACGGCCTGTGGGTCGATTGGCGCGAGAACTGGGCGCTCAACCGGGCCATCGAAAAGATCATGATGTGCTTTGAAGGCGCGCATTCGGTGTTCGAGATCGCCCAACTGACCGGACTGCGTTACTGGCTGGTGCGCGAGTATGTCGAAAAGTTCCGCCGGAAGGGATTTGTGGAACGGCTTCCCATTCCCTCCGAGGCCCAGACCGCCTGAGCCGCATTCGCAAAGGAGACTCCCATGATCTTCACCCTGATCGTCGCCCTGATCCTGGCCATCGTGTCCGTGGCCTTCGCGCTGCAGAACTCGGCTGTGATCAAAGTCGCCTTCTTCACCCTCAAGATGGAAGGGCCGTTCGCCCTGTTCATCCTTTCAAGCCTGGCCATCGGCGTGGTGATCGGCATCCTGGTCATGGTCCCCAGCGCCATCAAGAATGCCATCACCATCTCGCGCCACCGCAAGCAGATAGACGGCCTGCAAAAGTCCGCCCGCGAGCAGGGCCAGGTGGTCTCGAAGCCGGAGCCGGTCGCCTCCCCGGTGCCGCCCCTGGCAGCCCCCGCCTCCTCCCCCTCGCCTTCCACCCCTGCGGCCTCCGCGGCCGAGGAGCCTGAGCAGATCGAAGAATGACACGGGTCGTCTCCATCATTCAGGGGCGCATGAGCTCCTCGCGCCTGCCGGGAAAGATCCTGGCAGAGATCGCGGGGCAGCCCATGCTTCAGCGGGTCTTCCGGCGCGCCTCGCGCGCCGCCAGCGTCCACGAGACGGTCTTCGCCACGACCACGGACGCCTCCGACGACCCGGTGGCGGAATACTGCGATTTCAGCGGCATCCCCTGCGCGCGCGGCAGCCTCTACGATGTGCTGGACCGCTATTACCAGGTGGCGCGTGAGGCCCGGGCGGAGGTCGTGGTGCGCATCACCGCGGACTGCCCGGTGATCGACCCCTCCCTGATCGATTCCGTGGTGCGTGTTTTGCTGGAGGATGGTTTTGACTTTGCCTGCAACCGGCTTCCGCCGCCCTGGCGCCGCACCTATCCCATCGGGCTGGACGTGGAGGCCTGCACCTTCCCGGCGCTGGAGCAGGCTTGGAAGCAGGCCGGTGCTCCGCAGCACCGCGAGCACGTCATGCCCTGGTTCTATGAGGGCGCGCAGCTGGTCCGCCAGAGCCGCACCCTCGAGAGCGGTGTCTCGCCGCGCGGCTATTCGGTGGCGCTCCTGCAGCACACCAGCGACTTCGGCGATTACCGCTGGACGGTGGACACCGCCGAGGATCTGGAGTTCGTCCGCCAGGTCTATGCGCGCTTCGCGGGCCGCGATGATTTCAGCTGGACCGGGGTGCTCGAGCTGGTGCACTCCGAGCCGGGGCTGGCGCAGATCAATGCCGGGGTGAAGCACAAGACCCTCAAAGACATCGACGAACGGGCGGCCGGTCACTGATGCCGCTGCTGACCCTGTTCTCGGCCCCCAAGCCGTTCACCGATCCGCACATTGCCCTCATCCAGCGCAATGCCATCCGGTCGTGGACCCTGCTGCCCGATACGCAGGTCCTCCTCCTGGGCGAGGAGGACGGCCTTGCGGAGGCCGCCGCGCAGCTGGGCGTGGAACACCTGCGCGAGCTGCGCCGCAACGAGGCCGGCACGCCCCTCATCTCGTCCATGTTCGAGCTGGCGCGCCGCTCCAGCGAAAGCCCGCTGCTGTGCATCGTCAATGCCGACATGCTCCTGATGAGCGATTTTGTCGGCGCCGCGCTGCGCTCCCTCCAGTGGCGCGAGAAGTTCGTCCTGCTCAGCCGGCGCTGGGACCTGGAGGTAAGGGCCCCCCTCGAGTTTGAGGAGGGCTGGCAGGCCCGCCTGCGTGAGACCGTCCGCGCGCAGGGCCAGCTTCACCGCCCGGCCGGCAGCGACTTCTTCCTCTTCCCGCGCCTCTGCTACCAGCAGGTCCCCGATTTTGCCATTGGCCGCGCGGGCTGGGATAACTGGATGATCTACCGGGCGCGGCGCCAGCGCTGGCCCGTCCTTGCCGGCACGACCTCCGTCATGATCGTCCACCAGA
>CAZSPX010000171.1:1318-7325 GCA_964608885.1 uncultured Anaerolineaceae bacterium | reverse complement strand
CGTTCAGGTCAGCGTACAGCCAGGTCAGGCCATTCGTGGTGGAGTAGCGGTACACGTAATCGAAGCTTCCCACGCTCAGCGGCAGGAAGCTGGCCTTGAACTCATCGTTGTTCCCCGCGTTCACATTGAAGGAGGCATCCACCCAGGTCCAGCCCGGGTCGGTGGCTGGGTTGGAGCCGACAGGTCCAAATCCAGCCTGTGCGCGCAGCCCCGGCGAGGCGCCGGGTTGATTGGTCACTCCATCGATCCAGACCTGGCCGTACACGTTATCGGTGCGGTTTACAGCACTGATTGTGTGGTTAAGCGTGGGAGGCCACTGCAGGTTTGCCCAGCCGATCTGCAGCGAGGGCAGCCCGCTGGCCTGGTTGGAATATCCGCTCTCATTTCCGGGGGCGTCAAGCGCTGTGACCACAAAGTAGAACGGCGCGCCGTTGCGCAGGCCGGTATCGGTAAAGGTCAGTGCGGTCAGAGGCACAGTATTGAGCTTCACCCAGCCTCCCCCACTGACCGGGCTGCGGTACAGGTTGTAGCTCACTGCGCCCGTCGCGGCGTTCCATGCCAGGCTGACTTGCATGCTTCCCTGCCCCGTCACGTGCAGGTTCGTGGGCGCCGGGGGCGGCTTGAGGTCCACCGTACGCGTGCCCAGCAGCCAGCCGCTGCGCGGGGCCAGGTTTACGGTCACCGATCCGCCTGTGACCTGGACGGTCGGGCTGCCAGGGTTCGCCACCCCGTAGAGGGAATAGAGTCGAGTGTTTTCCGGCAGGTAGCCTGCCACCGGCATCTGGACCATGCGCGGCTGCTCACTGCGGTTGATGACCACCAGGACGGCGAGGGCACTGGTCTTGCGCCCGTACGCAACCGTCCCGGCCGCATCGTCTGCAAGCAGCATCCGCAGATCGCCGTCCGTGAGGGCCGGGTTGAGCTTGCGGATCTGGGCAAGCTTTTGGTAATGGGCGAACATGGCAAGGTCGGGCGTGCCGCCCTTGTCCGCCCAGGGATAGGTCCGGCGGTCGTCCGGGTCGTCATCGCCTGTCAGTGCCACCTCATCTCCGTAGAAGACGGTCGGCGCGCCGGGCAGCGTGAACTGGATGAGCGAGGCGAGACGCTGGCTGGCCTTGCCCTGCGCGATATTGGCCTGCTTGTCGGCTGTCGTCTCTGTGCCGGGCGTCAGGGTCCACAGGAGGCGCTCGGTATCGTGGCTGTCCAGCAGGTTCATGGCGCTGTAGAAGGCCCCGGCAGGGTAATCTTCCTGGATGGACTGCAAGCGCGAGGAGAACTCGGAGGGAAGGATGGAGCGGCCGCTGTCGGCAAAGCCCTTGGAATCAAAGTTGCCCGGCGTCAGGAAGCCGATCACCGCGTCGCGCAGCCGGTAGTTCATGGTGGTGTCGGCGCGGTCGCCCCTCAGCATCCTGAGCAGCGTGCTGTCCTTCTGCCAGGTCTCGCTGATGATGACGGCCCCGGGGTCGGTGCCTTTGACCACGCCGCGGAAGGTCTCCCAGTATCCGGCGGGGAAGGAAGAATCGCCCATCACGTCCATGCGCCAGCCCGAGGCGCCTTTCTTGAGCCAGTTGCGCGCCACCGAATTCGCACCGGTCAGGAAGTAATCCTGCACCGCAGGCAGCGATTTGTTGATGACCGGGATGCTGTCAAAGCCGAACCAGCCGTCATAGGTGGCTGCGTTCGCGACCCCCGCACTGCTCACGCAGGTCCCCGTGCCGGGGGTCACATCGTGGAAGGTGAACCAACTGCGGTAGAGAGAGGTGGCGCTTTCGCAGGCGCCGACCGTGGTGTAATGGTGATACCGGTCGAAGAATGCGCTGTCCGAGGACATGTGGTTAAACACACCGTCCAGAACGATGCGGATGCCGAGCTTCTTTGCGTGCTTCGCCAGGTTCTCCCAGTCCTTCTGTGTGCCGAAGTATGGATCGATCTTGTAGTAGTCCTGGGTATCGTAGCCGTGGTTGGAGCCCGAGTCGAAGATGGGATTGAAGTAGATCGTATTCACACCCAGGGAAGCCAGGTAATCAAGGGATTGGTCCACGCCCTTCAGGTCGCCGCCCATATAGTCGCGGCCGCGCGGCTGCTCCTTGGTGGGGCTGTCGGCGGGCGGGGTGGTGTCGAAGCGCCACGGGCAGTTCGTGGCAGCATCCGCGTAGTTCCGGCAGTAGCCCTCCGGCAGCGTCCCCCAGGGCAGCTTGATGACCGGGTCGTCATAGCGGATATCGTTTGTCTTGGGGTTGTTGTCCGAGCGCCCATCCCGGAAGCGGTCCGGGAAGATCTGGTAGATGACCGCCTTGTGCGCCCAGTCCGGCACCATGAAGGACGGGTCATAAACCATTAGCGCATAGCTGTCGTCCACGATGGCATCGCTCGGCTCGCCGGTTCCGCCGTCCAGCGCGTGCGTGTCATCGGCGTAATAAACGGTCTTGCTCCCGTCCTCGATGATGAAGCGGTACCACAGGTTGTCGGGGGCGGCGTCCGGCAGGGTCACTTCCCAGAAATCACAGGTGTATGAAAGCCCGTCCTGGTAGCAGGAGACATCGCTCGCGGCGATGTGCATCGGCAGGATCTGCTGCCCGCCCGCGTTGATGCTGTAGAGGCGCGCTTTGACCGCCGTCACATCGTTGTGAAAAGTGCGGAACCGCAGTGTGACAGGTGTCCCCGCCGGGACCGCCCCGCCGGGCGTCCGGTAGAGGGTATCGCGCGAGTCGTGCCGCAGACCGTCCCACATGACGTTGTTATCGGGCTGTGGGCCAAGGCCGCTCACGGTAAGGGTGTTGGTCGAGGAAACGAAGCTGAACGTTACATTGAAGATTCCCGGGGGAACCGTGAAGGCGATGTTGGGGCCGTTGAGGACGCCCCCAGCTCCGTAGTTCTCGTCCCAGCTTTCATTAATGGCCGCTTTGACCTCATAATTTCCGGCTGGCAGGGCCGTGGTGGAAAGGGTAAAGGTCCCATCCCCGTCCGGGTCCTGCAGCCAGGAGCGCAGGCAGTCGGGTTGCCAGTCACCCGGGCAGCCCAGTTCGGACTGGAAACTTCCCGGGGCGGTCACGATGCGGGCATTTTTGTTGCTCGTGATCCAGTGGGTGTGGTGGCTGTAGTAGAACTTGACGGTGGCCGGGGCAGCCAGCGCCAGCGGGATGTTGGAACCATTGGCGACGGCATTCAGGCCGTAGTTCTCGTTCCAGTTGTCGTTGAGGGCAGCCTTGTACTCGTAGCTGTCCGCCGGCAGCGCGAAACTCCCCTGCCAGGCATCATCACCCGCATCATAAACAAGGTGCGCGGCAGCGCAGTCCGGCTGCCAGTCGCCGGGACAGCCGATCTCGGAATCAAGGCTGCCCGCCACGGTCACACTGACGGGATCAGGGGTATGGTCTGCCTGTACTCCAACCGGGGGGCTGATCGAAAAAAGAGCATTGAAGACAAGGAAAAAAACTGCGAACGCGGAGACCAGCCGGTGGGACCCTTGAGCATTCATGGAGTTTCTCCTATTCAGTTGTATGGGAAGGCGGCAGGCACCCAGAGGGGCACTTGCCCATACCATACTAGCACAAGCCCGGGGGGAAAGTCAATTAATTGAGGGGAAAAGTGATTAGGACTTAAGTCATGGTGCCAAAATAGAATAGGAGTATAAAATATAAGTGTGGGTCGGAGTTTTAGTGGCGAGGCGGGAGACCCGGATCCAATCCCATGGAGAGCCAATGACCAAGATCCTGGTGGTCGATGATGACGAGATGACGGTCCGCCTGCTGGAGATCACCTTCCGGCAGATCGGGTATGAGGTCCATTCCGTGCTGGACAGCCTGCAGGCAGTCTCCAGCGCCCGCTCGATCGAGCCCGACCTGATCGTCCTCGACATCATGATGCCGGGCAAGGACGGTTTTCAAGTCTGTCAGGAACTGCGCGCCCAGCCCTGCCTGAAGAAGACCCGCATCGTTTTCCTGACCGGAGCCGGGGGATTGGCCAACCAACTGACCGCCCTTGAAGCGGGAGCCAATGACTTTATGACCAAGCCCATCCATGCCAAGGAATTCCGGCAGCGCATCCGCAGCCTCGCCGGGTAACGAGTCGTACTCCCTTTTTGCAACAGGTAGGGCATAAAGCTCGTACTGAAGCAAATCCCATCATCACCGACCAACTCATCTAAATTTCGAATTCGTCCTTCAAGCGCTGAAGGGTCCAAGGGGTTGAGATTTGGGCGGCACAGAAGCACCCCTGAATAGGACCGGGTGCCACCCCTGCGATCAAAATTTTCACTCCAATTCACTGTATAATTTAACCATCCGAATGCCGCACCTGAGGCACGCGGAGGCATGAGGAGTCTTGATGCGCGAATCGATGCTCACCGAAGAACAATCCCGATTCCTGCGCGAGGAAAAGGAATCCCTGGCGGAGATCCGGCTGGCACTGGCCGGCCTGGAAGTACCGCGCGAGGCCCTTGACACGCTTCAGGAGGCGATCCTGCAGCTTGACGAGCTGTTTCTGCTGGTGGTCGTCGGGGAGTTCAACGCGGGCAAGAGCGCGCTGGTCAACGCCCTGCTGCGGGAGAAGGTCCTGGAAGAAGGCGCCACACCCACTACTTCGCGGGTAACCCTGGTCAAGTGGGGCGAGCGGGCCGCCGAGGAGATCGTGGATGAGGGCTTTGCCATTTACACCTATCCCCTGCCGCTGCTCAAAGAACTGAACATCGTGGATACGCCCGGGACCAACGCCATCATCCGGCATCACGAGCGGCTGACGAACGAGTTTGTGCCTCGCAGCGACCTGGTGCTCTTCATCACCTCGGCAGACCACCCGATGACCGAGAGCGAACGCCAGTTCCTTGAGCGAATCCTGCAATGGGGCAAGAAGGTCGCCTTCGTGCTGAACAAGGTGGATATCATCGAGGACGAAAAAGCGCTGGGCGAGGTGCTTTCATTTGTGCTCAAACATTCCACCGCCGCACTGGGGGATGCGCCCGAGTTCTTCCCGGTCTCCGCGAAGCTGGCCCAGCGCGCCATGTCGGAGCCGGACCCCGGGAAGCGTGCCCAGTTGCGCGCCTCCAGCCGCCTGGACAACCTGGAGAGATTCATCACTGCCACACTTGACGACCAGGCACGACTGGAGTTAAAGCTGGCCAATCCGCTGGGCGTGGCGGAAAAGCTGGTTGGCCAGACCGGGGAGGAAAACCGGACACAGGCCGAAGGGATGGAGGAGGACCGGAAGACCTCCGAGGCTCTCGAGACCACCGTCCGGGAATACGAGCGGGACCTGAACGCCGAACTGACCCCGCGCATCGCCGAGGTGGAGAACATCCTTCACCGCCTGGAACAGCGCGGCCTGGACTTCTTTGACAGCACCCTGCGGCTGACCAATATCCAGAACCTGGTGCGGGGCGACGTGGTGCGCGCACAGTTCGAGAAGCAGGTCATGGCAGATGTGCCGCAGCGCATCGAGGACCAGGTCCACCGGCTGATCGACTGGATGGTGCAGAAGGACCTGACCGAGTGGCAGCGGGTGATGGGCTACGTACAGCAGCGCCGCTCCCTGAACCTGGGTCATTTTGTGGGCGAGGGCATCGAGCCGCGCGAGATCCGCCGCCGCGAACTGATTGATTCAATGGGCAAGACCGTGGCGCGCATCATCGAGTCCTACGACCGCGACCGTGAGGCCAGCCAACTGGCCGCCCAGGTGGAAAGCGCCGTTGCCCAGACCGCCCTGCTGGAAGTCGGCGCAGTGGGCCTCGGCGCCCTCGTGACCGCCGCAGTTCTTTCCTCCAGCCTGGATGTGACCGGCATCGTGGCGGCCAGTACCATGGCCGTATTGGGCTTTTTCGTAATTCCCCACAAGCGCAGGCAGGCCAAGGATAATTACCGCAAGAAGATGGCCGACCTGCGGACCCGCATGAACGATACGCTGACGACACAATTCAATAACGAGGCGCAGGGAGCCATCACCCGGCTGAAGGAGGGTGTGAACCCCTACATCCGCTATGTGCGCGCCGAGCGCGAGCGCCTCGAGCACACCC
>CAZSPX010000171.1:0-1218 GCA_964608885.1 uncultured Anaerolineaceae bacterium | reverse complement strand
GTGAACCCCTACATCCGCTATGTGCGCGCCGAGCGCGAGCGCCTCGAGCACACCCAATCGGTGCTGGCGGACCTGCGGAAAAGGCTCTCCGCCCTGCGCGCCCGCAGCCGGGCGGTCTTGAGGCGCGAGCCCCAGCTCAAACCATCGGATGATTAACCTTCAGAAAAGATGAGACCCAGAGGCCCGGCTCGACCGGGCCTTTTTTATTGCCTGCTATAGATAGCTCCACCAACCCCCGGCTCCGCGAGCTTTGGCCCCGAAGAACCATTTACATAAGGGATATAGTGCCGCCGCAACCAGGAGCCAGATCAAATACACTCCCGGAAGACCATATCCATGATCCTCCGGGAAGCCTTCACGGAAGAACCAGGCGGCGCCGAACAACCAGTCCGCCCTCCCATACCGGAGGAACGCCAGGCCTACCGCCGCGAGGTGAATGACGAAGAGATGGACCACATAATAGAACAACGGTACCCGCCCGTAAACCGCGAGGAAACGCAGCCATATCCCACGGGATCGTTCCATCAGCCCGAGCAGAATCAGGTCGATCCCCAGCGTTGCCAGCAGGAACAGCAGTGAGGGCGGGTACTTCTCGAGGTTGATGAACGAAAAGAACGTGAATAGCGCATTCCTTTGCGAATACCAATCTGAGGGGTCGCCGTAGAGATTGGTCAGACGCAGCAGGACGAAGGCAAGTAGTGATCCGCCTCCAGCCAGGAACAACCTGCGGAATATCCCTGCAGTGGAACCCGTGAACCATCTCCCCAGCAAAAATCCCAGCGCCATCACCCCGGGCCACGGAAGCACAGGATACAGGATGTAGAGAAAATGATCACTCCCTAATGGGATCATCGCTGACCGGTGCAGAACATCCCATAGGATGCGCGCAATATCTCCGCCTGCAGGCGCAAACCGGTCCAGCAGGTTGTGCCCGCTGATCATCGCAATGGCCAGCGCCAGGACCAGCCAGTCCGGCAGGAAGACCATCCCCGCCAGCGCGATCATCGACCAGCCGATGACCCAGATCACCTGTAGAAGCAGCACCTCATAATCCAGCGTCAGGAACCAGGCGATATGTACGACTGTTAACTCCAGCACGATCAGCCACAGGCCCCGCTTCAGAAGGAAGCGCGCCAGCTCCCCCTTGCTTTTCCCACCTCGCTGCGCCCACAGGAACGCGCTGGTCCCCGCCAGCAGCACAAATCCCGGCGCACACAG
>CAZSPX010000170.1:0-7339 GCA_964608885.1 uncultured Anaerolineaceae bacterium | reverse complement strand
GCCCCTACGATTTGCATCCAGAATCAACGCCCCTCAATAGCTTTGTTAGTTCCCCTAAGTGTCGTTGCGAGGCATTGCAGGTTCCTTTTGGAACCTGCAAGCCGAAGCAACCCCCCAATTAATAACGGATTTGCCTCGCCGGTTTCAATGTGCCCGACCTTCTCGCGGCGACCTCCCGCCTTCCCATCCCGCTCTTGAAACCTTAAAACTGATACAATTATCCGGCCCATGCTCATCCTGATAACCGTCCTGCTGCTCACGCTGACCGCCCTGGCGCTGCTGGTGATCCGCCTGCTCCGCCCCCGTTTCCGGTTCTCCTGGCTCATCGCGGTGGGAGGCTCTTTCCTGGCGCTGGTCAGCAGCTGGGTGTGGCTGGCCGCCCTGCCCTTCGACCTGGCGCTGCCCTCCTGGCAGCCCGTGGAACTCTTCGCCGATTCGCCCCTCTTCCGCGGGGATGGCATCTCCTGGGTCCTGACGGTCAGCCTTGCCAGTCTCGCCCTGGCGGTCCTTCTGACGGAAGCGGCGCGCGTCGAGTCGGCCTATCCCCTTCCCTGGGCCGGCATCCTCACGCTCACCGCCCTGGGGGTCCTGGCCGTCAGCGCCAATAACCCGCTGACCGTGGTGTTGGTCTGGGCCGCCCTCGACCTTGCCGAGCTGGTCACTCTGCTGCGCGCCGTGGACGAGCCTTCGGCCAGTGAGCGGGCGGTCGTGGCCTTCTCCGTCCGGCTGGTCGGCCTCGGCCTGGTCCTGTGGGCCAATTTTCTGAGCCTGGCCGCCGGCTCGCGTTTGGATTTCCTCTCCATGCCCCCGCAGGCGGGGCTGCTCCTGCTGGTCGCGGCAGGCCTGCGCCTTGGAGTCCTGCCCCTGCACCTGCCCTTCTCCAGCGACTCGGTCACCCGCCGCGGCGTGGGGACCTCGCTGCGCCTCGTCTCGGCGGTCTCCAGCCTGGTGCTCCTGGCACGCACCGCTCCCGGGACGGCAGTCTCCCCCCTCCTCACCACCCTGCTCCTCTTCCTGGCGGCATTCGCGGCCCTGTATGCCGGCTGGACCTGGCTGCGCGCCCCTGATGACCTCTCGGGACGGCCCTTCTGGGTCATCTGCCTGGCCGCGCTGGCAATGGCTTCGGCCCTGCGCGGCAATCCCACGGGCGCAGCGGCCTGGGGCGCGGCGCTCGTCCTTGCCGGCGGCGCCCTCTTCCTCAACTCCATCCAGAACCTCTGGCTCAACCGCCTCCTCATGCTGGCGGCCTTTTCCCTCTCCAGCCTGCCCTTCTCGCTGACCGCCAGTGCCTGGGAGAGCCAATCCGGAGGCTTCTTCCTGGCCTGGCCTATCCTGCTCGCCGCGCAGGCGCTGCTGATTGCCGGGTACATCCGCCACGCCCTGCGCCCCGGCACGCGCGAGAACCCGGAAGCGCAGCCGCACTGGACCCGCAATGTCTTCCCCGCCGGGATCGGCCTCCTGCTGCTCACCGGCCTGCTGCTCGGGATCTTCGGCTGGGAGGGAGCCGCCCGCCCGGGAGCCTGGATCGCCGCCCTGCTGGTCCTCGTGCTGGCGATCCTCCTCGTCTGGCTCACACCGCGCCTGCGCCTCCTCAATCCCATCCGGGCGCACTGGGCGCGTCCCGCCGGGAGCCGCTGGGGTCCGGCCCTTTCCGGCGCTTCCTGGAACCTGTACCATTCCGCGGCCCGCCTCAGCCGGGTCATCTCCAATGCGCTGGAGGGCGAAGGCAGCCTGATGTGGACGCTGCTCATCCTGACGCTCTTCATCTCGCTGATGCTGAAAGGCCTGCCCTAGATGCTGGGAGAGATCTCGTCCTGGGCTGCCGTGGTCGTCATCGGCATTGCCAGCACCCTGCTGCTGCTCAGCCGCGATTGGCGCTGGACCCTGGGCCTGCTGGCCCTCCAGTACGCGGCCGCCTTTGTGCTGATCCTCCAGTACTGGCCCCTCGGCATGGCCTCCGTCAAGCTCATCACCGGCTGGATCGCCACCTCCGCTCTCGGCATGACCCGCCAGAACCTGGGCATGGAGGAAGCTGCCCCTGAGCAGGGTTGGCGGGGCTCGCTCCCCTTCAAATTGACCGGCGCCCTCATCAGTATCCTGATCTGCACGGCCGCTGCCCCGCGCCTTGGGAACCTGATCCCCGGCATCGGCCTGCCCCTTACCATAGGCAGCCTGCTGCTGATCGGCGCGGGCCTCCTGCAGCTCGGCATGACCGGCCGCCTGCTCCCCGTGGTCACCGGCCTGCTGACGCTGCTGTGCGGTTTCGAGCTCCTGTATGCCGCCGTGGAATCCTCCATCCTCGTCTCGGGCCTGCTGGCCGTGGTGGATCTCAGCCTGGCGCTGGCGGGCTCCTACCTGCTCATCAACTCCGTGGAGCCGGAGCCGGAGGAGAGCCTGTGAGCGCGCCCGGCCTGTGGATCTTCTTTCCCCTGCTGATCGCCGCGGTCACGCTGGTGATCGCCAATGAGCGCTTCAACACCATCATGGGGGGCGCCACCGCCCTGGCGCTCTGCATTACGGCCCTGGTCATCCCCATCGACACGGCCCTGCTGGTGGGCTCGGTCTCCCTGAAGATCGCCTCCACCTTCCAGATCCTGGGCCGCGCCCTGGTCCTGACTCCCGCCGACGGTTCCCTGCTCGCCATCCTGTACGGGATCGCCGCGCTGTGGTTCTTCGGCGCGGAGGCCGCCGGGGTGGCGGGCCGGCTGGTGCCCCTCGGGCTGGGAATCATCGCCCTGCTGGTGGCTTCCATCGCCGTGGAGCCCTTCCTCTTCGCGGCCACCTTCATCGAGATCGCCGTCCTGCTGGCCATCCCCCTGCTTTCTCCTCCCGGGCAGGTCCCGGGCCGCGGAGTTGTCCGCTTCCTCGTGTACCAGACGCTCGCCATGCCGTTCATCCTCTTCGCCGGTTGGATGCTGGCCGGCGTGGAGGGCAGCCCCGGCGACCTGGCCCTCACCCTGCAGTCCGCCACCATGCTCGGGCTGGGCTTCGCCTTCCTGCTGGCGGTCTTTCCCCTGTACAGTTGGATGCCCCTGATCGGTGAGGAGACCTCGCCTTTCGTCACCGGTTTCCTTCTCTGGGCGCTGCCCACCATCACGGTCATCTTCGGGATGGGCTTCCTGGACCGCTACACCTGGCTCCGCACCTCCCCCGAGTTTTCCAGCGCCCTCCAGACCGCCGGAATCCTGATGGTCGTGACCGGCGGCCTGTGGACCGCCTTCCAGCGCCACCTGGGGAGGATGATGGCCTACGCCGTGGTGGTGGAGACCGGCTGCCAGCTCATGGCCCTGGGCGTCCAGCCCTCGCTCAACGCCGTCGAGATCGTCTTCCTGCACATCATCCCCCGCGGCCTGAGCCTGGCGGTCTGGGCGCTGTCCCTCAATATCCTGGTCCAGAAGACCGGCTCCCTGCGTTTCGGGTCGGTGCAGGGATTGATGCGCGCTTACCCGGTGGCTTCGCTCGGCGTGGTGCTGGCCAATCTCTCTGCGGCGGGATTCCCCCTTCTGGCGGGTTTTCCGCCCCGCGTGGCCCTCTGGGAAGGGCTGGCGGGCAATTCGCTCCTGATGGCCTTCTGGCTGCTCCTGGGCGTGCTGGGGCTGCTCTTCGGGGCCATCCGCACCCTGGCCGTGCTGGCGATGGCCCCCGAGCACAGCGGCTGGGCCTGGAACGAGACCCCCACCCAGGTCCTGCTCCTGGCGATCGGCATGGCGGGCTTGTTCTTCCTGGGCATCTTCCCACAGTTCCTCCGGCCCTTCCTCACGGACCTCCCGCAGATGTTCACCCACCTCACCCAATAAAAAAGCCCGCATGCTATAATTTCGGCAGCCCCGATCTGGAGGAAGCATGGAAATCGAGCAAATTGTCAAACGGCTGGATTGGCTTGACGCGGAACAACGCAAGACCAAGGCGGCCATTTCAGACTATGTGGACAAGTTCGCTTCACTTGAGCTCTCGATCAGCGCGGTGCAGAAGCAGGCCAAGGAGCTCGAGCGCAGTATCGCGGAGGTGACCGCCTCCGCCGCCCGCATCAACCAGTTTAACGACCTGCTCGCCAAGCAGCGCGAGGATTTCAACCGCCTTTTTGAGGAATCGGAACAGAAGCACCAAGAGCGCCACGCCGAGCTGGTCAAGCGCCACAGCGAGGAGATCCGCCCCTTCCGCGGCGAGATCGATGAGCTGCGCAAGGGCTTCGACCTCTCGCCCCTCAAGCGCGAGCTGAAAGCCCACCACACCGAGCAGGTCCGCCTGAACGAAGCCGTCAACCAGCTCCGCCCCCGCATCGAGGAGGCCGTCAAGATCCACGAAGAGGTGAAGAACGGCCAGCTGGTGCTGGTCGAGAACCGCCGCCAGGACATCAAGCGCGTGGCCGACCTCCAGGGCGAGCTGGCTGCCCTGCGCAAGCGCGCCGACGAATCCCGCGACAAGATGGAGCTGAATGTGGACCTGCTGCGCAACATGGATAACCGCATCCATGAGCTGCACGACCTCGAGCAGGAGCGCAAGGCCGCCCAGCTGGCCTTCATCGAGGAACAATCCATGGCCCACTCCGAGCGCGAGCACGCCGTGAAGGAATGGCTCGATAAATACGAGGAGTTCAAGCAGCAGGGGCAGTCCCTGGATGCCCAGGTCGCCGTGCTGGATGAAATGCTCCGCTCTGCCAAAAAGGCCCAGGAAACCTACGCCGACCTGAATACCAAGCTGGAGCGGCGCATCAATGAGGTCTCGGAGATGCAGCGCCTGGCCGAGGACCGTGTCCGCCAGGAGTGGGTCACCTTCAAGGCCGACGACCAGAAACGCTGGACCGGCTATTCCCTCTCCCAGGAGGAGGGCATGCGCGAGCTCCGCAAGGACATGGACCACCTCGAGCAGCGCCTCACCACCCTCGATGACTCTTCCCAGGTTCTGCAGGACCAGCTTAACCAGACCGCCGGCGCCACCGAGCAGCAGCTCCAGGAATTGATGAACGTGGCGCACCAGTGGCTCACCGCCTATGAGCGCATCATGGGCCACTCCAAGAAGGCGACCCGCAAAACGGCGCGCTGACCGTTTCAGCCGCCATGTCTCCCGATCCCTGAGCCACCGGACCCATCATGCATGTCATCGGTACTGCCGGGCATGTGGATCACGGCAAATCCACCCTGATCGCCGCGCTGACCGGCACCCATCCCGACCGCCTGAAAGAGGAACAGGAACGCGAGATGACCATCGAGCTGGGCTTCGGCTGGATGGTCCTGCCGGGCGGCGAAGAGGTGGGCATCGTGGATGTGCCCGGGCACCGGGACTTCATCGGCAATATGCTGGCGGGCGTGGGGGGCCTGGACGCCGTCCTGCTCATCATCGCCGCCGATGAAGGCGTCATGCCCCAGACGCGCGAGCACCTGGCGATCCTCGACCTTCTCCAGGTCCCCGGCGGGCTGATCGTCCTGACCAAGACCGACCTGGCCCCTGATCCCGCCTGGCTGGATATGGTGGAGGCCGATGTGCGCCTCGCCGTGCGCGGCTCGGTCCTCCAGGATGCCCCCATCCTGCGGGTCTCCGCCCGCACCGGCGCAGGCCTGGAAGCGCTCAAGCAGGCCCTGGCCGGGATCCTGGCCTCCGCCCCCGTGCGCCCCGACCTGGGGCGCGCCCGCCTCCCGATAGACCGCGCCTTCGGCATGAGCGGCTTTGGCACCGTGGTCACCGGCACCCTCCTGGACGGCTCCTTTTCTGTGGGCGAGGAGATCGAGATCCTGCCTTCCAGGCTCAGGGGCCGCATCCGGGGCCTGCAGACCCACGGCAGAAAACAGGAGACTGCCTCTCCCGGCTCACGCACGGCCATCAACATCTCCGGGGTCGCTGTCTCCGAGATCCAGCGCGGCGAGGCGGTGGTCCATCCCGGGCAGTACGAGGCCGTCCGCCGCGTGGATGCCCGCCTGCGTCTCCTGCCCGAGGCTTCTTCGCCCCTGGCCCACGGCGCGCAGGTCAAGTTCTTTGCGGGTTCCAGCGAGTCCATGGCCGTCCTCCGGCTGCTTGGGGTGGAGAGCCTTCCCCCGGGCGAGGAGGGCTGGGTGCAGATCGAGCTGCGCTCGCCCGTGGTGGTCGTGCGCGGCGACCGCTTCGTCCTGCGCCGGCCTTCTCCCGGCGAGACCCTCGGAGGCGGCCTGATCGTGGACCCCCGGCCCGCGGGCCGCCACAAGCGCTTCGATGAGAATGTTCTCCGGTCGCTGGATTCCCGGCTGCTTGGCTCCCCCGCCGAACTGCTGTACGAGGCGGCACAGGCTGAGGGCCTGGCGACCGTGAGCGCCATCGTCACGCGCTCGCACCTGGAGGAGGGCTCCGCCGTGCAGGGCCTGGAGGAGCTGGCACAGCAGGGCCGCCTGCTCATCCTGGAGGAAGGGCCGCTCTCCCCCCATGCCAACCTGCTGGCTGCGGCCCCCGCCTTCTGGAACGATCTCACCTCCCGCGCGGTGGAAGCTGTCGCGGCCCATCATGCGGCTTTCCCCTTGCGCAGGGGCATCCCGCGTGAGGAGCTGAAGAGCCGCCTCAAGCTGGACACTCGCGGGTTCCAGGCGTTCCTCCGTGACCTGGCCTCCTCGGGCCGCCTCGCCCTGGAGGGAACCGTGCTGCGCCTGCCCAGTCACTCGGTTCAGTTCAGCCCCGACCAGCAACAATTGGTCAATCTGGCTATGCGCAAGTTCTTAGAGACCCCCTTTTCCCCTCCTTCCACCAAGGAAACCCTCGAAATCCTCGGCCCGGAGCTGCTCGCCGCCCTCATCGACTCCGGCGACCTCGTCAAGGTCTCACCCGAGGTCCTCTTCCGCCGCACGGACTACGAGGCCATGCAGGCAGGCGTCCGCTCGACCCTGGAGAAGGATGGCCATATCACCCTCGCCCAGGTCCGCGACCTGTTCGGGACTACCCGCAAGTACGCCCAGGCCCTGCTCGAACACCTCGATTCCACCGGCCTGACCGTCCGCGAAGGCGAATCCCGCCGCCTCCGCCGCCCATAGGGGTGACGCTTCGGGGTGAGTCGCCCCTGCGTGGACTTGAGATTGGATGGGGGATCCTGGAGGCCGGGAGAACGAGCCTTAGCGCACCGTCGCTTTGGTTATAATTCTGTGGAAACGGGCAATGACAGGCGTGTGCTCTCCTTTGCCTTTGTTGACAGTACAGCACAACGAAAATCAGGGGCAGCAGGCTGGTTATTACTTTACACGGATGCCCTTGCATCTTCTGCAAAGAGGGCAGGCCATCAACTCCTCGTATGTGCGGCCTCAGCCGTTGATCCAAAAAGAAAGGACTCCCATGTGCGGCAGATTCACCCTTACCGTTGACCCCTCCGAGCTGAAGGAAGCCTTCG
>CAZSPX010000169.1:0-7367 GCA_964608885.1 uncultured Anaerolineaceae bacterium | reverse complement strand
CAGGAGCGTATGCTGGCAGACTGGCAGCCCGTCGATGACCGCCCACCCCTGGATATCCCCACGTTTGCCGAGCGCTTCTTCGGCACCGCCTTTTACAAGCCGCCCCAGCCCGAAGAATGAGCTGCTTCTGTTACATCCTTGAGTGCGCCGACGGCACTTTCTATACCGGCTGGACGACCGACCCGGAGCGGCGCCTCAAAACCCATAACGCCGGGCGGGGCGCCAAATACACCCGCACGCGCGGTCCTGTCCGCCTGGTGTACGTGGAGGAGCAGCCCGACCGGTCCACAGCCATGAAAAGAGAGAGGGCCATCAAGGCCCTCTCGCGTGCAAGGAAAAAGAGATTGATCGGCTAGGAGCGGAATCCGCTCCTTTTTTTATTCGGTGAACAGCGGCAGGTGCCCCAGCGCGATGATGTGCATCCAGCCCGCGCGGTCCCCCTCTGTGAAGATGGCCGCTTCCGCCGCCACCGTGGATCCCGCCTTCTCCAGGATCATGCGCATCCCCTGCAGGGTGGACCCGGTGCTGATCACATCGTCCAGGATGACCACCCTCTTCCCCTGCATCAGCTCGCGGTCCTTTTCGTCCAGGATCAGCACCTGCGGCTCGCCGGTGGTGATGGACAGCGTCTCGGCCCGCAGGGCGTCGCCCATGTAGGGCTTGTAGGTCTTGCGCAGTACCACGCAAGGCTTGCCGGTCTCGACTGAGAGGGCATACGCCAGCGGGATGGATTTGGCCTCCGCGGTCACCAGCACGTCATAGTCCACGGCCTCCAGCCTGGAGGCCAGCCCGCGCGCACAGGCCTGCGTCAGCTCGGTATCCCCCAAAATGTTCAGGATGGCGATCCGCAGGCCGGGTTTGATCTCGAACAGGCGCAGCTCCCGCCGGATCCCGGCGATCTCCACCGGGTAGGTCTCGCGTTTGGTCATGAATATCTCCCAGGGACGGATATCACGCGCCAAGTTTATCATACTGTAGGCAGGGCTCATGAAGGCCCTGAGCCGCAGGGTATAATTCCTGAGTGCTGCCCGATCTACGGCTCAATGACCACCTGCGGCTGCGCAAGCCGCATCCCTGCGGCTCATATGAATGGACCGTGGTGCGCATGGGCGCGGATATCGGCCTGGAGTGCAAGGGCTGCGGACGGCGCGTGATGCTCACCCGCCGGGAGCTGGCCCGCCGCCTGAAGGCCAACCTGACCCCTCACGAAGAAAAACATGACCACCCTGCTGAATAAGAAGCCCCACATCCTTTTCCTGTTCTCCGACACGGGCGGCGGGCATCGCTCGGCCACCGAGGCCATCATCGAAGCCCTGCACCTGGAGTATGGCGAATCCTTCAGCATGGAGATGGTGGACTTCTTCAAGAGCTACGCCCCCATCCCCTTCAACAAGATGCCGGACTGGTACCCGGAAATGGTGAAGGCCCCGCGCCTGTGGAGCGCCTCCTTCTACGCCACCGACGGGCGGGCGCGGGCGCGCGTCATCACCAGCACCATGTGGCCTGCCGTGCGCCACGCGGCCATCCAGTTGATCCAGGGCCACCCTGCCGACCTGGTCGTGACGGTGCACCCCTTCGCCAACACCTTCGCCCTCAAGGCCCTGAAGGCGGGCCGCCCGCCTTTCATCACTGTGGTGACCGACATGGTGACCACCCACGCCCTCTGGTTCGACCGCCGCGCCGACCTGATCCTGGTGCCCACCGAGAGCGCCCGGGAACGGGCCCTCCGCTACCACATGGATCCGGGGCGCGTCCACGTGGTGGGGCTGCCGGTCGCCGACCGCTACTGCAAGCCGCTGGCGGACCAGCGCCAGCTCCGTGAGAGCCTGGGCTGGCCTTCCGATAAACCCGTTGTGCTCATGGTGGGTGGAGGCGAAGGGATGGGACCTCTGGGAAAGATGGCTGTGGCGGTGGATGAGTCCGGCCTGGATATCGCCCTGGCGATCGTGGCGGGGCGCAACGAGGGCCTGAAGGCCTCGCTGGAAGCCCGCCGATGGGAGAACCCCGCCTTCATTTACGGGTTCACGCGCGAGATGCCCGACTTTATGCGCGCCGCCGATTTCATCGTCACCAAGGCCGGCCCAGGGACCATCTCGGAAGCGCTTAATGCTCATCTGCCGATCATCCTTTACTCCCGGCTGCCGGGACAGGAGGATGGCAATGTGAAATTCGTGGTCGAGGAAGGGGCGGGCGTATGGGCGCCTACGCCCCAGTTGGTGGTGCGTGCCCTCACCCGCTGGATCAGCCGTCCGAATGAGAAAGCCCGCGTGGTGGAAACCTGCGAGAGACTGGCCCGTCCCGAGGCAGCCCGTCTGATCGCCCACTCGATTGCCGGGATGCTGGGGAGGAAAGAAAACGGTGAGGTCGCCTCCCCCTCAGAGAGGATCTAGGGCTCCAGCACCCGGTTGTCGATCAGCCGGGTGGGTCCGATGAACACGGCCATCGAGAGCAGGGCCTTGCGGCCGATGGTCTCCAGCTCTTCCAGCGTCTCATAGTCCGCACACGAAACATATTGCGTCCGGGCGCGCGGCTCGGCCTCCAGCGTCTCCCGCATCAGCTGGCGCAGGGATTCCGCGCTGCGCTCCCCTGCCTCAAAGGTGCTGCCGGCAGTCTTCAACGCCCGTGAAAGGACCAGTGCAGCCTGGCGGTCAGGGCCTTCCAGGTACTTGTTCCGGCTGGACATCGCCAGCCCATCCGCCTCCCGCACCGTGGGGCAGACAACGATCTCGGTGGGATAGCTCAGATCGGTGGTCATCCGGCGGATGACCGCAGCCTGCTGGGCATCCTTCTGCCCGAAATACGCCTTGTGTGGCTGCACTGCGTTGAACAGCTTGGACACGACCGTGGTCACCCCCCGGAAGTGGCCCGGCCTCAACGCCCCCTCCAGCGGTTTGGTAAGCGTCTCCACCTCCACCCAGGTCTGGTAGCCTTCAGGATACATCCCTGCGGGCTCCGGGTTCCAGACCACGTCCACTCCAAGCGGCTCGATGAGGGCCAGGTCCCGCCCGAGGTCACGCGGGTATTTATCCAGGTCCTCGTTGGGGCCGAACTGGGTGGGGTTGACGAAGATGCTCACCACCACGTGGTCGCACTCCTGGCGGGCGCGGCGCATCAGCGAGAGGTGCCCTTCGTGCAGGTATCCCATCGTTGGGACCAATCCGACCCTTCCGGGGAGGGAGCGCCGGGCCTCATGTATTTCGCGTAAGCTACTCAACGTTTTCATAAAAGCCTCTTTGCCAGCCGTAAAAGGTATGCTAGAATGATTTCTACCAACCAACCCCAGAGAAGGAGATATAAAGAAATGGCCTACGCATTCACCAATTCAAAAGGTGTGACCTATTATCTTCACACCAAGAAGAGCACCACCAAGTCCGGCGCGGTTCGCACTCTGTTCTATTTCTCCAAGGAACAGAAGAGCGACACCCTGGATGCGGTCCCCAGCGGCTACAAGGTCGTTGAGATGAAGACCGGTCTCCCGGTCCTGAAGAAAGTATAATCCAGGCCTCGATCCATGGAAGGTCCAGCCCCTGTGCTGGGCCTTCTATTTTTTAAGGACAGCGCGGTTCGGGCCGCGGGTCGTTGTCCGGGAGACCGAAGGCCTCCAGCACCGGGCGGCCGGCCCACTCCCCCGGCAGGGACAGCCCCAGCGCCCAGGCAGCCGTGGCGGCTGTATCGGTGGTGTTGATCCGGCTGGCCAGCTGCGCGTGTACGATCCCCGGCCCGTTCGCCACCCAGGGGATGGTCATATCCGCGGGGATGTCGAAGCCGTGGGTGGTGTTGTGCCCCCCGTGGTCGGCCGTCACGATGACCAGCGTGTTCTCGCGCATCTGTGCCTCATCCAGCGCCTTCAAAACCGTTCCAAGCGCCTCATCCGACCCGCGCAGCGCAAGGAGCTGCTGCAGGGACATCCACCCGTAGGTATGCCCCTCCAGGTCGCCGTCCGGGAGGTGGATGAAGAGCAGGCCGAAACCCTGGGGGATCAAAGCGGCCGCCTGCCTGCCGATCACCGGGTCGGGGTCGTTCACCCACCGGAACAGGTCCAGGCTGCCTGGCTCGGTGATCTGCCGCAGCTTCTCCTTGCCTGTCACCATCACGGTCCGCAGCCCCGCCGCGTGCGCCAGGTCGAAGAGGTCCGTCCCCCTTGCATACCCCCGCTCCGGCAGGTACTCGTTCCAGGTGACTCCATGCGCCGCCGGGCACAGCCCTGTCAGCATGGAGGTATGGGAAGGCAGCGTCACGCTGGGAAAGATGGTCTGCGCCGTCAGGCTGTAGGCGCCGCTCTGGATCAGCCCCTGCAGGACCGGCATGGGGGCCAGGTCGATGGCATCCGGGCGCAGGCCGTCGATACTGATGATCACCACCCGGGTGATGGGCGGCCTCGGCAGCGCAGTGGGCGTGGAGGTGGGAGCCGGCGTGTCCGTGGGCAGCGGGGTTCCCGTGGGCGGCGGCGGGAAGGTTGGCTGCAGCGGCGTGGCGATCGAGGCCGGTGCTGACGGCAGCGCCAGGCAGGCGCTGGCCAGCATCAGGGCCAGGAGCAGGAGGGCAAGGGGCGGGGTTTTCAGTCTGGTTCGTGACATCTTGACAAATAGAATGTTTGTGCTATAATTCCACCACAACCAAATATCGCCCTTTTAGAGAAAAGGAGACTGATCATGACACGTACACATTTGACCTCTAAAAGTATAACCGACGGCAAAGGAGGGATGAAATGCCAACTCTGAACCGCGTTCAGCTCATCGGAAGGCTTGGCAAGGACCCCGAGGGTCGCTTCACGCCCACCGGCAAGAAGGTGACCCAGTTCAGCCTGGCCGTCAGCAACCGCTGGAAGAATGCCGGCGGCGAGGTCAACGAATCCACCGAGTGGGTCAACATCGAGGCCTGGGGGCGCCTGGCCGAGGTCTGTGACGAGTACCTGCACAAGGGCAGCCTGATCTACGTGGAGGGCCGCCTGAGGACCGATCGCTACGAGGACAACGGGCAGACCAAGTACTTCACCAAGGTGGTGATGAACACCTTCCAGTTCCTGGACAAGAAACCCGCCGAGGAGGAGCCTGTCCTCCAGGTGGAAGAGGAACCGGCTGACTACGAGATCATCGCCCCCGAATAGGCGGAGAGAAAACCGCCGGGACCGCATCTGAAAACAAGGGACTGCCCTCCGGCAGCCCCTTGTTTTTTGGTCCTCTGGCGGCTTTTCCACTCGAGGGGTTACATTCAACACTACCCGCCTGCCGTCCTTTTTCCTATACTCACCTTATGCTTGATCCCGCCCCTGTGAAAAAGATCCGCGTGGGCTGCCCGGCTCACAACTGCGGAGGCAGGTGCCTGCTGGTGGCGCATGTCGCAGACGGGCGCATCCTGAGGCTGGAGACGGACGACCGCCCCGACACCCTGGCCGCCCCTCAGCTGCGGGCCTGCGTGCGCGGGCGCGCCTACCTGCGCCGCCAGTATCATCCCGACCGCCTGCTGCATCCCCTCAAGCGGACCGGCGCAAGGGGCGAAGGCCGCTTCGAGCCAATCTCCTGGGAGCAGGCCCTGGATACCCTGGCCGGGGAGATCATGCGGGTGCGTGCGCGCTATGGCAGTTCCGCTCTCTTCGTGCCCTATGGCACGGGCAGTTATAACCAGATCAACGGCTCGCACGTGGCGCGCCGCCTGATGAACCTCTCCGGCGGCTGCCTGGGCATCTACAACTCCTACTCCTGGGCTGCCACCAACCTCGCCACCCCCACGGTCTATGGCACGCTCGTGACCGGCAATCAGCGCCAGGACTGGCTGAACGCCCGCTATATCCTCATGTGGGGTTGGAACCCCGCCGAGATGCGCGACGGCACCAACAGCGATTACTTCATCAAGCTGGCGCGCCAGGCCGGTGCGCGCGTGGTCTGCATTGACCCGCGCCATTCTCTCAGCGCCGCCGCACTGGCCGATGAGTGGATCGCCATCCGCCCCGGCACGGACGCGGCCATGATGACCGCCATGGCCTACGTGATCCTGACCGAAGACCTGCACGATGCCGGGTTCATCCGCACGCATTGTGTGGGTTTCGATGAGACCCAGATGCCCGTCCCGGGCGAGGAGAGCTACCGCGAGTATGTCCTCGGTATACGGGACGGCCTCCCCAAGACCCCCGCCTGGGCCGAGGCCATCACTGCCGTCCCCGCAGAGACCATCGCGCGCCTCGCCAGGGAATATGCGACTCTCAAGCCCGCCGTGCTCTACCAGGGCTATGGCATGCAGCGCCGCGCCTACGGCGAGCAGGTGGTGAGGGCCGGCTGCACGCTGGCGGCTATCACCGGCAACCTCGGCCTCCCCGGGGGTTGGGCCAGCGGACTGGGCCTGCAGGCGCCCGATGGAGGCGGCTTGTGGACGGTCTTCCCGACCGGCGAGAACCCGGTCAGGGCGCAGATCCCCGTCTTCCTGTGGACCGAAGCCTGCCTGCACGGCCGCGAGATGACCGCCGCCGACGGCGTGCGCGGCGTGCAGCGCCTCGATAATGATATCAAGCTCATCTACGCCGTGGCCACCAATTGCCTCATCAACCAGCACGCGGACGTGAACCGCACCGGCGGCATTCTGCGCGATGAGAACCTGGTGGAGTTCATCGCGGTACAGGATAATTTCCTCACCCCCACGGCGCGCTTCGCGGATCTCATCCTCCCGGCTTGCACCCAGTTCGAGACCTGGGGCGTGGAGGACGGCTGGAAGTATGGCGACGAGGTCATCCTGCAGCCCAAGCTGGTGGAACCGCCCGGCGAGAGCAGGTCCGATTACCGTATCTGCGCCGAGCTGGCGGAACGGCTCGGGATCGGCCAACAGTTCACCGAAGGGCGCGATGAGCGGGCCTGGGCCGAGTTCTGCTGGGATGAGTTCCGCCGCCTCCGCTTCCCCGAGCTGCCCGGCTTCGAGGATTTCCTTGCCTCCAACCAGGGCGCCTGGACGCGCCCTGCTGCGCGCGCGGCGGTCGCCTTCGAAGACTTCCGCCGCGATCCGGAACTGCACCCCCTTGACACCCCCTCGGGCCGTATCGAGATCTTCTCGAAACAGTTGTACGATTTCGGCAAGCCCGTGGAGGTCCCGCCCATTCCCAAATACATCCCGGAATGGGAAGGTCCTTTCGACCCCGCTGCTGAGTATCCCCTCCAGGCCATCGGGCACCATACCCTGCACCGCGTCCACTCCACTCACGATAACAACGACTGGCTGGAAGAAGCCTTCCCTCAGCGTCTCTTCATCAATCCCGTGGATGCCCTGCCGCGTGGCCTCCGGGATGGCGATCGGGTGCGGGTCTTCAACGCCCGCGGCGCGGTCGAGTTGATCTGCCGCCTCACGCCGCGCATCCTTCCGGGCGTTGTCGATATTCCCCAGGG
>CAZSPX010000168.1:4706-7391 GCA_964608885.1 uncultured Anaerolineaceae bacterium | reverse complement strand
TTCAGCCCCCTGATATTCGGCGGGCAGGGGCAGATCAAAGCGCTGGCAGAGGGCAAGCACATCCCGGTAATCGTTCTGATCCACTTGATAGCCGGTGTGGAATTTCGCCAGCCATTCGGGGGTGATGCAGCGGACGGGGTGCCCGAGGATGAAGCCGGAACCATTGAGGGAATCAAAGGGATAAGCGATGCCAAAAACGAGCCTGCCGTCTGCATCGAAGGTGTAGGAATGGATGTCCACCTGCCGGCCGCGGGCATCCCCCAGGACAAAGTTACACTCCCGGGTGTCATCGCGGGGGACATCTGTGAAGCCCTGCGCTTCCAGAAGGAGGCGCAGCTCCGGGACCTGGCGGTGCGGGAGGGCGATATCCATGTCGGCGTGAGGGCGGGTCTGCTCTCCGAGGAGGGCATCCACCGCCCAACCGCCATCGAGGCAGACTTCAAGGCCGTGCGCCGCGAAAAGGCGGAACAGCTCCAGCGCATCCGCAGCGGACATTTCGGGAGAGATCAAGCCTGTCCTGACCCATCCGGATTGCCTGGCAAATCCTTCAGGAGTGCCTGCGTGACCTGCTGGAATAACCGCTTCCTCTCGGGTCGTGAAAGAACCACCTGTTCTTTTTCCAACTCCTGCTCGAAGATCTGCTGCAAGAGCTCAAGGATTTGTTCGGCAGCTTTCCGGCGCCTGAGGTTTTGGATCATCCTGTTCAACAGATTCACATAGGAACCCGGAAGGCGATCAGAGGGAGGGAACATGACACAATCCTTTTTATGATCAGGTTGAAGCAGGTGGGTCGGCAAGCGAGGCGGCGGGCGCAGAGACCCTGGCCTCAGCGGCCCGCTCCACCCAGAAATGCCAGACAAGCCAGGCAGTCAGGCCGCCAATGGTCCCGATCCCACCCAAACTCAGGGCGCCCAGGAAGTCAGGCCAGCTTGCCCACAGCGAGGGGAGGTAGCCGATCAGGAATCCGGCGAGGAGGCAGGACCACCAGCGCACGAGGCGGAAGCGCATCATGATCAACGCCAGCGGCAGGCCCAGGATGAAGGCAAAGGCCGCCGTGAAAAACATGGCGAACAAAAAGGCAATCCCTGCCGAATACAGGAGGTAAGCCAGGTACGCGCCCGTAGTGGAAGGGGCATCGAGATCGGTGCCGCGATTCATGGCGAGCGACAGGGCGGCGAACAGTGCAATGATCAGCGCAGGGACGAATGCACCAGCCAGAAGAGCAACGAGGCTTTTCAAGAACGTGCCGAGCTTGCTGCCTGAATTGGTCTTCATTCCAACTCCTCTTTCCACCTCTATTATATGATTTCCGCTGCGGGAAACAAATCACAGGTTTACGGCACGCTCGAAGCGCGCCCGACGGCCCACGGTGTAATAGCCCATCTCCTCATAGCATTTGATCGCTCCGGGGTTGTTGACATGGACGGTCAGTTCCACCGCCTTTTTTCCATCGGCATGCATGCGGCGCATTGATCCGGCCATCAGCGAGGAGGCCAGACCGCGGCGGCGCTGCGCGGGGACGACCCCGATCTGGATAAGATAGGCGCCGGGCTGCTCGGAACTGCAGCACACAAAACCGGCAGGCACATCCCCGGCGCGCGCCAGCAGGGACCAGTCAGGCCGGAGGCTCTCGTTCTCCATGTAATCGGTGATCCATTCCTCCGCAGTGTAACCGGGGAACCCGGGCCGCTCGCGAAAGGCGGCATGATAGGCCTCGAAGAACTGACCGGCGAGGGAAGGACTCCACTCGGCAATCGTCACATCCGCCGGAAAAGGATGGTCCGGAACAGGCTGGAGGAGGTCACGGCGCATGACCAGTTCATCCATCCTACTTTCATAACCCCGAGAAAGGTAAAACTGCCGGGAGGGCTCGGTGAAGGATTCGGCGGTGATCTGAAGCAGGAGCCCGCCGCTCCCGTCGCCAGAGGACAAGGAGCGTGCCTGCAACTCGCTCCAGCGCTCCAGGTAACTGCCAATCCCTTTGCGCCGAAGGTCAGGACGAATGTAGCCGATGATTCGGGCGCGCCTTTTACCGGGCGCGCCGAGCAAGTGAAGCGTGACCGCAGCAGCGAGGCGGCCATCCGCATCGAAGGCCCCGAGGAAGGTGCGCGGCGCATCTAAAAATAGATTTCCTTTTAGATTTTCCGGCTCGATCAACAATTGCAGGCCGCCATCGGAACGCCAACATTCCCCGGCGAGAGCAGAGAGGGGGAGGACATCATCCTGTGTGAGCGAGCGCCAGCTCAAGCCTTCGATATCAGGGGGATTTGGTTGCATGGTAATTCTCCCACACTAACAACTGATAATGACACAACACAGAACACGAAACACACCCATTAAACAAAAGTCACGAAAGTGAGGAAAGACACGAAAAACTGGAGCCTTGGCGGCATTCTATCCTAAGGCCAGACAGTTGAAAAAAGTTCCTTCGTCGGGTTCCGGTCTCTTCAAGACTGGAACACTCCCTCGCAATGACATATTAATGGGGGGGCTGCTTCAGCTCATTCGGATGGTTTTGCCATCCGAATGAACCCCGCAACGACATCTAAGGTTGATATCCCAGGTCTTTCAGGCCCTGGACAGCGGGGTCCCAGCCGGGGTGGATCTTCAGCGCGAGGCGGTAATCCGCGACGGCTTCGGGGGTCTTGCCAGCCATGTAGAGGGCGCGGGCGCGCCAGAGCAGGG
>CAZSPX010000168.1:0-4606 GCA_964608885.1 uncultured Anaerolineaceae bacterium | reverse complement strand
ACGGCTTCGGGGGTCTTGCCAGCCATGTAGAGGGCGCGGGCGCGCCAGAGCAGGGATTCCTCGAGGTCGGGCGAGGCGATGGTGTCCTTGAGGGTGGTGGTGGAGAGGTTGATCACATCCGAGTAGCGCGCACTGTAAAAGTATGCCCAGTAGGGGCCGGTCTGGTACCACATCATGCGGTAGGGGCGGGTGGACTGGTCGGGGTCGAGCTGGGCGTAGAGTTGGAAGGCATTATCGTAGGCGGCTGCAGCGTCGTAGTATTCCTGTCGGGCAATATGACTGGTGCCCAGATTGAACCAGGCAAAGAAGCGGTCAATGCCGCTGAGGCTCTGGGTCTCGGCCTGAGCGACCTCAAGGGCGTGGGTTGCGGCGGCGTATTCGTCCGAGAGGGGGCCCAGGTTCTGCATGACCTCGCGCTCGTCATTGGCGGGATAGACGACCACGAAGAGGAAGTTAAAGGAGCGCCAACCCTCCATGAAGTCATCATAGGAGATGCGGAAATTCGGGCCGTCGTTATAGGTGTCTTGAACGATCAGCTGCCGGTTGGCGTCATCGTAGCCGGTGATGAACTGGTAATGGCCCATCCAGCCGACCTTGCCGGCGTAGTCGCGCTCGTAGTAGCCCTTCTCGGCCACCACAGGGAAACCCGCGGCCAACAGGCGGCGCACCACGTCAATATCGCCGCCATAGCGCATCACCGAAGTCATGCCGGGGACGCTCTGGCTGATGTAGTCCTGGAACTCGTAAGGCATCACGTTCTTGTCTCTATCCGTGGGCTTGACGGCCTTGCCGATCACATCGCGGTTGCCCTTCCAGCCCCAGAAGTTGAGGGCCATGGAGAAATTGGCCGGACCACAGTAGTTCCAGCGGTTGTGCTGGTCCTCATATTTGAAGCCCTTCAGATCAACCAGCGCCGGGAGAGGCGTGGGGGTGACCGAGGGCCGGGCGGTGGGACCCGACTTCGGCGTGGGAGTGGAGCCAGCAGGAGCCTGCGGCGTGAGCGTCAAGGAATATTCGGCACGGGTTGTGGCCAGGATCTGGTCAAAATCCACCTGCTGCTCCGGGCGGAAGACGGCCTCGTCCGGGGGGTTGAAGAAATACTTCACCTGAGCGCGTAGATTATCGACGCGCCAGCCCAGGCGGTCGTGGATGGGAGGGAGATTGTATAAGCCGATCGCCACCAAAAGGCCCAGTGGGATCATCCAGGTCAGTCTTTTTGCCAATTGCATGGCGAAAATTATATATCAAATCATCCGGCGAATACTTGCGCCGCCCCAAGGCGACAAATTCTCACCTTTTTCTCATAATAGGGCGTAACTTTCCCCCCTGCAAGGCGACTTTTCTCAAAACAGCAGCCTTCATCAAAAGGAGAGAGAAGCATGCGAAAAGGTACACTTTTTCTATCCGCCATCCTGACCACCTTCATGCTGGCAGTCATGGTGGGAGCGGTTTCGGCCTACCAGAAGAGCGTTAAAAGCACCGTCCAGGCCCCCAAGCCGGCGGAGGCCTCGCAGGTCCAGGCCGTGAGCGAGCAACTGTCCGCTCCTGAGGCCCCGGCTTTCACAGCGGAACAGGCCGCGGCGCTGGCCGCGCAGGTGCTGGGCCATACGGATCTGTTCAGCGTGGAAAGCACCATCCTGAACGGTGCAAGCGTTTACCTGGTGACGTTCAGCTCGGGAGACCTGGTGTATGTGAGCCCGGACGGGCAGATCGTTTCGATCTCGAAGATCGTGCCCGCAGTGGTGAGCGTCCCGGCAAGCCAGCAGAACCGCCGCTCGCGCGAAGACAGCTCCAGCCCGGCCCCTTCCGGCGATGACCATCACGATGACGACCACGGGGATGACCACGGCGGCGAAGACCACTAAGATGGCCAGCAAACCTGCAGCCCGCAGCTGGAACGATGTCCAACTGGTCCTGGCCGCCCTGGCCATGACCCTGACGCTTGGCCTGTGGAACCTCTTTGCCGCACCGGACCTGGCCGAGGCAAAGAAGACCGCAGAGCAGCAGCCTCCCCAACCCCCTGCCACGGAGCAGCCCTCCCTGGCTGCCACCCCCACCCCCCTGCCTCCCATCAAGATCATGCTGGGAGGGGTGGCCCCGCAGCTCCAGGTCGTGCAGCAACCGAGCGCGCGCCGCTCCGGCCGCAGCGGCGGCGGAAGCAGCGCACCAGCGCCCTCCACAAGGAGCTCATGATGCCGGAACATGTTTCCTTTCATGCCATGGGATGCGAGATCCTGGCCATGGTGGATGCCGACGAGGCAGAGCAGGCCAGGGAAATGCTGGCCGAGGTGCCGGGGTGGTTCGAGCAGTGGGAACAGGTGCTCAGCCGTTTTCGGATGGACAGCGAACTGACGCGGTTGAACGGGCAGCACAACACGCCCGTACAGGTCAGCGGCACGTTATGGGAGGTGTTCCAGGCCGCGTTGTGGGCCGAGCACTATACCCAGGGATTGGTCACGCCAACGGTGGCCGAGGCGCTCAACCTGGCCGGGTATGACCGCAGTTTTGAGATGCTGAAGAGCTCACCATTCGAGATGGCTGCCTCGGGCGGGGCAACCGTGCCTCCGTTCGCGGGGGTCCTGGCAGACGAGTCCGCACGGACCCTCTGCCTGCCCGACGGGTTCCAGCTTGACTTTGGAGGCGTGGCCAAGGGCTGGGCCGCGCACCAGGCCATGCTGCGCCTGGAGGTGCTGGGGCCAGCCCTGGTGGATGCCGGGGGCGATATCGCCATCAGCGACAGCCTGCCCGGCCCGGAGCCCTGGGAGGTGACGGTCGCCGACCCGCTGCACCCCGGCCAGGAAGTCACCCGGCTGTACCTGGAGGACTGCGGAGTGGCAACCTCCGGCCGTGACCGCCGCAATTGGAGACTGGGCGGGCAGCTGCGCCATCACATCATCGACCCGCGCACCGGGCGCTCAGCCGAGACCGACCTGATGAGCGCCACGGTCATTGCGCCCACAGTGATGCAGGCCGAGGCCGCCTCGAAAATGGTGATGATCCTGGGCAGCCGCGAGGGAACCGCCTGGCTGCAGACCGCTCCCGATCTTGCCGGGCTTATCGTCCTTGAAGACGGCCAGGTACTGGCCACCGAACCCATGCAAGCCTATCTTTAACAAGGGGAATGGATGTCCGCCAATCCCAACGAAACGAACATCGAGGAATCCTCGGTAAATTTTCAGACCTTCCTGATGATGCTGCTGGCCATGATCTGCGGCCTGCTGCTGGCCGTATTGGTGCTGCCTCAATGGGTCCCCGGCATGGCGTGGTCGCTCACGGGCGAGGCGCCGCGCGCGTATTGGTACCTGGCGCGCGCTTCGGCTTTTGCCGCCTTCATCCTGCTGTGGATCTCCATGGCGCTGGGGCTGGGGATCACCAACAAGATGGCACGCCTGTGGCCCGGCGCCCCGGCCGCCTTCGCGATCCACGAGTACGTGAACCTGCTGGGACTGGCCTTCGCTGCCTTCCACGCCCTCATCCTGCTGGGCGACCACTATATCGGGTTCACGCTCGTCCAATTGCTGGTGCCATTCTCCACGGAGGCCTACCGGCCGCTGTGGGTGGGGCTGGGACAGACCGGCTTCTATATATGGGGGTTGGTGACCCTCAGCTTCTACGTCCGCAAGGGCATCGGGCAAAAGGCCTGGAGGCTGGTGCATTACCTGAGCTTCCTGATGTACATCATGGGATTGGTACACGGGATCTACAGCGGCACAGATGCGGGCGCGGGATGGGCGCAGAAGTTCTACTGGCTCAGCGCAGGCAGCCTGCTGTTCCTGCTGGTATATCGCATCCTGGCGAGCATTGCAGACAAGCTCTTCCCTGCAAAGAAGGCTTCGCCGCCTGTGCGCCCTGCTCAAAGACCCGTGCCGGGCCGGGAATGATCCCCTGCATCCCATTCAGAAGCACCCGGTTTGCCTGAGCACACACGGCTGAAGCCGTCACTCCGGGTAAATATAAAAAACGGAGACCCCTTGCGGGGTCTCCGTTTCATTTCTGACGGGACTACATATCCTTGACTTCGCCTTCGATCACATCGCCATCATTGTGACCGCCCGGAGTGGAGGGACCTCCCTGGGCTTCCGGCTGGGGCTGGCCCTGGGCGTAGAGCTGCTGGCTTAGCGCGTGGAAGGCCTGCTCCACCTTCTCGGAGGCTTGCTTGATGCGGTTCACATCCTCGCCCTGGGCGGCGGACTTCAGCTCGTCGATCTTGGACTGGATGTCCTGGGCATCGGCACCAGAGACCTTGCTGCCCAGCTCGCGCAGCGCCTTCTCGGTCTGATAGACCAGGGTGTCAGCAGTGTTGCGGGCGTCAATGACCTCACGGCGTTTCTTGTCCTCGGCCTCGTGCTGGCGCGATTCCTGCACCATGCGGTCGATATCGGCCTTGTTCAGGTTGGTCGAGGCGGTCACTGTGACCTTCTGTTCCTTGCCCGAAGCCTTGTCTTTGGCGGTAACGTTCAGGATACCGTTGGCATCGATATCGAAGGTCACTTCGACCATGGGGATGCCGCGCGGGGCGGGCGGGATGCCGTCCAGGCGGAAGCGCCCGAGCGACATATTATCGGAGGCCAGAGGGCGCTCGCCCTGCAGGATATGGATGTCCACG
>CAZSPX010000167.1:0-7402 GCA_964608885.1 uncultured Anaerolineaceae bacterium | reverse complement strand
CGTTCTGAGAACCGGATGACGCCTTGCTTGTCGCCTTTGCCGATAACCAGGGCCCGGCGCTCTTGCCAATCCAGGTCTCCGCGCCGCAGGCTGCAGGCCTCTGAAACCCTCAAACCCGTATCCGCAAGTGTCAGGAGAAACGCCCGGTCACGAAGCGCAGGGAGATCAGAATGTAGCGATTTCGCATAATCTAATATTTTTTCTATCCCTTCGCGATCAAACTGGGGCAATCGCTGGCCTTTCTTCTTGACGTAGCGCCTGGCTGCCGATTTTAAGGCCAAGAGGTTGACATCACCACCTTGCTCTGCGAAATAGGCGTATAGTCCAAGCAGCGCTGTCTTGTACGTGGCCTGTGTGGAGGGTGAATAATCCCGCAGCGATCCGAGGAACCCTGCATAGGTTTCAGATGTGAGCGGGGCGTCTTCGCCAACATTACGCGCAAACATTTTCATCGCCTGCTTGTACGTCTCGTAGGTCTTTGGGCTTCGCGAATAACGGATGGATGCCAAAAACCCCTGGATGATGGACTGGGTGTCGTATTTCTCGTCTTTTATCTTATTCATGCTAATGCCAATTATATTGAATAAAAGAAATTTTGTCAAGGACAGTACCTTGACGCATTAGATACCAGCTCCCCCATCCAGGAGTTCGTATCATTTTTCATACTGATCGAACGGATCCGTTGGGACAAGATCCTGTATGTGCAGCAACGAAACGCGAAGCTTTCGATACAAATCGCTATCCAATGCTCTCCTCCCCTGCCCTGCTGTTTTTCTCCCTTCTCGCCCGAGCTTCTTTGCATTAATATCTTGGTATGAACTACGACATCCTCATTATTGGCGCCGGCGTTCACGGCGCCTCGCTTGCATTCCACCTGGTTTCGCGCGGCGCCAAAACGGCCTTGCTCGAAAAAAGCTTTCCGGCTGCCGGGGCAACGGGGCGTTCCAGCGGATTGGTACGCATGCACTATGACCTGGCGGCCGAGGCCGCCCTTGCACATTTATCTTATGAATGGTTTTCAGACTGGCCTGTGCGGGTCGGCGGTGAATGTGGTTTTACCCGTACGGGCTTTTTGCAGCTCGTCAATGAAGACCAGGTGGAAGCGCTCAAGGCCAATGTCACTGCTCAGCAGCGTCTTGGGATCCGCACGGAATTGGTCACTGCGCAGGATATTCGGCGCCTTTCACCGGTATTGAATGTGGAGGATGTCGTCCTGGCCGCTTGGGAGCCCGATTCGGGCTATGCCGATCCTGCTTCTACAACCGGTTCTCTGATTTCCGCTGCCAAAGCCCGCGGCGCCAGCCTTTTTCAGGATTGCCGCGTACAAGCCATCCATGTGGCGGGCGGCCGGGTCACGGGTGTTTCCACTTCCAAAGGCGACTTTTCTGCCCCGGTCATCGTCAACGCAGCCGGCCCCTGGGCGGGGGAGATTTCCACACTGGCCGGCCTTGACCTTCCTCTCAGCACCTGGAGGCACGATACCATGATCATCCAGCGCCCGCCTGCGCTTGGTGCCTCCCATCCGACCGTGATCGACTTCCCCAATTCCATGTACTTCCGCCCTGAGGGTCGCGATCTGACTTTGGTTGGCCTGGAGGATGGGAATCCGCTGGGTCAGACACCCGATGGCGATGCGGATCATGCTCGTCCAGGATTCGTGGAGACCGCTATCGAACGCATTTGCAGGCGTATCCCGGAGATGGAATCCGCTCATCTTCAAAGTGCTCACGGGGGCTATGATGGCATAACCCCCGATCAGCATCCTGCTCTTGGGCCTATCGGTCCCCTGGGTTTTTTCATGGATACCGGCTTCAGTGGGACCGGCTTCAAGATCGCCCCGGCTGTCGGGCTATGCATGTCCGAGTGGATCCTGGACGGAGTGCCCTCTGCAGTGGATATCACTCCCTTCTCCCCCTTCCGCTTCGCCGAAGGCCGCCGAATCCTTGGTGAACATCCCTACGAAAGCATCTGGCGTTAGTCAGCCGCTTCCGATTATTTCTCCCCTAGACTGCTCTTCTCCCTACTGCACCTGCTCGCGGGTGCCGGCTCCGGCGGGCAGCCGGTCGACTCCGCTCCAACCTCTGGGCCTCTTCTTCCTGCTTTTGCATCCGCCTGATTACAAGCCAGTAGACCACCAGGAAGACAGTAACCAGTAGCGTTCCCGCATACAATAGGGTCGTGGCTGTCAGGGCCGAATCCGTCCCGGCGTATAAACCATGTAAGGTCGCCCCGGCATACCCGATGAGGCTCAGGTAGTGGATCTTCCGAAAGGCTCCCAGCCCGATATAACGCCTCAGGTAAAAAGTGATTGTCACCAGTGCGGATAAATAAAGTGAGATCACACCGACCCCCACCCACAACGGCCGGTATGGCGAAAGGAAGGGGATCAGGATTTGCCAGAGTGAATAGGGCAGGTACTTGTCCACCATCAAAACGGCCACATGGACGGCAATGAACGCAAGTCCCAACAGGGAAAGCCATTCATGGAAATCATAGGTGAAGGTCCGGTGAAGAACAGGATCCAATACCTTGGTGCTGACCGCCAGCCCCCAGGCGGTCGATAGCCACAACAGGAAATATCCCATGAGGCCGGCCGCTCGGGTGAGGTACCACCAGAACTGCAGGCTGTCCGTGGCAAACAGGGCCGAAACCACTTGGCTAATGGACATTCAAAGATTCCCTTTCTTCACCGATGAGGGTCAATTCTCCCCCGGAGCTGACACCCAGCACAGTAAGGTCTGGCTGTTCAGCCCGCAGTAGTCCTGCCTCTTCATCGCTAGCCATCAAGAATGCCTTGGCAAAAGCTTCAGCCTGGGCGGCGTGCGGCGCCATCACGGTGACGCAGAGCCAGCGTGTATCCGCAGAGAGCCCGGTACGGGGGTCGATCAGGTGGTGGCGCCTCTCTCCTCCCTGCATCCATGTCCGCCGGGTAACGGAGGAAGTGGCCACAGCCCCCTCACCCACGTTTAGGATGGCCAGTTCCTGGCTGATGTCCCGCGGGTCCTCCAGTGCGACCTCCCAATGATCTTGGTCGTCCGGGTGCCCCTGCAGGAACATATCTCCACCTGCATTCACTGCGCAGGCACGGCTGTATTCCTTCAAAATGACAGCTGCCCGTTCGGCGATCCAGCCCTTTGCGATTCCGCCCAGGTCGATCTGCATCCCTTCAGGAAGGCAGATCGAGCCTTTCCTGGTATCGGTCTCCACCTGGCTGAATGCTCCCTTCTGGATGTCCGCCTGCGCCGAAGGAAGCGGAAGATCTTTTCCCCTCATCATATCCATACTGGACGTGTAGCCCGCATGCTTTAGCTGCGGGAGAATCGAAGGATCGAACAATCCTCGTGTTCGGAAGTAAAGATCCCGGGCCTCTTCCATGAGGGACAGGAAATCCGGCGAGACCCCATACCACCTCCCCGCCGCGCGATTCAGTTTGGAAAGTTCGCTGTCCTCCGAGAAGCGCGTGAAACGCGCCTCGCTCGCCTCTATGAACTCCCGCGCCTTTTGAAACCCCGGCCTGGCCCGGGTCTCATCCCCCTCCGCCAGCAGGACGATCTCGGTGTTCATTGCGCGGAATACGTCGCTATGCATCTATGAACCCCTCGTCCGGAGCCGGGTCATCGGAACTTGTACCATGCGTGGCTGGGAGAAACCCTGCCCATCGCTCAATTCCTCCAGCGAAGGGATGGGCTGGAATACCGGCGCTGCCAGATCCCGCGAGGTTTTTACCGCTACCGGTTTTGGTGAATGCGCCAGCGCGATCCAACCACCGACAAATAAAAGCAGGCTTGTTCCTGCGAGCCAGCCCCGCAGTACGATTTTCTGAAGCTTCATTCTGTCTCCTCTCATCTAGGGACGGAGATGCTTCCGTCAGGATTGATTGCGATCATGCCCCGGCTCTGCAGCGCCATCAGGATCATTTGGTATTGCTGCAGCTGGGCATTGACCTGCTGCAGATTCTGCCCTGCAGTCTGCAGTTCCTTTTGGTACTGCGCCTCGCGGGACTGGTATTGCGCTACCAGGTCCTGCAATTGCTGGATCTGCGCATCCTGGGTGCTCTGCACCTGGGCAGTGGCGGTTGCTTCGCTTGCAGAGCTCGCCACCGGCACTCCATTCCTGTTCAATAAGGCGCTTCCCCCGATGATCAGCATACCCGCCCCAAGACATGCGGTGATCAGGATTGCCGCCAGGAACGCGGTGTAATGTGTTTTTTGCATTTTCCTATCCATTCACTCACCTGGATGTTTTTCAGTAGTATAGGGGCCCGAAATTACATCTGGATGACAAAATCATGATGATTTCTTCACAATTGATCGGCCCGGATTCTTCATCCTGCGGTCATTTGGAGGTGCTACAATGACCTGTGGAGGTTCGAGTGAGGATCCTTCTGGTGGAAGACAATCGCAGGCTTAGTGATACCCTGCGTCTCAGCCTGACCGATGATGGCTACGCAGTGGATGTCGCCTATGATGGGCAGGAGGGCGAGGAACTTGCCCTGCTGACCACATATTCCATGATCATTCTGGACGTAATGCTTCCCATTCGGGATGGGTTCGAGGTCTGCCGCTCGCTGCGCAATCAGCATGTCCGGACTCCCATCCTTATGTTGACGGCCCGGGATGCCCTGGATGACCGCGTGCAGGGCCTGGACAGCGGCGCTGATGATTACCTGGTTAAACCCTTTGAAATAAAGGAACTACGCGCTCGTATCCGGTCCCTGCTTCGGCGCGAATCTGAGGATAAAAGCGGTCTGATCGTTGTGGCCGACCTCGCCCTGGATCCCGCAACCCATTTTGTGCAGCGCGCCGGCCGGCCGATCGAGCTTACTTCCCGCGAATACAGCCTGCTGGAATATATGATGCGCAATCCCAACCGGCTTATCACCCGCCAGATGGCCGAGGACCAGTTGTGGAATTATGATTCCTCGGTCGCCTCCAACGTCATAGACGTATATATCCGCCGACTGAGAAGCAAAATCGACGATGCTTTCGATGTGAAATTGATCGAGACCGTTCGAGGTTCCGGGTATCGCCTTCGTCGCCCAGGTTGAACCATGAGCTCCATGCAGGCTTTTTTCCCCCGTTTGGATCTGCTTTTCCACAGCATCCGCTTTCGGTTGGTCTTATGGTTCGTTCTGATCCTCTCGCTCGTACTGGTGACCTTTAGCGGGCTGCTCCTCTATGCCCGTGTCCGGGAGCTGCAAGCCGAGACGATCAACCGGCTGGAGGCTAAATATGAAGGCCTAGAGCATTTCTTTCGGAGCGGTGCGCTGGGCCTCATCGACCCCGGGTCTTTGAGGTCCGATGGGACTTCCGGCGTCCTCAGCCAGCACGACGTGCTGGCGCTCATCAACACGGACGGCACCCCGGCTTATATTTCCGGGCCCCTGGCGCAGCCGCCCCTCCTCAATCTCTCCCGCGTTGAAGTGGATCCTCGTGCGCATGTCGTGGAGTACAAGACCTATCTCCGTGAAAACGCGCTGGACCTCTACGCCTTCCTGATCACTCCTGTCGTGACCCCCTCCCGGACACTTGCCGGGTTCATTGTTCTCGGGACGCCCATTGACCCCCTGGGTGAGCTAAAGAGGCTGCTGATCTCTTTGCTGATAATCACAGGCCTGATGCTTTTGCTCTCCTTCGCAGGTGGGTTCATCCTTGCTGACCGCGCCCTGCGTCCTGTCAAAACGATTACCGGCAAGGCCCGCACCATTGGGGAGTCCGATCTGAGCCAGCGTTTTGATCTTAAGAATAAGGATGAGATCGGCCAGCTGGCAGATACATTTGATTCCATGCTTGCTCGCCTTGAGGCTGCCTTTGCCCGGCAGCGCCAGTTCACAGCCGACGCCAGTCACGAGCTCCGCACGCCTTTAACGATCGTCAACCTGGAGGCTTCGCGAGCTCTGGAGATGCCTCGCTCCATAGAGGAGTATCAACGCGCGCTGGAGGTCATCCGCTCTGAAAATGACAGTATGTCGCAGCTGGTAGCCGACCTGCTGACTCTGGCCCGTATGGATGCCGGCCGTGAGCCCCTGCTTAAAGAGTCTCTCGATCTGAGTGATGTCACACTGGAGGTCGTGGAACGACTTGAGCCTCTGGCATCCAAGCTGGGGGTTCTGCTTGAGATCGGTGCTCTTCCCGAAGTTCGTATCCTTGGAGACCGGCAGGCTTTGATTCGTCTGCTGAACAACCTTGTGGAGAATGCGGTCAAGTACACGGCTCAGAATCCCCCGGATCGCGATCGCCGCGTTGTCGTTCAAACCGGCATCTCTGGCTCACCTTCCACTGCGTGGATGCAGGTGATGGACACTGGCCCGGGGATCCCGGCTGAGCATCTCGCCCATCTGTTTGATCGCTTCTATCGTGCTGACCCCTCGCGTTCCCGCCCTCAACCGGAACTTGAGGTTGACCCCTTCCCTGCCAGCAGCGGATTGGGCCTTGCGATTGCACAGGGGATCGCTCATCTCCACGACGGTCGCATCCAGGTCTCAAGCCGCGAGGGGGAAGGCAGCACGTTCACGTTCACACTCCCTCCCGAAATAACTGCTTGACATTAGAACATTCGTTCTGTATAATAGTGTGTGACAGGACTTTGCCCATTCTCCCCTGAACACAAGATCGGGATCGGATCCCATGGAACCCATTGACCGGCTGAAATTCCTTTCTTCCCAGATGAGCTTTGAGCCCGATGCGGAACGCAGTGTCGATCACCCCTCCCCGCCCCAGTGCTACTCTCCAAAAGAAAAAGATCAGGTCTTTATCCATCCCGCCCAAATGCCCGGTGGCAGGCAAATAAAGCTGTTGAAAACCCTGCTCACTTCAGCCTGTGAGCGTGATTGTTTTTATTGTCCCTTCCGTGCCGGTCGGGATTTCCGGCGGGCCACGTTCAAGCCGGAGGAATTCGCAAAGCTCTTCGGAAAGCTTGCCAGCGCAGGAGCCGCGGAGGGGATCTTCCTCAGCTCGGGCATTGCTGGCGGTGGTGTTCGCACTCAGGATAAATTGCTCGATACCGCAGATATCCTTCGAAACAAGCTTGGGTTCCGCGGCTACATCCACCTGAAAATAATGCCCGGTGCTGAAAAAGCCCAGGTCGAGCGCGCCATACGCCTCGCAGACCGGCTCTCGGTCAACCTCGAGGCTCCCAACTCCGACCGTCTCGCTCGCCTTGCACCCGGGAAACAGTTCATGGAAGAGCTTCTCCTGCGCCTGCGCTGGGTCGATGAGATCAGGCGGAGTCAACCCTCCCACACTGGCTGGAATGGCCGCTGGCCTTCGAGTGTCACCCAGTTTGTGGCTGGTGGAGCGGATGAAGCCGATCTGGAATTATTGAGCACTACAAGTTGGCTGATGAAAAACGTTCACCTCAAACGTGCCTATTTCTCGGCCTTCAACCCCGTATCCGATACCCT
>CAZSPX010000166.1:0-7436 GCA_964608885.1 uncultured Anaerolineaceae bacterium | reverse complement strand
TGGCCTACCACCGCGCGCACGGCATCGACACGCGCATCGTGCGCATCTTCAACACCTACGGCCCGCGCATGGACCTGGAGGACGGGCGCGCCCTGCCGAACCTGCTCAAGCAGGCGCTGCTCGGCCAGCCGCTGACCGTCTACGGCGATGGCGGCCAGACGCGCTCCTTCTGCTACGTGGACGACCTGGTGGAAGGCATTGTCTGCCTGCTGTATTCGGATGAGCACATGCCGGTCAACATCGGCAATCCCAACGAGATGAGCATCCTGCAGTTCGCCGAGGCCATCAACCGCATCACCGCGAACCAGGGCGGCATCACCTTCGTCCCGGACGCGCGCAGCGCCCGCGACCCCCAGCGCAGGCAGCCCGACATCACCCGGGCGCGTAACATCCTGCACTGGGAACCGGTCGTATCCCTGGATGAGGGCATCCGCCGAACGGTCCCCTATTTTAAGAGGCAGCTGGGCCTGGAATGATCCTGACGAATCCCAAAGAGCGGACGCGCTTCCTGCGGTTTGCCACCGTGGGAGTCATGGGCGCGATCGTCGATTTTGGCATCTTCAACCTGCTGGCCTGGGGGTTTCACCTTCCCGAAGTCCCCTCCAGCATCATTTCCTTCATCGCTGCGGTGACGAGCAATTTCCTCTGGAACCGCTTCTGGACCTACCCCGATTCCCGCTCCAAGAACCTGGCCCACCAGGTCAGCCAGTTCTTCTTTGTCAACCTGGTGGGCTTGATGATCCGCACGCCCATCTTTGCAGGGCTGGAGAATCCGCTCGGGCACATCTTCGCCCGAACTCCCATGCTGGCCTCCATGCACCCCGAGAAGCTCGGGCACAATGCCGCGCTGGCTGTGGCCGTGGGGATCGTCATGCTGTGGAACTTCTTTGTGAACCGCCATTGGACGTATAATGATGTCGAGTGAGGTGCAGCGATGGAAATCAAGACGAAACCCGCGCTGATCCCGGTCTACAATTCCAGGGGTGACACCGACGCCTTCCTCGTCTATCCCTACCTGTTCAACCGGAACGGGGACTGGATCGGCTGGGTGACCTCCCGCCGGGAGGTTTATTCCGTCCTCGGCTACTACGTGGGCTATCTCTCGGATGATCCACGCATCCTGCGCAAGCGCGCCACCAGCACTCTGAAACCCCGCCTGAAACCCCCGAACGCGCCTCCCCGGCTGCGTCCGCCCGCGACAGTGGCCCTGGCCCCCCTGATGAGCGAGCTGACCCACAGCGTCATAGACGTGCTGGCGGAGGAACCCGAGCGCCTGCACACGCTGGACCTGGGCGAGCTTCGGGAGGATCTGGACTGAGCCCCCTCTTCCAGTTGGAGCCATGATGAGCGAACCCCTCGAGCCCCGGCCGGTGCGCGCCTCGCGCATCAGCATCGCGCAGTTGATGCAGCCCGAGCATGCCAACAACCTCGGGAACGTCCACGGCGGGTGGATCATGAAGCTGGTGGACGAGGCCGGCGCGTTGGCCTTCATGCGGCATGCCAGGCACAGGGTGGTCACAGTCGCCATCGACTCGATGGTCTTCCGCCAGCCCATCCGCATCGGTGACCTGGTCATCCTGGAGGCTGAGGTGACCTACGTGGGACGCACCTCCGGCGAGGTGGAGGTGCAGGTGGTGGCTGAAAACCCGGTCACAGGCGAACGGACACATACCAACACGGCCTACCTCGTGTATGTCGCACTGGACAATGACGGCCAGCCCGTGCAGGTCCCGCCGCTGAAAGCCGAGACCGAGGCCGAAAAGCTCCGCCTGGAAACGGCAAGAGAGCGACAGTCTCACCGCCTCAAGAGCAAGTGATCCTTCCCCCGCCCGCCGGGCAAGTCAAATTATAATGAGCAGGCCATGTCCCTCCCCTCCCTCGCTGCGCGCATTAAGAACCTCCCTGTCATCCTCCTGATCGTTTTCAATATCATCGTCGGCCTCTTTACCTTCCGCGACTACGGCTTCTCCCTGGACGAGCCACTCTTCTATGGATACGCCGACGCGATCGGTTATGCCTACAACCCCGTGGAATGGACCCGGCCGGACTTCGACCTGGAGAAGGCCTACGGTCCCAGCCCCTGGGACCACCGCAACCGCGGCCCTGCATACCTTATCCTTGCTCGGCTGCCCGCCCACCTGCTCCAGTCTCTGGGGCTTGACCAGGCCTCCGCCTGGCACCTGGTGAACTTCCTCGCCTTCCAGGTGGGTCTATACTTCTTCTACCTGCTCGCCCGCCGCTGGATGGGTCCCTGGGCGGCTTTTTTTGCCACCGCCCTGTTCTCGACCCAACCGGTGCTCTGGGAGCATGCCTTCATCAATCCGAAGGACCCTCCCTTCATGGCCTTCTTCATCATCTCACTGGAGCTGGGCTTCCGCATGGCGGAGTATCTCGCCGCGGCCCCTTCTGACGAGAAGCCCAGGCAATTGCTGAAGCACCTGCTCCTGCCGGGCATCATGCTCGGGCTGACCACGAGCATCCGTGTGCTCGGTCCGCTGGCGGGGGCGCTCGCCGGCTTGTATTTCCTGTTCCTGAAGAAGCCCTCCCGGTTGGGATGGTTCGCGGTCTACGCACTGATCGCCATCGTTACCATGCTCGCCTCCTGGCCCTATCTCTGGGAGGCGCCGCTGCGCAACTTTCTCGGCACGCTGACCTTCATGGCCGATAACCCCACCGAGTTGCGGCTGCTCTTCTATGGCGAGATCTACCGCGCCGATAACCTGCCGCTCCGCTACCTGCCCGCCCTCCTTCTCTTTGCTTTGACCGAGCCGGTCTGGCCGCTGGCATTCTTCGGCAGTGTGATCGCAATCCTGCGAAGCCTGCGCGGCAAGCTGGATTGGAAGACCCTCTTCCCGACCTTTCTCTGGCTGGCGGTCCCCATGCTGTATGTGCTGGCGGCCCGCCCTCCCATGTATGACGGCTTCCGCCACTTTATGTTCATCGTGCCGCCACTCTTCATCCTGGCAGGGATCGCCCTGCAAGCTGTCTTCGACCGGGTGTCCTCCGCCTGGATCCGCCTCCCGGTCATCGCGCTTTTGCTGATGAGCGGGGTCATCGCCTATGTCCAGCTTCATCCCTTCGAGTACACGTATTACAATCAGTTTGCCGGAGGGACGAGACAGGCTGCCGCCCGCTTCGAGACCGATTACTGGCTCACCTGCTACAAACAGGCAGTGGAAAAGGCCAACCGGCTCGCCTCCCTGCATCCCACCCTCTTCGTCCGGCGCGAGGGCTACATCGCCTCTTATTACGCCGCACCCGGGATCACGGTGATCGATGGCAGCAACAGCCGCTCCACCCCCCAGCCTGGACAGTATGTGCTCACCGGCTCGCGCGCCGATCCATCCATCCAGAAATACTCCAGCAGCACCGACATGATCGTCATCGAGCGCCAGGGAGCCGTATTCTGCACCATCTATCTGAACACCCAATGAACACACACCGCGAAAGAATCCAGGCTTGCATCCAGGGCGGGGTGCTTGACCGCCCGCCCGTCGCTCTCTGGCGCCATTTCCCTGTGGATGACCAATCCCCCGGCCTGCTGGCCTCGGCGACCCTTGAATTCCAAAAGACCTATGACTTCGACCTGGTCAAGGTCACGCCTGCCTCCTCCTTCTGCCTGCGGGATTGGGGCGTTGAGGACGTATGGCGCGGTAACCCGGAGGGCACTCGTGACTATACGAAACGTACAATTTCGGATCCCCACGACTGGGAATCCCTCCAACCCCTCTCACCCACAAGCCCTCATCTTGCAGCCCAACTGGAGTGCCTGCGGTTGATCCGCTCGGTCATCCCGGTGGAAACCCCGCTGATTCAGACCGTCTTTAACCCGCTCGCCCAGGCCAAGAATTTGGCCGGGGGCGAACGCCTGCTTGTCCATCTGCGCCGCCATCCCGAGGCTGTGTTAAAAGGGCTGCGGGCCATTGCGGAGACCACCCGCCGCTTCATTGATGCGGCGATGACCATCGGCATCGACGGGATCTTCTATGCAGTCCAGCACGCCCAGGCAGGGTTGCTAACATGGGAGGAGTACCAGGTGTTCGGTCTCGCCTTCGACAGGATCGCCCTTCAGCCCGCAGAACGCGGTTGGTGCAACATGCTCCACCTCCACGGGCATGAGGTCTATTTTGAAGCCGCAGGTGAGCTAGCGCTGCAGATCGTAAACTGGCACGACCGCGAAACTTCGCCCTCTCTCGCCGGGGCGCGGAAGCTCTTCCGCGGCGGAGTGTGCGGGGGCCTGCGCCAGGATACGCTCGTCTTTGGCACCGCGGAAGATGTTGGCGCGGAGGCCGCGCAGGCTCGCGAGCAGACCCGGGACAAGGGCCTGCTGATCAGCACAGGGTGCGTGGTCCCGGTCATTGCTCCGCAGGGAAACCTCCGCGCGGCGCGCCAGAGTGTGGAGCCCCGGCAATGAGCCTTCGAGTCATCTCGGGAACGGCCCGGGGCCGCAGGCTGAAGTCGGTGCCCGGGGATACCACCCGTCCCATCACCGATCGCGCCAAGGAGTCGCTTTTCGACATCCTCGCCGGGGAAGTGGTCGATTCCAACTGGTGGGATGTGTTCGGCGGCACCGGCGCAGTGGGGATCGAAGCCCTGAGCCGCGGCGCGGCTTTCGCACGCTTCAGCGATCGTGAGCGGCTTGCCATCGATACTATGCGCTGGAACCTCGAGCACTGCCGCATGCAGGATCGCGCCGAGATCCGCCGTGGAGATGCCTTCGCCCTGCTGGCCGCCCCCGCCGACCGGCGCTTTGATTACATCTACATCGCCCCGCCGCAGTTCAAGGACATGTGGTCGCAGGCATTGATGGTCCTCGACGAGAATCCCGGCTGGCTGAGCGATGAGTTCGAGGTCATTGTACAGATCGCGCCGCGCGAGCACAAGGCGCTCGAGCTGATTAACCTCTCCGAATCCGAGCAGCGCAAGTACGGGAGCACGCTGCTGGTGTTCTACGGGGCGAAGTGAGCCCGGCTCACTTCCAGGGGCGCTGGATCAGCGGCGTGTTCTTGTCTCCGGCGTGTCCCAGCAGCGGCAGGCCCCAGGCCTCCGAGACCATTCTCAGCAGTGAATACAACGTGTAGGGCGTATCGTCCTTGAAGTTCTCCCGCGCCTGCGGTGAGATCAGGATGGTCGCGATCCTTCCCCCCGCGGGTTCCGGCAGCCCGCAGCACCCCTTATCCGACTGCCCCTCGTCCCACGTCACAACGATCAGATAGGGTTCCCCATCCGCCTCCAGGGCCGGCACCAGCCGGTCTAGAAGCGTATCCAGCCACGGATCGGCCATCTCCAGCCCGCAAGAGTGGGCCGAGTAGCACAGGTTGGGGGTGATGAAGCTGAAGTCCGGCAGGGTCCGCGCGGCGATATCCGCATCCAGCGCCGTCAGCGGCACGACGCTGCGGGCGCAGCGCTCCGCATCCAGGCGGATCGGGTCGAAGTATATAAAGGGGTTATGCTTCTGCACGTAGACGTTCGTATCCCCCACGTAACATGGACCCGGCATATCCTCCTGGTAGGTCTTCCAGGTGCGCCCGCTGGCCTCGATCAGGTCAGGCAGGCTCTTCGCGTTGATGAAGCAGTCCGTGCAGTCAGAGCTGATCCCGAACGTGTCCCCACCGATCAGCGCCAGGTAGTTCGGCAGGCTGGGATGGACAATGGCATAGTGCTGGGTCAGCAGCGTGTTGGTCTCGGCCAGGATGTTGAAATACGGAGCCTTCGGACTGCCGATCACACTCCCGAACTCCTTGTTCTCAAAGAGGATGAAGACAATATGCCCGAAGTTCGGGACCGCCCTCACGGGGGTGGAGGTGGGCAGCGGAGGCAGCGTGGGCAGCGGCGTGGGGGTGGGAATGGGAGGCGGGAGAGGGGTTAGTGTCGCAGGGAGCGGTAAGGGGGCAGCGGGTGCGCAGGCCGTGAGGATCAGCAGTGTGAGGGCGGCGAGTTTTCGGATCATTTCCACCAACCTGTGGGAGCAATGATTTTTGTTGTATCATAGATTCATCCAACCCGCAAACGGAGAGGCGTCATGGAGATCAAGACTGTCACCATTGAAAAACCCGAAGAGGTCAATTTCATCCTGGGGCAATCCCATTTCATCAAGACCGTCGATGATATGCACGAAGCCCTGTTCTCCACGGTTCCCGGCATCAAGTTCGGGCTGGCTTTCTGCGAAGCCTCCGGCCCCTGCCTGGTGCGCTGGTCCGGCACGGACGAGGCCCTGATCGAGCTGGCGCGCCGCAACGCCATGGCGATCGGAGCAGGGCATTCGTTCATCATCTTTCTCGGCGGCGGCTACTTCCCCATCAACATCCTCAATACGGTCAAAGGAGTGCCCGAGGTGACCCATGTCTTCTGCGCTACGGCCAATCCAACCCAGGTGATCGTCGCGGAGACGGAGCAGGGTCGCGGTATCCTCGGTGTGATCGATGGCTCCTCCCCCAAAGGCATCGAGGATGAAGAGGCCCGCCTCGCCCGCCGGGACTTCCTGCGCCGCATCGGCTACAAGTTCGGATGAAGAGCTACGATTACGCCAGAAGGCAGGGAGTGGAGGAGGTCGATTGGGGGCGGTTCGCCGCGCTGGCCCGCCAGCTGTGTGAGGCGCTGGCCCCATTCGATCCCCATGTGATCCTCGGCATTGCTCGCGCGGGGCTCTTCCCCGCGACCGCGGTCTCGCTTGCCCTGCGCCGTGAGCTGTATCCCGTCCGGGTGACGCGCCGGGTGGACGATGAGGTCCGCTTCGAGTCCCCGGTCTGGCGGCTGGACGTGCCCGTAGTCGTCAGCGGGCAGCGTGTGGCGGTCGTGGACGAGATCGCCGACACCGGCGAGACCCTCGCACTGGTCGCGGCGCGCGCCTCGGAGCGAGGGGCTTCCGAGGTCCGGACCGCCGCGCTGGTCGCTCACACCTGGGCGGACCCCCGTCCGGATGTGACCGCCCTCCTCAGCGACGCCTTGATCCTCTTCCCATGGGACACAGAGGTCTTCACCGAAGGGGGATGGAAACCCCACCCCGAGATCGAGGCCGCCATCAAGCTCCAGCGCAAAACGGGCGAAAATGGGGTAAACTAGGCCGCCCATGCCCGCATAACGGCTTTCCCATTCCATCGTTCTCAGCCATATACTGCGCCGCTTTGGAAGGCAGCGCAGCCCGAGGGGGTTGATAGTTTTATGTAGATTCCCAAGGAGTACAGAATGACCCTCAGATTGCTCGTCCGTCTGCTCTTCCCTTTGTTCGTAATGGCCAGCCTCGTGGCCTGTAATATCCCCACTGCCCCGCCGGTGACCCCTGCGCCCTCTCTCCCTACTGAGACCCCCACAGCTATTCCCCCTTCAGGGAACGGTCTGTGCGCCAACCCGCTTCTCCCTGTGGTCAATCGCGCCTCGCGGAGCCACCTGGGCAATGCCGGCGCGCCCGGCACCCACAGCTTCACCCAGACCATACC
>CAZSPX010000165.1:0-7442 GCA_964608885.1 uncultured Anaerolineaceae bacterium | reverse complement strand
GTGGTCAGATCCACACTGGAGGTGGAGTCATCCAGGATGAGGATGCGCGGGTTGAGCAGCAGGGCGCGGGCGATGGCCACGCGCTGCTTCTGCCCGCCGGAGAGGGTTGCCCCGCGCTCGCCCACATGGGTATCGTAACCCTCCGGGAAAGAGGTGATGAAGTCATGGGCCTGGGCCGCGCGGGCGGCGGCCTCGATCTCCTGCTGGGAGGCCTCCGGCTTGCCAAAGGCGATGTTCTCGCGGATGGTGCCGCTGAACAGGGTGGTCTCCTGGAGCACGATGCCAATCCGCTTGCGCAGCGACTCGAGGGTCACATCCCGCAGGTCATGGCCGTCGATGGTGATGCGGCCTTCGGTCGGGTCATAGAAGCGCGGCAGCAGGTTGATGATGGTGGTCTTGCCGGAGCCGGTGGCGCCCAGCAGGGCAATGGTCTCACCGGGGCGGGCCTCAAAGCTCACATCCTTGAGGACGGGCTCGCCCCCGCCAAAATAGCGGAAGGTCACGTTCTCGAACTTCACCACGCCGTTCACATCCGGCAGCTCGATGGCGCCCGGCTTGTCCGTAATGTCATTGCGGGCGTCCAGGATCTCGAAGATGCGGTCCGCGGAAGCAGAGGCCTGCCCGAACTGGGTGATGATGAAGCCGAACTGGGCAATGGGAAAGAACAGGTACATCAGGTAGAGCGAGAACTCCTGCCATTCGCCCAGCGAGAGGGCCCCGGCGATGATCTGCCTGCCGCCTACATAGAGTATGGCGGACTGGCCCAGGCTGGCGATCAGGAACACCAGCGGGAACATGAAGGTGAACAGGCGCGCCAGCTTGATGGCCTGGTCCATGGTGGCGTCGGCGGCGCGGTGGAACTTGGCAGATTCCTGCCTCTCGCGGGTGAAGGCCTTGATGACCTTGATGCCCGCCAGGTTCTCCTGCAGTACGGTGTTGAGGGTCGAGATCTTCTGCTGCACCAGGCTGAACATGGGCCGCGCCAGTGAACTGAAAATGACGAACAGCACCAGCGCGACCGGCATGATGGGCATGGCGGTCCAGGCCATGCGGACATTGGTACTGAAGAGGATGATGATGGTTCCGGTCAGCAGGATGAGAGCGCCCACCAGCTGCAGCAAGCCCTGGCCGATGAAGAGGCGGACCTTCTCCACATCATCGGTAGCGCGGATCATCAACTGGCCGGTCTGGTTCTTGTCGTGATAGGAAAAGGACAGGCGTTGGATCTTGGCGTACAGGTCGTTGCGCAGGTCGTAGGCCACGGCCTGGGAGTTCTTCTCGGCCCAGTAGGTCTGCAGGAAGGAAAAGACCCCGCGCAGGACCGCAAACACCACGATCGAGACAAGGGCCGTAATCAGGGCCTGCGGCGCGCCGGAGACATCCGACTGGAGGCGCAGGCGGAGCTGCTCGGCCGTCAGGTCGGGCGAATAGTTCAGCGCCGAGAGAATACGAGGCAGGGCGGCGCCCATCATCTGGGTGGGGATCTTGTCCAAAGCCTGAAGCACCTGGTCCCCGATGTAGCCGCTGGTGACGGCATCGATGATGTTGCGGACCATGCGCGGAACGGCGAGCTGCGAGAGCGTGGCAACGATCAGGAACAAATAAGGGAGCAGGGCCTGGCGCCTGTAATTGGCCAGGTACTTGACCGCCCGGCCCATTCCTCCGGAGGAGGAACGCGGCTGGCGGCGTCTCATGGTCTGTGGCATGGTGGCTTGCATAAGATTCCTTTCAATAAAGGGGCAGAAGGATGCGTCCGGCGGGCCGGGCCTCGCAAGAAGAAGATCCGAACCGGAGAGGGAAGCGGTCTATTCCACGGGCTCGGGCTGTGAGGCGGCGGTGGTGATCAACGACAGGCCTTCGATTACCTTTTGCTGCTCCCCGGCGGTGAGCTTGCTCTCGAGGTCTTCCACCCAGCGATAGCGCGCCCGGATGCTCTCGTCGATCAGGTCCCGGCCCCTGGGGCTGAGCGTCAGCAGACGGGAGCGGCGGTCGGCGGGGTCCTCGGTACGCTCCAGGAAACCTGCCTGCACGAGCTTGTCGGCGATCTGGCTGGCCGCCGCGCTGGTGGTCTCGAAGCGCTCGCTGATATCGGAGATGCTGCACCGGCCGCGATAATGGAGCTGCATCAGGATGCTGTATTGCGCCATGGAGAGGCCCGCCTCACGCGCGAAGCGTTTCCAGCCGTGCATGGCACGGTCCATGAAGATGTCCATGAAGGAGCGGACGGTCTCTTTGAAGGAGAGTTGGTCTGTCATATTTAAGCCTTCTTTTTAGTTAAGCGGGCTTAAATTTATACCTGAATTATGCAATTGTCAAGCCGGAGAGTGTATGCGTTCCATTAGAAATCCCCCACTCCGGGAAAGCCGCCTCACTTGAGGAACTTGAAGACGGCCAGGCGCGGCGGCCGGCCCTGGTCCTCCGCATGCCAGCCTTCCTGAAAATCCACCAGGCGGAGCCCGGCAGCCTGCGCGCCCTGGACGAAATCCGAGATGTGATGGATATGAGCGGAGATCTCTGACCGCCCAGAGCCGGTCAGGTACTGCGCCCTGCCTCCCAGGTATTGCCGGAAGGGGTGCAGCTCGCTGACGTAAAAGACCGCCCCGGGGAGCATGACTCGCGCCGCCTGCCTGAACACGAAAGGCAGTTCCTGGACGTGCTCCAGCACCAGGTTACAGGCCAGCAGGTTAAACACGGAGGCTTGCAGCGGCCAGGGCCGGGTAATGTCGTGCCGGACAAAGCAGACGTTCGAGGTGCGCACCTTGAGGCGGGCACGCTGGAGCATGCCCTGTGAGAAATCCATGCCGAGGACGCGGTCCCCGATCCCGGCCAGGAAGGCGGTATTCTTGCCGGTGCCGCAGCCGATCTCCAGCACGGCCTGGAAGCGCTGCCCCGCCAGCAACCCGCGCGTCAGGCTCGCGTCGAGGTCGCGCGTCAGGTTCAGGTCCTGGTCATAGGAAGCCGACCAGCGGTCATAGGATTTCTGTACGCTCATTGCATCTCCAATGCCAGGCCGAGGAAATCCGCGTAGCGCTGCGCGGCCTGGCGCAGCGCCCGGCTCTCAGCCTGAGGCAGGGGGGCGAAGGGAAAAAACTCCACGAGAACCGAATCCTTCTTCAGCGTGCGCTTCCATGCCCCGGCCACACGGCCATCCAGGAGGAGGCTGTGGCGGGAGAGCATGCTGTTGCTCGGGATGCGACCCCCATCATGGATGGGATCGAAGAATTCGCCGCGCTCCGTGTAGGCCACGATGTATTCATCGAAGTTCGGGAGCAGCCAGGCGCCTCGCTCCCGCGTGCGGGCCGGGCGACCGGAGGGAACGAACCAGTATTCGCCGCCTTCCAGAGAAAGACGCTCCAGCTCATGTCCCAGGGCCTCCACAGCGCGCTTCGAATCGGCCAGGGTGAGGCCCGACCACCAGGCGAAGTCGCGCAGGGTCGCGGGGCCGTGACTGGTAAAGTACCGCCGCGCCAGCTCTGTGAGCGATTCCTCACGACCCGGAGGAACGCCTCCGGGGATGCGCTGGTCCAACAGCGCGTAGGTGAACTGTTTTCCACGGCGAGGGCCGCTGCAGATCAGGCCATCCAGCTCGGCGTGCATGAGCAGGAAGATCAAACGCTGGCCGGCCTTCACGTCTATGCCGGCCGCCTCCAGCGCGGAGGCGATGTGCTCGCGCTGTGCAGGCCCCTCCCGAAGGGCCGTGGTGATGGCCGCGCGGCTGCGCCTGATGACGGTCTCATCCAGCCCGTTGGCCCGGCCTCCAAAGGCAATGAGAGCTTTGACGCGCGGGGCGGTAAGCTTCAACATCCAGCGGATGTCGCCGGGCAGGACGAAATGCCAGGTGGGACGTAGGACATGGGTCCGCAGGAAACGGCCCTCATTGAAAGCCTGTTCGATGGACGCATCCGTCGCAGCCGGCACGCGCTGGCCCAGCGCCCACTTGGCCCCCAGGTAGTCCTGCGACTGGACCGCGCCCAGCCAGCCCACCACCTCTTCCGGGCGCGCGAACCCGGGGCCGGCCAGCCCCTGGTTGGAAAGGCGCAGGGCGAGCAGATCGGAGATCTTCATTGGGCAGTATTGCCCCCGTCCACCAGAAGCAGGTGCCCGGTCACGAAGGAGGATTCGTCCGAGGCCAGGAATAGCACCGCGCTGGCGATCTCCTCCGGGCGGCCGAAGCGTCCAAGCGGCAGGTAAGCGCTGGATTCCTTCATGGCCTCCTCCGCTGACACCGCCCCCGAGCCTTCAAAGTAGCCCTTCTCCTCCCAGCGCTCCACATAGGTATCGCCGGGACAGACCGCGTTCACACGGATATTAAAGGGAGCGTAATCCAGCGCCATTGACTTGGTCAGCATGCCAACCGCGCCCTTGCTGGCGATATAGGGAAAGGCATCCCGTCCGGCCACCACCGACCAGTCTGAGCCGTTATTGACGATCACGCCGCCGCCCTGCGCGCGCAGGTGCGGAAGGACCAGTTTGCACATCCTCCAGACCGCGGTCACGTTGAGGGACAGGGTTGCCTCCCAGACCTCCTCGGTGGTCGTCTCGGCGGTGCCGCTCGTGACGATCCCGGCATTGTTGAACAGGATGTCGATGCGCCCGAAGCCTCTCAGTGCAGCCTCCACCACATTCTGGCAGTCTCCCATGCGGGTATGGTCGGCCTCAATGAAGAGACAGCGCGCGCCGATCGCCCGGCACTGCTCCGCGACCGCCTCGCCCCGGTCCACGCGGCGGCCGGTGAGGACGAGGTCCGCCCCCTCGGCAGCGAAACGCAGCGCGGTGGCGCGCCCGATGCCTGAGGTGGCGCCAGTGATCACTGCAACACGGCCAGCGAGTTTTCCCATCACATCCTCCCGAGAACCAGGCTAGAGGGTCAGCAAAATAATGGAAGCCAGCGCCAGCAGGACCCCGATCCACTGCAGGCGGGTGAGCCTCTCCCTCAGGAGGACCCAGGCCAGCAGCACGGTGGAGGCAGGGTAGAGCGATCCCAGCACGGCGGCCACATCCAGCCGCCCCAGGCGCGAGGCCAGCACATAAAAGACATTACCGGTCACATCCAGCACCCCGCCGAGGGCCACCAGCGGCCAGAGCGAGCGGGCTGGGAGCACCGGCCCGCGCATGGCCAGGGCGTAGATGGACATGACCAGCGTCCCGGCCAGGCGCGCGCTCACCAGAGGCCAGAAGAAAGCCTCACGCGTGGCCTGGTGGATCATGACGAAATAAAAGCCGAAGAACAATCCTGCGGCAAAGGGCAGGCGCAGGGTCTGCAGATTCAGGCGGATATCGCGAGTCTCTCCGTTCTGCGAGATGATCCAGATGGAGAGCAGCGCCAGCAGGAAGCCCAGGAGCGTCAGCGGACCGGCGATCCCTTCCGTGAGTCCCCCGACCACCACTGGAACGACCGCGGCCAGCAGGGCCGATACCGGCGCGGCAATGGTCATGTTCCCCTCCGCCAGGGCGCGGTAGAGGAAGAGCAATCCCACCGTACCCACGATGCTGGCCGAAGCGCTCCACAACCAGACCGAGAGGCCAGGGAGCGGCTCGCGCAGCACCAGAGTGAGGATCAGGAGGGGCACAAGCCCGGCCGCCTCCGCCAGGAAGAGGACCTGATAGGGTTTGGCTTTCCGGCTGGCAAGGCCCCCGGTGAAATCGGCCGCGCCCCAGCCAAGGGCGGAGAGCAGCCCGTAAAAGACGGCAAGCAAAGGATGGCTCCTTATGGAGGAGGATTATTTCCCGGCGGCCCGGGCGCGTTCCAGCACCTTCTGCGCGTTCCGTAACAAAGGCATATCGATCATCTTCCCATCCAGCGCGAAGGCGCCCCTGCCGGCCTGCTGGTTTTCCTCGAAGGCCTCGACCACGCGGCGCGCGTAAGCGATTGCCTGGTCGGAGGGGGTAAAGGCGGCCTGCACCGGTTCCACCTGGGAGGGGTGGATGACCTGCTTGCCGCTGAAGCCCAGGGCCGCTCCGAACAGCGCCTCGCGGCGCAGGGCCTCGGGATCCTTGAAATCGATGGTGACAATGTCGATGGCCTGCAGGTCGAAGGCCGCGCAGGCAGTGACAACCGCCTGGCGCGCGTAAAGCAGCTCGACCGCGCCCTGGGTGCGGGTGGCGCCGATGCTGGCGGCAAAGTCCTCGCCGCCAAAGATGATGGCTTCCAGCCGCCGGTCCGCTGCGGCCAGTTGGGCCAGGTTCAGGATGCCGCGGGCGGTCTCCACCACAATGAGCATGCGGATGCCGCCGCGCGGCAGCTGGTGCGAGAACTCATAGGAATCGATCTGCTCGCTGACCCAGGCGACATGCCCGGGCTCCTCCACCTTGGGGACGACGATGGCATCCGGGCGGGCATCCAGGGCCGCGCTCAGGTCGTCCTTCTCCAGGCCCGAACCGACGCTGTTGATGCGGATGCAGCGCTCGGAGTCGGCGAAGTCCAGCTCCTGCATGGCCTGGGCGATCACGGCGCGCGCCTCGACCTTGCGGGTGAGGGCGGTCCCGTCCTCCAGGTCCATGCAGACCGAGTCCACCCCGAGGCTGGCCGCCTTTTCGATCTTGCGCCGGTCGTCGCCCGGCATGTAGAGCAGTGCGCGTCGGGAATGCATGGTTCTCCTTTGGCCGCGGTGAGCCTGTTATGACCCGGGTCTTTTCAGGAACAGGGCCGTGCGCTCGAACTCGACCACTATTGTACCGTCAGGTTTGCGGCCGCGGCAGCGGATCCTCACGATCCCCGCGTTGGGCCGGGACTTCGAGTCGCGCTTCTCGATGATCTCGCTCTCGGCATAGATGGTATCGCCGTGGAAGACCGGGTTGGGATGCACGACGCGGTCATACCCCAGGTTGGCCACGATGGTGCCCTCGGTCAGGTCGGAGACCGTCAGTCCCACCACCAGTCCCAGGGTATAGAGACCGTTCACCAGCCGCTGGCCGAACTCGGTGTGCGAGGCAAAGTCCTCGTTCACGTGCAGGGGCTGGGTGTTCATGGTGAGGGCCGAGAAGAGCACGTTGTCCATCTCGGTCACGGTCCGCCCGTTGGCGTGGGAGAACTTCATCCCGACCTCCAGCTCATCGAAATATTTGCCTGTCATCCCGGCTCCTTAACCTGAACCCTCAGAGGGAGACTTGTCCACTTCGAGCAGCACCTGCTCGCGCTCGACGCTCTCCCCTACCTGCACGAAGACCCTGCCCACCACGCCATCGCGCGGGGACTGGACGCGCAGCTCCATCTTCATGGCCTCCACCACCACCAGGGTCTGTCCCTTGCGGACGGGCTCGCCCGGGCTCACGTTCACCGCGCGCACCTGCCCGGGCATGGGAGCGGTGAGGCTGGAAGCGTGGTGGTGAGCGCCCCGCCCACCACTTGTCCCGCCGGACCGCTTCAAGCGCCAGGTGTGGCCTCCCAGGCTCACCCAGCGCTGCTCCCCCTCTGCGGAGACCTGCACTTTCACCCGGCGGCC
>CAZSPX010000164.1:0-7479 GCA_964608885.1 uncultured Anaerolineaceae bacterium | reverse complement strand
GAAAAGATCTTCGCCGAGATCGGTGTGCAGCTCCGCCGCCGCCGCGAGCTGCTCAGCCTGACGCCCGAAGAGGTGGACCACCACATCCACATCCGCGAGGTCTTCATCCGGGCGCTGGAGCGCGGGGATTTCTCCCAGCTCCCCTCCGCGGTGCAGACGCGCGGCATGCTGGCGAACTATGCCGCCTTCCTGGACCTGGACGCCGACGCCCTGCTGCTGCGCTTTGCCGATTCGCTGCAGGCCAGCCACCGCGCCCGCCACCCGGTCATCCCGGGGAGCAACCGCCAGTCGTTCCTGGTAAAGCCCAAAGTGCCGCCCCTGCGCGGCTTCATGGCCGGAGACCTGATCTTCGGCCTGGCGCTGGTCGCCCTGGTGGTGGCGCTCATCGTGTGGGGCCTGGGGCGGATCTTCGCGGACCAGGGCGAGGTGGTGGTCCTGCCGACCGCGCCCTCCATCTCGGATGTGCTGGCGGGCACCTCCAACCCGCTGCCTGCGCAGGAACTCACGTTGATCCCGGTGCTGGATACGCCCGTGGTCACGGAGGAGAGCAGCCCTACGCCCGATACGAGCCTGGAGGTGCCGCCCTTCAACCCCGAGGATGCCAGCGTGCCGGTGCGGGTCATGATCACCGTGGTGGAGCGGGCCTATATGCGCGTCATGCTGGACGGGGAGGAAGCCTTCAACGGGCGCGTGGTCCCCGGCGCGGCCTACACCTATGAGGCTACGACCACTATCCAGGTGCTGACCGGCAACGCGGCGGCCCTGCGCGTGAACTACAACGGCCGCGATCTGGGTCTCCTCGGCACCTTTGGGCAGGTGGCGAACTTCATTTACACCGCCAACGAGGTGGTCACGCCGGTTCCGGCTGCGCCCACTTCCACGCCCACCGTGCTGATCTCGCTGACGCCCACGCTGACCCCCACAGTCACGCCGACCCCCACGCCATAACAAGACTTCCGATGTTCTTAAGACATCGGAAGCCTGCCCCTTATTGAGAGGTATTTACTTGTCGAAGAACACCTTCCACATCGTTTCACTCGGCTGCGCCAAGAACACCGTCGATTCTGATTCCATGGCCGAGCTGCTGCAGCGCGACGGGTACCGCCTGGTGCAGAAACCGGAGCGCGCCAGCGTGCTGATCGTCAACACCTGCGGGTTCATCGGCCCGGCCAAGGAGGAATCCATCAGCGTGCTGCGCGAGCTGGCCGGGTCCAAGCGCAGCGGGCAGGTGCTGATCGCCGCAGGCTGCCTCACCCAGCGCTACGGCGCGCAGGTCGCGGAGCAGGTGCCGGGGCTGGACGGTGTGCTGGGGACGCGCCGCTGGATGGACATCGTGCAGGTGGTCCACGAGCTAAGGCAGGGCGGGCGGCCCGGCCCTCTCTATCACCTGCCCGAGAACGCCCGGACGGTGGGCGCGGATGAACACGAAGCCCTGCGCGCCTCGGTGGCGGGCGGGAGCGCCTATTTGAAGATCGCGGATGGCTGCCGCCGCCCGTGCGCCTTCTGCGCCATTCCGCTTATTAAAGGAACGGCTGTGAGCCGGCCGCCGCAGGTCATCATTGACGAGGCCCGCCGCCTGAACGAGGCGGGCGTGCGCGAGCTGGTGCTGATCGCGCAGGACACCACTGATTATGGTCACGACCTGGGGATCAAGGATGGGCTGGCCGTGCTGCTCGAAGGGCTGACCGAGGACGTACCCGGCCTGGACTGGATCCGCATCATGTACGCCTACCCGGGATACGTCACCGACCGGCTGATCGAGGTCATGTCGGCACGCAAGCAAATCCTGCCCTATCTTGATATGCCCCTCCAGCACGCCCACCCGAAGACCCTCTACCGGATGAGGCGGCCCTCCAACATCGACTGGGTGCACCGCACGCTGGCGAAGATGCGCCTCCATATCCCGCAGCTTGCCATCCGCACCACCTTCATCGTGGGCTACCCTGGCGAGACCGACGAGGAGTTCGAGGCCCTGATGGACTTTGTTCGCGAGATCCGCTTCGACCGGGTGGGGGCATTCCAGTTCTCCTTCGAGCCGGGGACGACCTCCGAGCCGCTCGGCGACCCGGTCCCCGCGGAGGTCAAGCAGGAGCGCTTCGAGCGGCTGATGGAGCTGCAGCAGCCCATCTCGATGCAGGTCAACCAGTCCTTTGTGGGCAAGACTCTGGATGTGCTGGTGGAGGGCTTCGACAAGGGCCTCTCGATCGGCCGCTCCTACCGCGACGCGCCCGAGATCGATGGGCTGGTCCTCGTCGAGGGCAGGCTCCCCATCGGGGAGATCGCGCCGGTGCGCATCACCGGAGCGATGGCCTACGACCTTACCGGCGTCCCGGCCCCCGCGCCGATCCAGATATAACCCCCACGCGAAACCAGAAATCGGAAGTCTTCAAGACTTCCGATTTCTTTTTTAAGAGGCCCGCGCGGTGGCGGTGGCTGCCAGGATCAACACGGCCAGCGCCAGATTGATCCGCAGCAGCAGCGTTTCCTGGCGCTGGAGGCGCTCCAGCTCGCCGGGTTTGGCCCGGTCCGCCCGCAGCAGGGTGCGGCGGATGCGGGGCAGCAGATCCCAGGTCTGTATGGCGCTGGTGACCGCCAGGACCACGGAAATGCTGTGCTTGATCAGGATGGCAATGGACCACTGCCCGGTGGTGGACAGGAACCCGTCATAGTGCGGGTTTGAGCTGAGCTGGAAGAGACCCGTCACCACCAGGATGCCCATGCTGAACCAGGCCACCGGCTCCAGGCGTTTCTGCATGGCGTCCAGGAAGGCCAGCTGGTCGAGAGTGCTGAGGGTCCGTTTCGCCGCCGGAAGTACGAGCAGGGAAATGGCCACCAGGCTGCCGATCCAGGTGACGGTCGCCAGCATGTGCAGCCAGAAGATGATCCCGAGCGCCCAGAACGGGATGGGGGGCATGGCTAGGGAGCGGCGGGAATGGTTGGCGTTTCGGAGGGCGGCGGGGGCGGAGGCTCCGTGGTCGCGGGCGGCGGCTCGGTGGTGACCTCGGTGCCGGTGGTGGGCGGCGGCGCGACCAACGATCCAGTGGGGGTGGGAGTGGGCGTGGCCGGGTAGCAAGCCTGGTAGGACTGGTTGAAGCCCTTCTGGGCCGCATCGTCCAACTCGGCGATGGCCGAGGCGTTCTGGTACTGCACCACCGCGTCGCAGAACTGCTCACGCTGGAAGAGCTCATCCCCGTAGCGCATCGAAGCGATGTAGTAGCGCTGGGAGGCGGTCATGGTCCCGTCCCACAGGGAGGGCCAGCCGCCCGCCACCTGCTGGAGGTAGTTGACCGCCTGCTCCCAGTTGATCTCCCAGAAGCTGGCGGCGGTGATATAGGCGCGCGCCCCCTCGCGCAGTCCGTTGGCGGAATTGTCCAGAGGGCCAAAGCGCTCGGCGAGGCTCAGCTCGTAGATGCCGCCCTCCAGGTTGCCGTGCTCGACGATCTGGCTGAAGCCGTAGTTGCGCAGGACGAAATAATACATGCCGTCCACCTCGCCGGTGTGGTAGCCGGGGTCGGCCTTGCGGATCTCGTCAATGGCGACCAGGGCGTTGGCCCAGTCGCGGGCGGCGATCAACTGCTGGGCCTGCGCGAAGACGCCCTCCGCACCGGAGGGGTTGGGCGTGGGGGTGGGCAGGGGGGTGGAGGTGGCGGTGGGGACGCTCATGGCCACCAGGACCTCGGTCAGTTTTTGGGAGGCGCCGGGGTAGTTGGGCTCATGGGCGATGATGAATTCGAGGCGCTGGCGTGCGGCGTCATAGCGGCCGAAGTTGATATCCACCAGGGCGAACTGGAATTGTTCAGACAATTGGGTGCCGATCAGGGATCGCTGGGCGGACCGGCGGTCCGCGATGGCGGCCTGTGTCCCGCCGAAGATGCTCAGGGCGAGCAGCGCCAGGACGCCCAGGGCCGTCAGGAGGCGGCCGGGCAGGCGCGAGGGTTTCTTCACCTTTACAGGTTGAGTGCTTTCAGTGCTTTCGGACATGGCCGGGATTATACCGCAGGACTACAGGCGAAGGATCAGGCGGGCCTCCGGCCAGATGAAGGGCAGCGCAGCCAGCCCTCCCGCCGCCAGGGCAGCCAGGCTCCCCGGCAGGGGCCCAAGCGGGAGCAGCGAGACGAGCGCCAGGGCAACCCCTCCCGCCGCCAGCCCGGAAAGCGGGGCGCGCCAGGCGGTGCTCCCCAGGCGCAGAAGCCCCGGGAAGCGCCGGTTCAACAGGCTGAGCAGGACCACTGCCTGGGTGGTGAAGGTGAGGGCCGCAGAGAGCGGGATGCCGGCCAGCCCCAGGACGGGCGTGAGCAGCAGGGAGAGCAGCACGAAGGAGGCGGCCTGGAGGAAAGCCGCCACCAGCGGGGTGCGGGTGTTCTGGTTGGCGTAAAAAGACCGCACCGCCACCTCCAGCCAGGTGTCACCGACCAGCCCGATGAGGAAGGCCCAGGTGCAGGCGGTCAGCAGGTCGAGGCGGGCGGCATCATAATCGAAGACCGCCCCGGCCAGCGGGCGCACCGTCACGGCGATGAGGGCCGCGGCGGGCAGGCAGAAGGCCAGCATCACCCGCAGGGCGCGGTTGACCGTCCCGGTGAACTGGTCCGTCTGGCCGCGGTTGATGAACTCCGCCAGGGAGGGCAGCAGGGCCACGGCGATGGCCGTCCCCAGGATGGTCTCGGGGACCTGCTCGATGGTCCAGCCGAGGTTCAGGGCGCCCACGCCGGTCGTTTCGAAGCGGGAGGCCAGGTTGTCGCGCGCCACGTAGTAGGCCTGGATGCAGGCCATGGTGAGGATGCGCGGGCCGAGCAGGATCATCACCCTCTGCATGGCGGGGCTGCGCACATCCAGGATGGGCGTCCAGCGGAAACCGTAGCGGAGCAGCCCGGGGACCTGGATGAACAGGTGCAGGGCCGCGCCGATGATCACCCCGTAGACCATGCCGTACAGCCCCAGCCCGAAATGCGGGAGCAGCACCGGCCCAAGGCGGATGCCCTCGGCGGGGCTGAGGATCAGGACGCCGAAGATCTGCCCCAGGTTGTAGAGCACGGGGGCCAGCGCCGGGAGGAGGAAGTGCTGGTTGGCCTGCAGGCTGGACATGACCAGCCCGCTGAGCGAGAAGATCAGGATGGCGACCAGGTCCAGCCGCATGAGCGAGGCGGTCAGGGCCTGCTGCTCCGGGCTGAAACCGGGGGCGATCACGTGCCGCACGAACAGCTCGGAGAGCAGGATGATGAGGACCGAGAAGGCCGCCGTGAGGACAAAGGCCAGGTTGACGACGCGTGAGAACAGGTCCCAGGCCTGGCGGCGGCCCTGCTTGTCAAGCACCTCGGTCAGCACCGGGATGAAGGCCATGCCCAGCGCGCCGCCCGAGAGCAGCGCCGAGAGGTAGTCGGGGATGTTATTGGCCGCGCCGAAGATGCCCATGCCCTCCAGGCCGACGATGCGGTTGAAGAGCAGGGACTTGCCAAAGGCCAGGGCCTTGTCCACTGCAAAGAAGAAACCCAGCAGCAGCGAGATGCGGGTCAGGAAGGAGAGCCGCTTCATGCGCGGGCGGATCAGTGCTCGTGGCCCATGGAGGGCAGGATCTCGATGCCGGGCAGCTTGTCCTCCAGGACCTGCGGCTTGTGGATCAGGTTGGGAAGGCACTGCGGGCAGATGTACAGCGTTTGGCCCTTGTAGATCAATGCGATCAGGGGGAATTGTTCGTCGGTGCGGTTGCAGTTCAGGCAGTGTCGTTCCATTAACAGGTTATCTCCATGTAAATGTGATGTTCGGAAGCCTTCTAAAACGGGACCTTGATCAGGCCCCCATCCACGGCCAGCGCTGCGCCGTGGATGAAGGAGGCCGCCGGCGATACGAGGAAGACCGCCGCGTTGGCAAATTCCTCCGGGACGCCCATGCGCCCCAGCGGGATATCCGCCTCCTGTTTCTTGATTTCCTCCTCCACGCTGGTGCTGTTGTTGCGGGCGCGGAAGCTCATCAGGTCCTGCACACGCTCGGTCATCGTCCAGCCGGGCAGGATGGAGTTGAAGCGGATGCCCTCCTTGCCCAGGTCGAGGGCCAGGGATTTCATCAGGCCCACCGTGGCGGCGCGGATGCTGTTGGAGAGTACCAGGTTGGGCATGGGCTGCTTGACCACGTAGGTTACGACGGCAAGGACGGAGCCCGCCGCAGACCTGCGCAGGTGGGGCAGCGCGGCGCGGATGAAGCGGACGTGGCTCATGAAGGAAAGCTGCCACCCGGCTTCCCACCCGGCCTCGTCAATGGTCTCGAAGGAACTGGCCGGGGGGCCGCCTGCGTTGGTGATCAGGATATCCAGGCCGCCGAACTCCTGCGTGGCAGCCTCGATCATGCGGGCCGGCAGGGAGGGATCGGTGACATCCCCGACCAGCGGCAGCGCATCCACACCGGTCTCGCTGGAGATGCGGTCGGCGGCGGCCTGCGTGCCGGCCTCATCGCGCCCATTGACCGCCACGCGGCAGCCCTCACGCGCCAGCCCGAGGGCGGTGGCGTAGCCCAGGCCGCGCGAGGAAGCCGCCACGAACGCGCACTTGTCCTTCAATCCAAGGTCCATGTCCTGCTCCTTCCGTGGTGCAGCCGATTGTAATGCATGCAGAAGAAAAAACACGGCCCCCGGGATCGCCGGGGACCGTGTGAGATACCCACCCGGCGGGACCCTACACGAACAGGTCGCCGGCGGTGCGGTCCAGCGTGTTCACGCCGCGCACTTCCGTCTCGTAGAGCGGGACGATGGAGCGCACCATGCCCGGGAACTTGACCCAGACATCCTCCATGTAGCGGTCCTGCATGCCCACCCGGTTGCGTACGAAATCCGGGGAGGCCTCCGTGACCTGCGAGCGGTCGATGAGCATGTTGACGATCACGCCGCCCACCGGGATGCCGAAATCGTGGAACCAGCCGATGAAGCGGGTGATGACCGCGATCGGCAGGGCCTCGGCCAGCGTGACGAAGAAGAAGGCGGTCAGGTCGGCGTCGGTGAGCAGCTTCTGGGCTTCGCCCATGCGGTCGCGGAAGCCGACCAGGTAGTCCATGAGCGGGTCGGCCTCCTTCTTCTTGGTGAAGGAGAGCAGCTCGCGCAGCGAGCGGGCTTCCTCGCGGCTCTTCAGCATCTTGTTGACCCACAGCGAATAGACCTTCGACATGCCCAGCAGGCGCCGGGCGTTGGCCGTGGGGGCGGTATCGAACACGTACACATCGTATTCGTTCCTGATCATCAGGTCGATCATGTTCTCGAACATGGCCGATTCTTCGAAGGCCGGGTTCATGGTGGCCGATTCCACAAAGTCCTCGGCCTTGGTGGAGATGTCTGCGAACTTCAGGAACCACTGGATCTTGTCGCGGATCTCCTGCTTGGAGCGCTCGATGGTCTCTTTCGTATCGATCTCATACGCCCACAGATTGGGCACTCCATTGACCTCGGTCGGTTTGCCGAATACATTTTGACTGAGCAAGCCGCTCAGGCTGTGCACCGGG
>CAZSPX010000163.1:0-7525 GCA_964608885.1 uncultured Anaerolineaceae bacterium | reverse complement strand
CATACAGCGTGGTGAAGCGGAAGGAGAGCGGGGCGCTCGGGCCGTCCTTCTGTTCCAGCAGGTACTTCTCCGCGGCGATCTTGGTCTCGGCATACAGCGACTGGGGGGTCAGCGGCGAATCCTCGTCCACCGGCTTGCCATCCTCGGCCAGCCCGTAGTTGCTGTAGGTGGAAGCGAAGATAAAGCGCCCCACGCCCAGGTCCGCGGCCTGCCCGTAGACCGTTTTGGTGGCCTCCACGTTGTACTTCCAGGCCACCTGCGGTCCCACCGCCTGGCAGGCCGGGAACCCCACGATGGCGGCCAGGTGCACAAGCGCATCCGGCTTCTGCCAGTCGCCTTTCACGGCCTCGCGTATGGCGCGCGGCTCGGTCACGTCCGCCTTGACGAATTGGAAATCGGGATGGTGGAGGAAGGGCACCAGGGATTCGCCGCCGAAGAGCAGGTTGTCCACCACGGTCACGCGGCATCCGGCCCGCAGCAGCTCGGAAGTAAGCAGGGAGCCGATGTAACCCGCCCCGCCGGTAATGAGGATATGCTTCCCCTTCATGCAGCCTCCTGCAGGTGCAGATGCACCTTGAAGCCTTCGACCACGAGCGCCGGGGCTTCCTTATCGGTCACCACCGCGATCCCGGCTTCCAGGCAGGTGAGCCGGCAGATGTCGGCCACATCCCCGCCGCCCTGGATGCGGACGCGGTCATGTCCCAGCCGTCTCAGCTCGGCGATGCGCTCCTTCACGCGCTGGCGGGTCTTGCGGTAGAGCGAGAGCGAGCTTTCCACGTAGTTCACGGCCAGCCGGGCGCGCAGTGCCAGCCCTTCCGGCGTGATGATATAGCGCAGTTTTTTGCGCTCGGCCCGCGAGACCTTGACCGCCCCCTTGGCGATCAGGCGCTTCAGGTGCCAGTTCACCGTCCCGACCGCCACGCCAAGCTGCGTGGCGAGGGTGGCCTGGTTCACATTGGGGTTGGACTCGATCTCCTCGAGCAGGGAGAGTTCACGGAGTTCTTCGTTGGCGGTTTCCATAATCCAAAATTCAGTGACTGAATTATAACCGCAAAACGAAGCGGGTCAAGGCATCAGGCGGGGTCGAGGGCGGGCCCGGAGGCGATCACCCGTATCAGCGTGACCGAATCCTCGGCCGGGTCGCCGCTCAGGAACTCGGGGCGGATGCCCGGGCGGGCCTTCTCGAAGGCCGCCTCGTCACGCGCCAGCACCGTGACCTCCACCTCCCGGAAGGCGGATTCAAAGGCCCGGCGATAGTCCCGCAGACGGTAGCGGTTGTGGTTGCTGGAGGGGTTCAGCCAGCCAGCCCACACGGCGGGCGAGTAACGCAGCATCTCGAAGGGGTACTTAAAGAAGTGGTCGCGCAGGTCCACGAAATGGATCTGCAGGCCCCCGGGCCGGGTCAGCGCGGCCAGCGCCCGGGTAATGCCCTCCACATCGTCCACGTGCTCATAGACCGAGTTGCTGATGACCAGGTCCACAGGAGGCAGATCTCCGGACCTTACCGCGCGGATATCCGCCTCCAGCAGGGTCATGCGGTCGCCGCGGGGACGCACGCGCTCCCCTTCCAGGGTGAGGTACTCCGCGTAGCGCGGCAGGAGCAGCCGGTTGTGCGCCTCATCGGGCGGGGCGAAGCGCTCACACAGGACGACCGAGGCAGCCCCGGCCGCCAGGAGGCCCGCGCCGATATCGAAGCGCCCCCCGTATCCAAAGACCATCACCCGCTTGCCGGGCAGCGGATCACCCCGCTCGGCCAGCAGGTCCACGTAGCGCTGGACGGCTGCCTGCGGGTCCTGCGTCTCGAGGCCCGGGCGGATCACCAGCGAGCGGAGCAGCAGGAAGCGCACAGCCTTCTCCGGAAGGAAATGCCTTGCCAGTCTTGGGATCAGGTAGGGCAGGTTCACGGAGCGGCTCCCTGGAGATATTTTTCGCAGCCCTCAGGCTGCGGGCGCGGGACGAGGAGCTGCACGCCCACGCTCTTGTCCGTCAGGATGGGCTCGTAGAAGCACAGCGTGGGCGCGGAGACGTACTCCACCCAGGCATTGTTCTCCTCCGAGAAGATGCCCTCCTGCTTCAGCCCGGCGCGCAGCGGCTCGGTCACGATGAGCGTGAAGCGCTTTCTTTGCAGGTCCTGGTAATAGGGCAGGAAATAGCCGCCGTTCCCGCCCATGGCCTGGTCCATCATGTACTTCTTCTCGTATTCAGGGACGAAGGGAACCGGCGGGAGGTACCCAAACGTGAGGAGCTGGCGCTGGTCCATGAACAGCACCTCGCCATGCTGTGAGGCGTCATCGACCTCCTGGCGAATGCGCGCCAGGGTCGCGGCGTTCTCCGCGGAAGTGGGCAGGTCGAGCCACTTGTTGTAGTTCGCGGTGGCGCTGAAGGGTGTGAAGGGGAAGACCGGCTGGACCGCCAGCAGCACGATCAGCGCCCACACCCAGCCCGGCTGGGAGGCAAGCCGCTGCCCGGGCGGCTCAGGGGTGCCAGCCTCAGTTTGAGATTTGAGCAGCAGCGCCGTCCCCAGCATCAGCGTGCCGATGTACATATCCAGGTTGTGCAGGTCGCCCCCGCCGCCGATCTTCGTGCTGATGACCAGCCCCGCCCCCAGGAAGCCCATCAGCGCGCCCCACAGCGCCAGCGACTGGAACAGGTCCAGCTTCCAGCGCCGGGAGACCGCCTGGTATACAAGCACAGCCACCAGGGGGCCGGTGGTGAACAGCATGAGCAGGGCAACACCCGGCCCCAGGGTCGGGTTGGGAAGCAGGCGGTACCATAACAGCGGCTGGCTGGCCGTGAGCGTATCGCCGCTGGAGAAACGGCTGAGGTAGCCAGCCTGCACAAGCAGTCCCGGCACGGCTCCCAGCAGGGTCATGCCGGCCGTGGGCAGCAGGCGTTGAAGCCAGTTCCCTTTGCGGGAGGGATAGTACAGGAACAGGTCGATCAATGCGCCCCACGCGCCCGGCGCCAGCACCCAGGTCCAGCGGCTCAGGCTGGCGTACAGGCTGGCTGTGACGAGGGAGGCCCCGCGCACGGCCGACGAAGGATGGAAGGCAAAGGCGGCCACGATGATCAGCACCAGCATGAAAGGCGGGTGCAGAGGCGCAATAACGATGAAAAAGGCCGAGACCCACAGGAAGAGCACAGCGCGCCAGTTGGTATCAAGTTTGCGGGTCAACAGCCAGGCCAGCAGGAGCGAAGGCAGCGTGAGAAGGCCCACGTTCCACAGGCGGTGCGCCCAGATGGGCAGCCCCTTCCACAGGAACAGCACGCCCCACAGCACGTAGCGCCCCGGCGATTCATACGGATTGAGGATCCGCCCTGCGTGGTTGTAGAGTTCCTGCCCGAAGACCAGGGAGTAGTCATAGAAGCGGTTGCCCTCGGACCAGGAGAGCGAGAAGGGGTCAGCCACCACCAGCAGGAGCGAGCGCGTGACCGCCGAGACCAGCACCAGCCACCCTGCCGCCCCGGCCATCGATCGGAGCGAGACGAGCCGGTCCGCAGATTCGCCCAGCAGATAGGCCGCGGCAGCCAGGGCCAGCAGCCAGACCACAAAGCGGATATTCGGATACAGGATATACCCGCCCGCGCCGAGCACATAACGATAGATGACCGGCGTGAACAGGACGAGCGCCAACGCCCACTTCCGCCAGGCGCCCGCCTCCCCACGCCATGCCAGCAGACGGGCACGCAGTCTCTCCCCCGGGCGGTGATACAGCAGGGCGATCAGCGCAAGCACCCCGGCAGCCGATAGAACCAGGGCCGCGGGTGAGACGCCCGGGTACGGGTAAATGATGCGGGCTTCCTGCACCACGCGGGGAAACAGGAACAGGCCAAAGGACAGCGCTGCTTCCTCCCAATCGAAGGCGCGCCCCTGCTCCGGCCTGAAAGCCCAAGCCAGCAGGCGCGCCGCCCCGAGTGCCGGAAGAAACTGGACCCAGGGATTGCTCAATTGGACCTGAAGCGGAGAATAGAGATACAGCCATGCCAGCAGCGCCACCAAAAGGACCGCCAGCGCCCATGCGAAGCGATGCATCCCCGCCGCCATCCTCCGGATGAGGCGCGGCCGCCAGAGTCCCGCCGCAAAGACCCCCGTGCTGAAGAGTGCCAGAAGCACATACAGTCCCAGCCCAAGCCTGCCGGAGGGATCCTGCAGCGCCGGGTCTGGAGGCTCGGCCGTCCACAGCGGCTTCAGACCGGCATAGGCCAGCCAGAGCAGCACGGCAAGTCCCAGGGCTGTCACCTGGCGGAGTCGGGAGGAGGCGAGATCGTCTTGCGGCATAGGGTCAAGTCAATCAGGGGCGCTCAAGGAGAATGGCGCTCCAAAGGGAATGCTCATTGCCTGTGGAACACAGTATAACCGCGCGGTCTAGCCCCCCGCCCGGCGGCACACGAACTGGTTGCATCCGGTGGGCACTCCGGCCGGGAGAGCCTTCAACACCTGGAACCCCTCCCCCTCCAGTACTTTCTTCATCTCATTGACACTGGCATATTCATACGGGTACCCGCCCACCCAATCCACGATATTATGCATGAAGTCCATGCCGCGCTGCATCTTCAAAGGGTTTTTTCGGGTCGCCAGCGCCTTGGCAAGGAAGATCACCGGCGTGAAGGCCCAGATCAGCGCCTTCTGGCCAACGCGCCCGGCATGGTTATAGATCCACTTGATGACCCGCCACGCGCCCGAAGACCAGTGCCGGTTGTAGATCGCGATCATGAACAGCCCACCAGGCTCCACGCGGCGCGCCGCATTCCGGATGGCGAGAGCCATGTTCCCGCTGTGGTGCAGCACACCCCACGAGTACACGACATCGAAACAGCCCAGCGCATCCATTTGAACGGTATCCAGGGCGGAGAGCTGCCGGAAATCGGCCAGTTCCGGGTCCTCCATCCAACGCGCCGCATTTTCCCGGGAGGTGGAGACGGACACCGGATCGATATCCACGCCGAGGACCCTGTGCGCGCCCAGCCTCGCCGCGGCGATCGAGAACAACCCGCTCCCGCAGCCGATATCGAGGAATGATTTATCCCTGAGAGCCTCCGGCCCGAACAGCGATACCAGCGACTGTACGGCTTCCTCAACGCGCCTCCCGTCCAATTGCCTCGAGAAGGAGGCCCAATTCTCTCCGAATTTGAACATCAATGATCTTCCGCTACGGATGTCCTGGGAAAAAGCAGGGAATGCAGGGGCAAGTATATCAGCGCCACAAGGTTCTCAAGATAGAAGAGAATGCGGATGCCGATCAGCGCCGCGGCCAGCTCCGCCTGCGGCAGGCGGAAGAAGCTGAAGAAGTAAAAGGTGGAGGCTTCCGTCAGCCCCAACCCGCCGAAGACCTGGATCGGCAGATAGGAGAGGAGCTGGATGAAGGTGTTCGCGAACACGGCCGGCATCACGCCGACCGGCAGGGAAAAGGCCCGCAGGCTTGCATAGCTCCACACCATCGTAATGCCCATGTAAAGCATCGAGAAAAGCACCGCCACTGTGATGCTGCGCACCACGAAGGACCGCTTTTGCTCTGCCATCCCCTGCAGCACTTCCAGCCCTTTCACGACCAGCCGGAAACGCTCAAGCTTGAGACGGGATGCGCCCGCGCGCAGCAGGCCCACGAATTTCTGCCGCAGGATGACAAGGAAAAAGAATCCCAGCAGCACCAGGCCCATTCCAAGGATCAGGGCCTCCACCGCCAGATGGATCGGGGTGATCTGTGTCCAGACGGAGAGGCTGGAGACGAGCAGCAACAGCCAGATGGAGATCAGGTCGCCGACCTTGGCAAGGAGGAAGGCCGCGCTGCTCCGGCTCAGTCTTACATCGTGATCCATTCGGAAAAGGCTCAGGTACGAGGCGATCCCCGCGCTGGTCGCGATGAAATTGGACACCGCGTTCTGCACGACCACGACATGCAGGACCTGGGGATAACCCACCCGCCTGCCCAACAGAAAATGATACTGGAGCGCCTTCAGGAGGGTCAGCAGGAGGAAAAGCACGAAGACGAGCGCCAGCCAGCCGGGGATGATCCTGGTCCGCAAGGCCAGCAGCGCGGCCAGGTCGGTGCGGGAGACAATGAAAGCTGCCAGCACCAGCGCCAGCAGGATCTTCAGCGCGGTCCAGATCAACGAGGTGCGGGGGGTCTCTTTGCGTGCAGCCATGTGGAATACCCGGGGCGTCACCGCTTTGGACGGCCGGGCTTATCTCATTTCGTCCGCGCCGCCGGACGGCACAGGACATAGTAGCGTTCCCCTCCCGGGGCCACGTTCAAATAGAACAGCCAGTGAAGCACGGTTGAGAGCAGCCGCTTGCGCGCGTTGAACCCGCCCAGGGTGGCTTCCCCTTTCATCCGGTTGGCAAAGCGGCGCTGAATATTATAGAAGGGGAAGCCCCATTGGATGGCCCGTACGATCTCGAATCCGCTCTCCCGCAATTTGGATTCCAATTCCCTGCGGCTGTATCCATGCACATGCCCCAGGCGTACCCGCTCGGCTTCGAACAGCGGTCCGAGCGGCACCGAAAGGATCAGATGGCCGCCCGTCATGCTCAGAAGGTTTCGCAACGCGGCCCGGTCATCCGGAATGTGCTCCAGCACATCGATGCAGGTGACCAGGTCGAATAGCCTCCCGAGCGAAGCCTGGCTGAGATCAAGGGTGGTGAGCTCGGCCTCCGGGACCCGCTGGCGGGTGAATTCGAGCCCTTCGGGTGAATATTCCGAGCCTGCAAGATGCGCCCGGGGGTATTTCGCATGGATCGCTTGCAGCAGCACCCCGGTCCCGCAGCCGGCGTCCAGGACCGAATCGAAGTTGATCTCCTCCATCAACTTGAAGAGAAAGCGCCGGGTGTGACGGGCGGTAGGGCCATAGAGCTTCATGTCGTCCCAGCCCGCCCCCCAGCCCTTGTCATAGAATTCCGGCGCAAAATCCATGCCCGTCTTCATCCCTGCGCCCCCCACACCGCCAGCATTGCCAGGGCATACAACCGCTTGCCGTGGTCGACGCGCGCGGAGCGGTGCTCCTCCAGCAGCGAGGCCAGCACCTCCCGATCGAACCAGGCATGCAGAGGGCTGCCTGCTCCCAGCATGATCTCCCTGGACCAGTCGAACAGTGGCCCGCGGAACCAGGCCGAGAGAGGGATGCCGAAGCCCTGTTTGCCCCGCCCGCGGATGACTTCGGGCAGCTCGCGCGCAAAGGCTTTCTTGAGCAGGTACTTCCCGCTCCCGCCCCGGATCTTCAGCGAGTCGGGCAGGCGCGCCGCCCACTCCACGATCTCATGGTCGAGGAACGGCGAGCGTCCCTCCAGCGAGGCGGCCATCGTCATCCGGTCGGCTTTGACCAGCAGGTCGCCGGGCAGGTAGGTGTGCAGGTCGGTGTAGAGCGTCCGGTCGAGATAGGACCCCTGCGCCGAGTCGAAGACACCTGCCAGCCACTCCTGGGCATTCTCCGCGCAGCGCTCCTGCCGCAGGTCCGGCCTCCACAGCTCCATGCGGCGCTCCGGCGAAAAGTACGAGCCCCAGCGCAGGATGCTGGCGCGCGCATCGAT
>CAZSPX010000162.1:0-7562 GCA_964608885.1 uncultured Anaerolineaceae bacterium | reverse complement strand
TATCCAGGGGTGGGCGGTCATCGACGGGCTGCCAGTCTGCCAGCATACGCTCCTGTATCCAGCGGTTGCGACCCTCCAGAGCCTGCTCCAGGCGCGCCGCCACGCCGTCATCGTCCTCATTGGCGATATCCTCGCGCAGACCGCGCAGGGCGCCGATCATCATGTCCAGGTAAAAAACGATGTTCATGCGGTCCTGCAGGGAGAGCATGCGCAGGGAGTCGATCTCATCCTGGTAGGCCAGGCCCGCGGTGACGGAGGCATAGGGGCGGCCTCCCACCTTGCGAGCCTCCTGCCAGCCGGGCTGGTCCACCGTGGCATTCAGCAGGGCGGCCCCAACAAGCTGCGGGAGCAGGTGCATGCGCGCCATCAGCCCGTCCGATTCGGCCGGGTCCGCCAGCATCACGCCGGCGCCCAGCAGCGAGGCCAGGTCGGAGGCCAGCTGGACCACCTGGCCGGGAGTGCCATAGGGAGCATCAATGACCATCAGGCCCTTCTTGAAAAGGTCAGGGCTGGCGGCCTCCAGGCCGAACTTCACATCATGCAGCATTTCGGGGTTGAGGGCCGGCACCAATCCCACGTAGTAGCGCCCGGGGGGGATCAGCGCGGCGGCCCACTTCGCCACCCCGCTCTTGACGGGGGCCGTGTCGATCACCACCGCGCCCTCCTTGAGGTCGGGGGCGATCAGCTCCAGGGTCTCGCGCACCTGGCTGACCGGAAGGCAGAGCATCACGATATCGGCTTCCTGCACGGCAGAGGGGAGGTTGTGCTTCACATCATCCACGGCGCCGCGACCCAAAGCGGCCTTCTCGACGTCCACCTTCTTGTCGTGGCCGACCCGCTTGAGGAGGGTCTTCTGGCCGCCCAGCGCCAGCCCGATGGAGCCGCCTATCTGTCCAAGCCCGATAATGGTGATCTGAACACTCATTTCTTCCTCACAAGTTGGGATGGGGGGATTATACTGCCATTACTTCCCCTTAAATTCGAGAACCGCGGACGCCGACCGCGGTTCCCTTGAAAGGAGGAGAAGAGAAATCACCTTACGTCCCAAATTTATCATGCTTGTCCGAATTTTACTTGACGCAAAACCTACGCTTACCCTACGTTTGTTGGACAACTAACAAGGCTGTAAGGCTCTGGCAATGTTTTGGAGGCTGAAATGACCCGTTCCGCCCCGCCCCTGTATTCCGGCGAGCTGTATGATACGCCGGTCGGGAACCTGCTGCTGATCTGCTCGGATGCCGGGTTGGCGGCGGTGGAATGGGCGCATTCGCGCCTCGACCTGGAGCGCTACCTGCGCAGGCTGAAGCGGCCGGTCTATGCCTACCCGGCCAGGATCGCTCCGTACGCGGCGGAGCTGCGCGAGTATCTCAACTGCCGGCGGCGGGAGTTCAGCATCCCCATTGATTGGGACCTGCTGCGGCCGTTCCAGCGCAGCGCCCTGGAGCGGGTGTGGGCCATTCCCTACGGGGAGACGCGCACTTACTCACAGATCGCACTGGAGTTGGGACGCCCGAGGGCGAGCCGGGCAGTGGGACGCGCCAACGCCACCAACCCCATGCCGCTGGTCATTCCCTGCCACCGGCTGATCGGCACGGACGGGAAACTTCACGGTTACGGCGGCGGGGAGGGCCTGGCGACGAAAGAATGGCTGCTAAAGATGGAAGGGGCGGTGATCGCCTAGAGGGCAACGGCAATCCAAAAGACCGGTTCAATATTTAATGATTATATTGTCGGCATAACCGTTGAGGGTGCCGTCTGTCGAAGCCCAGATCTGGATATAGACCTCGTTTAGATCCATTGGCTCCGTTGGCAGGAATTCATAGGAGGCGACTTCCCGGCCATCCATAAAGAACCTTGTTGTTCTTTTTGTCCGGTCTATCTCAATGCCGAACTTATAGGTCCTCTTCAAAGAGACAATCGAGGTGCCGAAATCCAGGTGTTTTTCGGGGCTGTCAAAATGGCAGAACCTGGAGGGGGAACCCGGAATGAAATACGCCAGCCGGCAGGATACCCCGTTTGTGTCCCCCTCAAGGCTGATCTCGATCATGCCGAGAGCGGTGGATTTGTCCAGCTCGAAATCCGCTTCCACATAGGCGGGGGCTGCCAGCAGTGAGGTGGCTTTCAAGGTTTGGGTCAAATTCTTGCCTGTCTGTGTCAGGAAAAGACGACCCTGGTCCTGGTAGATTCTGCCGGAGGGATTGCCTGAGACATTTCTCCACCGGCGGGGATCGAGATTCCCATCGAAGGCAGGATTATCGAAGTTGGAATACACGCTGGGATCGTCTGCGATCGGCCCCATGCGGACGTAATCAACGTATCCGACCGGGGCGCTGGCACCGGCGAGATTGTTCAGTGTTACCGAGAACGAGAAGGTGGAGCGCTTGAACTCCTCCAGATGATCGGGTATTGAAACCGCCGGGCGATAGGTATCGACCGGGTATCCATCCACGAAATAATCGATATTCATGCTCTCCGGATCGACCTCGAACCGAAATACATGCCAGCCCGTGGGAATTCCATCCAATCCCGTCCTGTGTTCCACATGCTTACCATAATATTCGCTCCAGCAACTGATGTTTTGTTTATTGTTTCCAAAACCAAATACACCGCAGACTGAAAAACCATGCTCGGAATTCAGCACAATGAATAAAAGGGCTTCCTTTTCTGTTGTTGCAGGGTCAAGAAATAGCCTGGTTTCCAGGAAGAACGGTTTATTGAAACGCGGGATCTGGGCGTCCAACCCGGCAGTTTTATCGCTTGTGACCTTGATGGAGAGACTCCCATTGGACTGTCTCAAGACACTGCCTGAGGTATCCCCAACTGCAGCCCACAGAGAAGGGTTAAAGCTGCCGCCATAGGCATCGTCATTAAAACCATCATACAGTGTGGGGTCGATGGGAGGCTGCGGTGGGGGAGGTGTGAAGGGCAGGGGGGTGATAGTTGGCTGCGAGAAGGCGGAGGTCGCAGATGGCTTTACCTGGATGGGTTTTGTCGGGGCGGGCTGCGCGGTGGGAATGGTCTCTTGAGCCTGCGGCCTGAAAAAGATGACCGCGGCGATCACGGCGGCAACCGTGATCAGCCCCCCCAGGGCGATCCATAGCGTTTTGGGCTTAATTGGAGGTGTCTTGATCTGAATCGGTTTTGGCACCTCCGCCAGTTTTCGCCTGGCGATGCTTAGAACCCGCTGCCGGTCCGGATATTTCGGATCGACGGCCTTGACTTCCTGCAGGGCGTCGAGGGCCGCCTGGTATTTCTCCTCTCCCAGCAGCTGCACGGCCCGGGCGTACTGCGCGGCCAATTCGCTCTGGCGCTGCGCCTCGGTTTCATCGTGCTCGAGCGCCGATCTGGCCTTTTCAGCGATCCTTTCACGGTCTATAAAGGCCGGGTCCATTGCCCGGATCTCCTCCATTTTATCCAGGGCCTTGCGCCAGCTCTTCGAACGGGCCAACCCAAAGGCCTGCTCATACAGTGTACTGATGCGCTGGCTGCGCTGCTCCTCGTCCTCCGCGCGGGCGATCTCGGTTTCTGCTTTTTTCAAAAGCCGATCTGTTTGCAGGAACGCTGCCTGAGTCTTGCTGACCTGGTCAAGCAAGGCACGCGCTTCGGCCCAATGCCCTGCATCCATCTCGCGAACCGCCCGGCTGTACAGGTCGTTCAGCCCGGCCATGCGGTCGATCTCCGCTACTTCCTGCTGAGCCGAAGGGAATAGACCCTCTGGATCAGGTTGGGAGGGATCCAGAACCGCGATCTGCTCGAAGACCTTAACAACCGCCTGCCACTGCCCCGCCCGGTGCAGCTCACGGGCCTCCTCGTACAGACTGTCCAGCCGCAGCTTCCTCCCGGCTTGCTCCAGCAGGGCGGATGAATCTTTATAGGCGGGGGCTTCGCGCTGCAACTGCTCAAGGGCTTCGATCGCCGCACCGTGATCTCCGGCGCTGAGCCGCTCCCTGGCCTTCTCGTAAAGTTGGGAGATCAGGCTGCGATGCCGGGCTTCCTTGAGACGGGTCTTGGCCTCGGCGTGCCTGGGCTGCTCCTTTAGCAGCGTCTCGAACTTCCGGCAGGCTTCGTCCCAGTCTTCCACCCAGAAGGCGGCCAGGCCCTCTGTATAGAGGCGGTCCAGGGCGGTTTGGCGGTCTTTGTCCACCCGCCCGGTCTGAGCCGGTGGTGCGTGAGAGCCGGAGGGCCGCGTCCCTGTGGGAATCTCGAAAATGATCCCCTGCGGGGTGCGCATGTAGAGAACGGGTGTGCCCCACTCGGTCTCGTTGCCGCTGGCAAAAATGGCCTTGCGGGCCTCCGAAATGGCCGCATCCACCGGGTAGCCGTCCGCCAGCGCCGAATAGAACTCCTGCGAAAATGTAATGGCAGCCGTATCCGTGATCTCGAACTGCATGGCGATCACGGCGGGCAGGCCCAACTGAATGAGGGTGTGTGCCACGCCGGAGAAGGCATCCACCGGGGAGGTGCGCGCGCCCTCACAGGCGTTCAGAACCGCCAGACGCAGGGAATGGTGGTCATGCAGCAGGGTGCCCAGGAACTGCCCGCTGACGGGACGCCCGCGCCCGTTCTCATCCTCGAGCAGGAGCTTGCCTTCCTGTTCGTTCTCGGTGAACCTTCCGTGACCAATAAAATGGAAGATGTGCACCGGCCCCCGGCGCAGTCTTTGCTGAAGGCAGGTGAGAGTCGGTCTCTCAAGCCTCTCCAATAGCACCAGGCCTGTGTCCGCAAGCGGAGCCAGAGCGGTGGCCAGGTTGCGCCACTCCTGGTCAATGTCCAGAGGAGGATAACCCTCCGGGCTGGAGATCATGGCCAGAACATGCAGAGGGGGCTGGACCACCAAGGCCTGGTCGGACTGGCTGGTCTCCAGGTAGCGGATCACCGGAGTGTCGGCCGAGAGAGATATAAATTGATTTTGATTGGGGTTGTAGAGAAGCTCCCAGGGCAGGTCCAGGAACTCGGGAGAATCGATCCGCAGCCGGATGCGCAGGCCCCTGCCTGCCTTTTTTGCCGCGGCCAGGCTGCTCAGGAAACAGGCATACACATCACCGGAAAAGACGGACCTGAAGAGCTGCCCCCCGAACTGCTTGGCGGCCTGGGCTTCATATGACTCGATACGCCGGACATTCTGGCGGGGCTGGCCGAGCTTCAGGAAGAAATTTTCAAGTTCCAGTGTGGAAAACGGGCGCTTGAACAGGCTGGAAGCCTGCCCCGCAGGGGAATCCAACACGCGCGAGCGGAAGCCCTCCCCGGCGGCCTCAACCAACAGGTCGAAATTGTCGAACGCATACCCATCCATCCGACCCGCCCCTCCCCAAATCCATGTTCATTGTAGGATATTGAGGAGACAGAGTCAATGATGGATCGCGCTATCCCATTTCGCCCCCGTACTTTGCGCGGCACTCCGGGCAGGGGCAGAGAGCCCGCAGGTAGTGCCAGTTGTAGATGCCGTAATCGTGCCCGTCCTCCCAGACAATGCTGAGGGCGTAGGAGCCGACCGCCACCACATTGACAAGGCGCGTGGCCGGGGAGTCTTCCATTTTACGGGTGAAGACCTCAGCGTCCGGCTCGGAGTGCATGTTCTCGTGACCGCCCCGGCAGGAGGCGCAGGGGCAGGCGGCCCGGAGCAGCCCGAAGGGATAGACGCTGACATGCCCGTCGTCCCAGGTGACGGTGAACTCGCGCGTGGTCTTGTTGGCGGTGACGCCAGTGGCTCTTTCGCTCATGGGATTGGTTCCTTCTAAGGGGAGGGAACGACGCTGAGGAAGTCCGCGGCGGCCCAGCCCGCGCGGGTTTCGTCGTAGGGGGCCACCAGGTACCACCAGGTATGCCCGTCCAGCTCCTGCGGCCCCTCCCGCACCTGATAGACCTCCTCGTCATAGCCGAGGAAGGCCTGCTCCCCGCCCAACCCGGGGGCAGCGCGCAGGCGCAGACCCTGGCCCTCCGTGTTGGAGATCTGGACGTAGGCACCCACGCCGATCTTCCCGGGCTCCAGGCTGGGAGTGGCCAGCGGGTCGAAGGTGGGGGTGGGGGTGATGCCCGGGGTGTGCGTGGGGGCGGGGATCATGGTCAGGTCGGCGGGGGCGAACCCCACCTGCTGCGCGACCTTGGGCCTGGTCCAGCCGATCATGACCAGGGTCAGGAGGGTCAAGAACCCGGCGAAGGCCAGGGCGCCCAGCACCACCCAGATATTGATGAGAGAGGGATGTTGACGTCTTCTCATGGGTCCGGGAGACATTATACCTGAAGGGTCCATCGGTACTGTCCCCGGCAACCGGGGGAGGCTCTGATATAATCTGCCGCAATGAGAGAAGGCACGCTGCTTAACGACCGTTACCAGCTGCTGGACCGCCTGGGTTCGGGCGGGATGGCGGACGTTTTCCGGGCGCGCGACCTGATGCTGGACCGCTACGTGGCCATCAAGATCCTGCGCAAGGACTATACGGCCAACCCCGGCTTCCAGGAGCGCTTCCGGCAGGAGGCGCGCGCGGCCGCCAACCTCTCGCACCCCAATATCGTCACCGTCCATGACTTCGGCCTGGCCGCCGAGCAAATCTACATCGTGATGGAGTACATCCCCGGCACGGACCTCAAATCCTTGCTGAGGAGGCGGGGGCGCTTCTCGGTGGACGAGGCCATCCCGCTAATCGTCCAGGCCTGCGCAGGGATCGGGTATGCGCACCGCGCCGGGCTTGTTCACTGCGATGTCAAGCCGCACAACATGCTGGTCATGCCAGACCAGCGGCTGAAGGTGACGGACTTTGGGATCGCCCGCGCCCTCGCCACCATCCACCCGGATGAGCGCAGCGAGGTGGTGTGGGGATCGCCGCAGTACTTCTCACCCGAGCAGGCGGCGGGCGAGCCGCCTTCCCCGGCCTCGGACGTCTATTCGCTGGGGGTGGTGCTGTATGAGATGCTGAGCGGCATGCCGCCCTTCAATGCACCCACTGCCGAGGAGCTCTCGCGGCTGCATATTGAAGCCAACCCTGTCCCATTGAACGAATACATCCCGGACCTGCCCTCGAGCCTGGAAGAGATCGTGATGAAGGTGCTCTCGAAGGAGCCCTCGGCGCGTTACCGTACGGCCGACCAGTTGGGCCGGGTGCTGCTGAAGTTCGGGACGCGCCGGGATGACGATCCAACGGTGGCCGCCCTGGCGATGACCCCTCACACGCTGCTCCTGGACCAGGCGACAGACACCACCGTTCCCCCGCCTCCGCCCCCAACCCCGGCGCCGGTCGCACAGACCCCCGTGCCGCGCACCGGCCCGCGTCCAGCCATCGACGAATCCGATATCGACTGGATCACGGTGGGGCTGGGGCTGCTGGCCCTGCTTGCAGTGGGGGGGCTGGTCCCGTTCTGGATGTGGATCTACTTCTCGTACAACCCCGCCCTGCCATGAAAAAAATGATCGTCGCGCCTTCCATCCTCTCCGCGGATTTCCTGAAGCTCGGAGAGCAGATCGCTGCCTGTGAGGCGGCCGGCGCGGACTGGATCCATGTGGATGTGATGGACGGGCATTTCGTGCCCAACCTGACGATGGGCCCTTTTATCGTGGAGGCCTGCCG
>CAZSPX010000161.1:0-7569 GCA_964608885.1 uncultured Anaerolineaceae bacterium | reverse complement strand
CAACGCCGATTACACCCCCATGGTCAACACCACCGGCCTGACGGGCGCCGCGCCCATCTGGTCGCAGTTCATGCAGTTCGCGGTTCCCTATCTCACGAATGGGGCGCCTCACGGGTTCACGCGCCCGCCCGGGATCGTGGACCGCGTGGTCTGCTCGCTTTCGGGTACGGAGCCGTCCAATTTCTGCAAGCAGCAATACACCGAGATCTTTGCCGCTAACCAGCTCCCGCTCCCCGCAGGCCAGGATCTGATTCGCCGCGCCCGCATCGATGTGTGGACCGGGCTGGAGGCTTCGGAGGCCTGCAAGGACTTCGTGGACGACGAGAACGTGATCAATGTGACCGATCCCTGGGCGCGTGAGTGGCTGCGCAGCGGGGAGGGACGCGATTGGCTGGACCAGCAGGGTCTGCCGCGCAAGCCCTACTTCGCACCCGAGCGTGAGTGCCGCGCTGATGACCCGCACCCGCTGATCAACCTCGCCCTGGCCGACGGCCAGGCGATCAGTGCGCCTGTGCTCGATATCCGCGGCACGGCCGATGCCACCGGGTTGTTCGAGTCCTGGCGGCTGGAATACGGAGCGGGCGACAACCCCGGGAACTGGACCCTGCTCAATGAGAGCCGCACCCCGGTGCGCGATGCCACGCTCTACCTGTGGGATGTATCTGCCTTCCCCAATGGTGTGGTCACCCTGCGGCTGACCGTGACCGGAGCGAATGGCGAGGTGCAGCGTTTCACGCGGCTGAACATCAACCTGCCGCTGACGCCCACTCCCACACCCAGCCCCACGCCGACGCCAACCGACACACCGCCGCCCACAGATACACCTCCTGTGCCAGACACACCCATCCCTCCCACTCCCACCGAAACGGTCACCCCCGGTGCGTAGCCATGCGCCTTGAAGACCTTTCCTGGATGGATGTGGAGAGCTATCTCCAGAACGAAGACCGGTTGATGGTGGTGATCGGGTCCACGGAACAGCATGCCTACCTGAGCCTTCTGACGGATGTCAAGATCCCGCTGGCGCTGGCGGACGCGGCCTCCCAGCGGACGGGAGTGCTGGTCGCGCCGCCATTGAACTTCGGCGTTTCGCCCTATTTCCTGGCCTACCCCGGCACGTTGAGCCTGCGGGTCAGCACGCTGACTGCTGTGCTGGAGGACATCATTCGTTCTGCAGCCGGGCAGGGCTTCCGGCGTATGCTGGTGATCAACGGACACGGGGGTAATACTTCCGCCAGACCTCATCTGAGCGCGCTGCTCAACGAACTGCCCGGGGTCCGGCTGGACTGGTACGACTGGTGGCTTTCCCATTCCATCGAAGAAGTGGGCCGGAAGCATGGCCTCCGGCCGGGACATGCAAACTGGCTGGAGGCCTTCCCGTTCACGATGGTTACAGAAGCGCCAAAGGAACCCAAAACGCCCCCAAGTGTTCCGAGTTCGGTGCTGGATGCCCGCACCACCCGCGAGGTGTACAGGGACGGCTCACGCGGCGGTCCCTATACCGCGGGCGAAGAGGTTATGCACGAGCTGTTCGCGGCCGCTCTTGAAGATATTCTTCTATTATTGAAATTCGGGATTTAGAGGCTGGCTCTCAGAGCACGGCATCCAGGGTGGACTCGCCGTTGGCCAGCACATAGAAACTGCGCGGGGCCGTCTCTGAGCGCTCGAAGACATGGTCGGTGACGATATACCCCGCGGCGAAGGCCGTCTCGAAGACCTCCCGCGAGAAGAAGCGCCAATCGCGCGCCAGCGAAAAATCCGCCTCCTTCAGCGCCAGAAAATCCGCCGGAATGCCTGCCAGTAACAGCCGTCCATCGGGGGGTGAGAAATGCTCCGGGGGGCGCGGCCAACCGGAGCCATGCTCAAGCTCATAGAGAGGCTGGATGCCGGCCTTCTCGAAATGCTCCAGCTTCAGGGGCTTGCGGGCGCGCTTGCTCAGCCTTTGCTGGACACGGCGGCTGTGGATCCACCAGTCCACCTGGAAGCGGTCGGAGGGCAGCCCCAGGTTCAGGCCGTCGCGCATCTCGCCGTATTCGGAGCGGCGGTACGTGCTGCACACTGCGCCCAGCCGGGCGATGTTCAGGTAGGCGTTGCGGCTCATCAGCGGATCGTAGGTCCAGGTGATGTGATCGAGCCCCTGGTGCCGCACCATTTGCCACTGGGCCCGCTTGAGGGCGAACCCGATCCCGGCATCCCGGTACTTGGGGTGGATGCCCATCATGTGCGAGCAGTGCTTGGCGCGCGGCCCGTCCGGCGTCCGCTCCAGGCCGGGAAACCCGAAGACGAACCCTACCATGCGATCCTCCAGGAACGCGCCCAGTACCAGCCCGCCGTTGTGGATGGCCGTGATGAGCATGTGCGCGGGCACCACGTCTGTTTCACTGCCCGGCCAGACCTCGCGTTGGAGGTCCTCCACGGCGGACATGTCTTCGGGGGTTTCGAGCAGACGAATGGTCGGGGTCATTCAGGGAAACCGGGGGATCAGCCGGGCAGGCGCGGGAAGCGTTCATGCAGGCGCTCCAGCGCCTCCTCGCGGCGGGCGGAATAGGCCTCTGAGAGTCGCCGCCACCAGGGCTTGTAGGCCAGGTAATCCAGGCGATAGGTGAAGCGCGCTGGCATGAGGCCGAATGCCCGCGAGACCGAATCCGCGGGGCAGGTGCGGCTGATGGAACCATAGTCGATCCAGAAAGAGGAGGCCGGGAAGCCGGGGAGGATGCTTTCCAGGAAGACCGTGAGGGAGCGCAGAAACGGGATGGGCAGCTCCACCAGCGAACGCCGGGCATGGATGATCGGCATGAGGATCTCCAGGATCTGCCTTACGGTGAAGTATTCGCTGCCGCCCAGCTCATACACCTGGTTCAGGGAATCAGGGGTCTCCAGGGTCCACAGCAGGCAGGCCGTCAGGTCCTCCACCCACAGGGGCTGGAGCACGGTCCTGCCGCCGCCGGGGATGAAGAAAATGCCTGGAGCCATGCGCAGCAGGCGCGCCAGACCATTGGTGAAGTGGTCGCCCGGGCCGTACACGATGGCCGAGCGCAGGATCGTATGCGAGAGGGAGGAGCGTCGGATGTGGTCCTCGGCCTGCCCCTTGGCGCGCAGGACAGGGAAGCTGGAATCACGGGCCGCTCCCAGGTGGCTGAGGTAGATGAAGCGCTGCACGCCCGCATCCACCGCGGCCTCCACCAGATTTCGTGTGCCCTCCACATCCGTGGTGGTCAGGTTGCCATGCCGGCCCTGTGATTCCGCACCGGCCAGATGAAAAACGATCTCCACATCATTAAGGGCCGCCCGCAGGCCGCGCTGGTCGGCCAGGCTGGCGACGGCGACTTCCACGGGGACACCCCGCGGCAGACGCGGGCTGCGCCGCGAGGGACGGATCAACGCCCGCAGGGGGTGGCCTGCCGCAGAAAGCTCACGGACCAGCGACCGGCCGATGAATCCGGTCGCTCCGGTGACCAAAATCATGCTTGAGATTATAGCAGACGCAGTTGGACGCTCAGGGCGCGGTCAGCTGGCAGCCCCCGGAAAGCGCCGCCGGGCTGCTCTGCAGGGAGGTGCACAGTTCCTGCCAGGCTTCCCAGTCCTCCGCTTCCATGGGGGCTGGGGTGAGCTGGTCGATGGCCGGGCTGCTGCCGGGAAAGGAAACTTTGCTGGCGGCAGGAATGGAGGCCGAGAGCTGCCCGGAATGCAGGCTGCAGTCACCGCGCAGGCAGAAGGCCTCAATGCCATCCTCCTCGCGCAGAACGCCCAGTGCGGCCTCTCCACCCTTCAGGAGGAGGAAAGGGGCATCCACCGCATCGACCTCCGCCGGCCAGACATAGAAGGCGCGCTCCTGGCGGCTGAGCAGAAGCAGGCTGCCGGAATACAGCCGCAGCTCGGTAAGGTCCGTAGGCTGGAGGATCCCGTTCCGGGCATCCATGAACCCCTGCACATCCAGGCTGGCCAGGTTGGCGAAGGCGTCGCGGCCCAGGTAAATATCCACGTTGGGGATGGTGGTCGTCAATCCGCTCTGGAGGGATTCCCGCCGTTTGAGGATCAGGTGCAGCGCAGAATCGGGCATGGAATTGATATCGCTGCCCGGGTAGATGATCTGGAGCTGTTCCACCTGGGCGGCCCGGCCTTCAGCCAGGACTGCAATCCCGAGGTCAGGCGGGCGCGGCAGGACGCGGGCATAGTTGGCGATGATCGTCCCGACCACAGAAATGATCAGGATGGCGGCGAGCACTCCCAGAAGATCGAAGACCAGCACGCGGATGGGCCAGCGGCTCCTGCGTCCGTAGGCCGCCACCACCACGGTCACATTGTCATTCACATTGCGGCCCATGGCCATCGCACTCAGGTGGCGGGCGGTGCCTTTCACATCCTGATAGCGATCGATCTTTCCCAGGTCGGCGGGGGTCACGAGATCCGCTGCGAAGAGGCCATCGGTGCAGAATACGAGCTTGTCTCCTCGCCTCAGGCGGTGGCTTTCGACCGGCAGCGATGGCAAGGCTGTATGCCTGCCAAGCGGGCTGTCGTTTTCGCCGGTGAGGGCCTCTACAGAGGTCTCCCCGCGCACGCGGTAGCAGCGGGTCTGGTTCCCTGCCTGGACGAGCCAGACCGTATCGCCCTGAACTGCGCCCAGTGTGATGCCGACCTGGGCGCCGGTGCTCTGCTGCGAGACCACCTCATTCATCTGGCTGACGAGATGCCTGAGAAGGCGGGGCAGGGGGTCGTCGCGCCGCAGGGTGGCCTCCGCGAAGGCAATGCCCACGGCCCGGTCCGCGACCTGCCCGGCCGCGCTGGGACCTTCACCATCCGCGACCACGATCAGTGTAAAGGGAAGACCGCGCCGCGGCGCGATCTGCTCGGCGCGCCAGCGGTCGTTCTGCGGGGTGCTCTTTAACACTGCGCTGTTCTGTTGGTCTGCATCAATACTGAGCAGGGGGTTGGGCATGCACCATCATCTCCACCGGGAATCCCGCCTGGCAGGTCCCTCGCCCTCATTATGCCCGAGGATTCCGGATATGGCAAATCTCTCCCTGTGAAAAACGGGATGATCCGGATCGGGGATGCGTGGACTGGATACGGACTAGGGGAGTTGGGTGCCGGGCGTAAGCGATCCGGTTTGATTCGCCGGTGGAGCCTGGGGTGTATCCGGGGTGGAACTCGGGATATCGGTTGGAGTAGGCGTCTCGGATGGAGGAATTGTCGGAGTGTCCGAGGGAGTAGGCGTCTCGGATGGAGAAATTGTCGGAGTGTCCGAGGGGGTGGGCGTGAAGGTCTCCGTCGGAGGGATGGGCGTGAAGGTATCGGTGGGGGTGGGCGTGAAGGTAGGGAGGGGCGTCAGGGTGGGCCGCGGCGTGGCGGTCCGGGTGCGCGTGGGCGTGGGCGGTTCTTTGGCCTTGGGGGTGGAGGTCTGCTGCAGGGGCTTGCTCTGCGAGATCCTGCGCTGTGTGGCGGTGGCGCTGGGCGTCACAGTGGGCGTGGATGTGGGGACCAGACCGGGCACGAACTGGCACATCTCAGGTTCCAGGCCAAGGTCCACGGAGCTGAGTTGAGGCCCGTTGAACTGGACGTGATACCCCGCCTCGACCAGCTTCTCCTGCGAATCGTCGTATCCGCAGCGGTCGGCCACGCAGTTCATGGTGAACAGGTCGGTTTGCGGCTCATACCACAGGCACATGGTGGAGCTGCTGACCCAGGTCCTGGCCCAGGAAGGCGAATAGACCGTGAGCCTGCGGTCCGCCGGGAAGTCATCCCGCAGGTTGATGACGGCCCGCCCGGCCTGCAGTTGTAGGACCACACCGGTGCGGTCGGAGGATACCAGTTGGATCTCGCTTCCCGCCGCAAGGAACAACTCGGCGCGGCCCGGAAGACCGACGAAGACATAGCCGTTCTCACTCGGGCTGGTCTTCAGGACCGTGCCAGGGACGAAATCAATGAACTCTCCGCCGGTGACGAGGTGCGGCTCATCACCGGTGGGGACGAATTCCAGCTCGGTGTCCTTGATCTGAGAAATGTAAGCCTGGTCTTGACTGATCTCGATGGGGGGCAGGGTGGGGGCGGCGGGCGGCTTCTGGAGTCTTGGGGCGAAGAAGGCCAACCCGATCAAGCCGACCCCCAGGAAGCCGAGGAAAACCGCCCGGGCCGTCCTGGGCAGGTGGAAGGGCACGCGCCCCGGCACCTCCATGACGATCACGGAGACGTTGTCATCGGTCTTGCGCTCAAGGGCCTTGTCCACCAGCAGCCGGGCTGTGTCGCTGCCCTGTGCCTCCGAAAGGATCTCGATGATCTCCTTCGGCTCCACGTAATGGCCTTCCCCGCCGCGGCGGGCCTTGAACAGGCCGTCCGTGCAGAGCAGCACACGGTCACCGGGCTGCAGGGGCAGCCCCTGGTGCTGGCGGGCCTGCGCCTCGCTGAGATGTGCATCCATATACAGGCCCATGTCCACCATGACCTGGGGCTCATATCCGATCGAGCGCATCAGCTCATCCCGGCGGATGTTCCGCTCGGCTTCCTCCGCGCTGAGCTCGCCCTGGCGAACCATCTCATTCCCCCAGGTATGATCCCAGGTCAGCTGGCGGAGCTTGTGGCCGCGCAGCAGGTACGCCCGGCTGTCTCCCACGTTGGCGACATACAGCCGGCCTTCGTGGACCGCCGCCACAACGACGGTGGACCCCATATCCTGCTTATGGCGCTCCTCCTGGGCCTCCCGATAGACCTTGGCGTTGGCCATTTCCACGGCATTTTGGAGGATGAAGGGCAGGTCGTTTTCGATGGAGGTCCTGACGCACTCGAAGACCTCATCAATGGTCATTTCAGCGGCCCGCTCACCGGCGTTCTCCCCTCCGATGCCATCGGCCACCACCGCCAGGTCCACCACGAGTCCGCCCGCGGTCGTGACGCGGCCAGACTTCAGGCGGTCTTCATAGAAGCGCCTTTCGGATTTCCCGAAGTTGGAATCTTCGTAAACGCGGACCTGTACCTGGTTCTCTGCCATCTCCTAACGCCTGCAAACGAAAAAAATCCCCGCTGCACCCTCCCTGCCCCGTGACCCGCCCGGCTGGACTTCTCCGGCATGCCGGGCGGTCACATGTATGAACATTTTAGCATAGGATTGGCTGCCTTTTGCACGGCAGCTGTACCGATTTCCGTTGCCCGGGGGCGGTCGGGTTCAGGAGACCACCTGGCCCTCGATGACCGGGGCGGAGGTATGGAAAACCAGGCCCTCCGGCCCGCGATCCACGACCACGGTATCCCCTTCCTTGAAGTCGCCGGCAAGGATCCCCAGCGCCAGGGGGTCCTGCAGCTCGCGCTGGATGGCGCGTTTGAGGGGCCGCGCTCCAAAGGTCGGGTCGTAGCCCGTCTCAGCCAGATACTCGCGGGCCGGTCCGGTGACTTCCAGCCGCAATCCGCGATCGGCCAGCAGGCGCTCTACGCGACGTAATTGGATGCCCACGATATCCGCAAGATGCTCCTTGCGCAGGGGGTGGAAGACCACGATCTCATCGATGCGGTTGAGGAATTCGGGGCGGAAGTGGTTCTGCAGCATGCGGGTCACCTCCGCGCGGCTGACCTCACGCTCCTTCT
>CAZSPX010000160.1:0-7662 GCA_964608885.1 uncultured Anaerolineaceae bacterium | reverse complement strand
TGATCTGCCGCCTCACGCCGCGCATCCTTCCGGGCGTTGTCGATATTCCCCAGGGTGCATGGTACGAGCCTGCCCCGGATGGGACCGACACGGGCGGCTGCATTAACGTGCTGACCTCCCACCGCTGGACGCCCTTTGCCTTCGGCACCGCCCAGCATACCCTCATGGTGCAGGTGGAAAAGGCCGGGAGCCCGTGAGCGGCCCGTACGCCTTCTACTTTGATTCAAGTTCCTGCACTGGCTGCAAGGCATGCCAGGCCGCCTGCAAGGACAAGAACAACCTGCCCCCGGGGGTGCTCTGGCGGCGGGTCTATGAGGTATCCGGGGGCGGCTGGGTTCAGTCCGGCCCGGCCTGGACGAACACCGTCTTCGCCTACAACCTCTCGGTTGCCTGCAACCACTGCGGGTACCCCAAGTGCGCCGGTGTGTGCCCGGTGGATGCCTACCATGTCCGCCCGGATGGCATCGTCCTGCTGGATTCCTCCAAATGCATGGGCTGCGGCTATTGCGCCTGGGCTTGTCCGTACGGTGCGCCCCAGTATGATCCCGGCGCAGGCACGATGGGCAAGTGCAATTTCTGCTTCGATGACCTCGACGCCGGCCTTCCGCCCGCCTGTACAGCCGCCTGCCCCCTGCGCGCTCTGGACTTCGGGACGGGTCTTCCCTCCGGCAGCCTCGCCCTCTGGCAGGCCCCGGCCCGTGAGCACCCCTTCCCCCTCCCGAAATTCTCACGCACCGAGCCGCATCTGGCGATCAAGCCGCACCCGGCCATGAGCCTCCCGGTTGAAAAGACCGCCGCCAACATGGAAGAAGTCACGCCGCACTGGCGCACAGGGAGGGAGGAACTGCCGCTGGTCCTCTTCACCCTTCTGGCGCAGATGGCGGTCGGCGGGTTCTGGTGGATGCTCTGGATGTTCCCCACTTTTTGGAGCCTGGTCCAGTACGATGCCTCCCCGCTCCGCCGGATCCCTCTTGCCTTGACCGGTCTCTTCCTGGCGCTGGGGATGACCGCCTCCTTCGCGCACCTGGGCGCGAAGCGGAACGCCTGGCGCGCCCCTTTCCATCTGAAGAAATCCTGGTTGAGCCGCGAGATTCTGCTCGCTCTGTTGTTCGGCGCGGCCTGGCTGCTATGCATGGGTCTGAGTTTCAGCCAGGGGTACGTCCCTGCCTGGGCAGGCTGGCTCACGGCGTTTTTGGGAGCCGCCTTGCTCTACAGCATGGCGCGCGTATATCACCTGCGCGCCGTTCCTGCCTGGAACACCTGGCGCACGGAGGTCAGCTTCCTGCTAAGCGCCCTGCTGCTGGGCGGGCTGCTCATGGCCGCCATCCTGGACCTTGAATCAGCCTGGACAGGGATCCAGATCCCGGCAGGTCACTGGAGCGCGATCGGGGTGGCCGTCCTCCTGATGCTTTCCATCCGGGGTTTGCTGGCCGGAAGGCCGCCTGCGCAGCCCGGTGCTTTCCGGCTGTGGCAGGGCCTGTTGTTGGGAGGCATGCTGGCGGTCGTCTTTGTTTTCCTTGTGCCCGGGTTGGTCTCCTGGTGGGAACCCGGGTTCGCTTTCCTGCTCGTGCTCCTCGAAGAGGCGGTCGGGAGATGGCTATTCTATCAAGCGCGGGTCTGACACGACCCGCGATCAAGATCATATCAGGAGATGCCTCGTGACGGACAAAAAGATCCTTGTTACCTATGCAAGCCGCCTTGGTTCCACCGCCGGGGTGGCCGAAGCCATCGGCAAAACCCTCGCGGAAAGTGGCGCGCGGGTGGATGTCCTGCCAATGCAGGCAGTGAATGACCTGTCGGCCTATCAGGCCGTCGTGGCCGGGAGCGCCATCCGTGACCGCCAGTGGCTGCCCGAAGCCGTGGATTTCGTCAGGGCACATCGCACGGAACTGAACAGGATGCCCTTCGCGGCTTTTCTTGTTTGCATGACGCTGGCCATGCCCAACGCGGAGAAGTACCACCAGGGCGTCTCGGACTGGCTGCAGCCGGTGCGGGCGCTGGCAAAGCCGGTAAGCGAGGGATTGTTCGCCGGGGTTCTGGATATCAATAAGATCTCCTCCTGGCGTGACCGGCTGGGCTTCCGTATCAGTGTCGCCTTCGGGGTCTGGAAAGAGGGTGACCACCGCGATTGGACGGCCATCCGCCTCTGGGCCGGGCGTCTCCCTGCAGTGCTCCATTAAGCAGGTCAACCTCAGCCGCTCCAGGTCTTGCCGTCCGCCCCGGCAGGGGATACACTCACAGACTTAGGTCACAAAGGAGAGAGCCATGAAATGGATCACCCGTTCCCATGTCCACGTGGACCGAGTCGCCTGCCCCTGGTTGATCACCCGTTTTATCGATAGCGAGGCTGAGTTCCTCTTCGTTCCCAAAAATCAGGTGGAGCGGATGGTGGAGGAGACGGGGGCCATCCCCTTTGACACACCCGGCGCGGAGCTGGGTCACCAGGATGGGCGCTGTTCCTTTGAATCCATCCTCCTGAAATATGACCTTAAGGAGCCCGGTCTCCTGCGCCTGGCGAAGATCGTCCATGCCGCGGATGTGGGGGCGGATATCGACACGGACCCCATCGCCCGCGGGCTGGAGGCGATTGCCAGCGGCTACAGCCTCCGTTTCCCCGAAGACATGGAGAACCTGCAGCACCAGTTCGAGGTCTATGATGCCCTCTATGCCTGGTGCCGGCTTCAGGCCGCCGCAGGTCAATGATACGCTCCGGTGGAGGTGCAGCCATGCGCCTGGACAGGGACGCCTCCATCCTTTTTTCCACCCGCATCCTCCGGCTCTTCTGCTATGGGTCCCTTTCCGTTGTGCTGGCCCTGTACCTTGTACAGGTCGGCCTGGATGAAAAACGGATCGGCGTGCTTTTTACCCTGACGCTCGCAGGCGACGCCGGGATCACCCTCTGGCTTACGACCTCCGCCGACCGTTTTGGACGCAAGCGCACCCTGGTCGCGGGCGCCCTTCTGATGATCGTTGCGGGCCTGGTCTTCATTTTCACTCGCGACCCGCTGGTCTTGATGGCGGCCGCGATCGTTGGGGTGATCAGCCCGACGGGCAACGAGATCGGCCCATTCCTGTCCATCGAGCAGGCCGCGCTGTCGCAGCTTCTCCCTGACCGGGAGCGCACCCAGGCCTTTGCCTGGTACAGCCTGGCCGGCTCCCTGGCGACCGCCACAGGCGCCCTCACCGGAGGCTGGTTGACTCACTTCCTGGTCGCTGCCGGCTGGCTGTCCCTGGATGCCTATCGCTTCATCCTGGCGATCTATGCGCTCGGCGGCTTCCTCCTGGTGATCCTGTTTCTCTTGCTCTCGGGCCGCGTGGAAGCGGGCATGCAGGCCGCAACAGTCTCCACCCGCCGGTTGCTCGGCCTTTCTCATTCACGGGCCGTTGTGCTCAGGCTGAGCTCCCTGTTCGCCCTGGATGCCTTTGCAGGCGGTCTGCTCGTCCAGGCAATGGTTGCCTACTGGTTCCATGTCCGCTTCGGCGTGGATGCAGGCGTGATCGGCTCGATCTTCTTCGGGGCCAATCTCCTCGCCGGGGTCTCTGCCCTGCTGGCGGTGAGGCTGGCCGCTCGCTTCGGCCTCATCAACACAATGGTCTTCACCCATATTCCCTCCAACCTCCTGTTGATGCTGGTCCCGCTGATGCCTACGCTCCCGCTGGCCATCGCGGTCCTTTTGCTCCGGTTCAGCATTTCCCAGATGGATGTGCCCACGCGCCAGTCTTATACGATGGGCGTCGTCGCCCCGGAGGAGCGTTCTGCCGCGGCAGGCGTCACCACGATCGCGCGCTCGGTGGGCGCCGCCCTTTCCCCCACCCTCACAGGCATCTTCCTGGCTTCTCCTGCGCTTCTCAACCTCCCTTTTTTCCTGTCAGGGGCGATCAAGATCCTCTATGATCTCCTGCTCTACCGCAGCTTTGTAGGGCACCTGCCTCCTGAAGAACAGGGGCCGTAGATCCAAAAGCAGGCCCCCGCGGAGTTCTCCATGGGGGCTCGGTTTCAAACAGGGTAACCCGACCCCATCAAAGGTCGCGCCTCCGGAAGTTGCTCACCGCCAGGGCCAGCGCCCCGAAAAGATACAGGACCGCGTAGGCGATCATCAGCACGCTCGGAACCGAGATCGTCCCGAAAGGTGACATTCCCAGCGCCCCCGAGAGAGGCGTTTGCATTTCAAAGGAGGCCCTTCGCCACAGCGCCTCGCTGGGGATGATCAGGCTGGTGATGATGCCCACCTGGATCGCCGTGGAGTTGTGCAGCAGCGACCCGAACTGCTCGATCCACCCGCCGATGAAGGACAGGCCGTACAATCCGAACACCACCCCGCCTGTCGCAAGCGCCGGCATGGCGCTGGAACAGGCCAGCGAGATGGTCATGATCAATACCGATTCCAGGTAGATCAGGAGCAGGCCCGCCCCCAGGTGAGGCAGGGTGTATCCCGCCTGCAGCCACACGCTCAGCACCGTGCCGCCCGACATCAGCAAGGCATACAATCCCAGCAGGGTCGCAAAGCCCAGCCATTTGCCAAAGACCACATCCGAGCGGCGGATGGGTTTGGTCACGACCGTTTGGATGGTCCCCGAATTGATCTCTCCTGCCAGCGTGTCTGCGCCCAGCAGCGCGCCCATCGCCACCGAGAGGAATGTGATGGCATACAGGCCCGCCAGCGCCAGGAAGTTGGTCAGCTCGGTCTTTGCCAGCCTGGCCCCCGGGCTGCCGATCTCCCCAAGACGTGCATTGGCGAGGATCAGGTGAAACCCGATGGAGAAGATCACCAGGAAGGCCGCCCCGAGCACCAGTGCCGTCAGGACAATACGCCGCCGGATGGCCTCTTGAAAGGTCATGCGCGCCAGGATGCGGATATTCCTCACAGGCCGCCGTCCTTCCCCACCGTCTCGATGAAGATCTCCTCCAGCGAGGTGCGCCCGGGCGTGAGGGCGAACACGTCCACGCCCTGCGACACCAGGTAACGGTTGATCTCGGGCAGGTCAGCCTCGCCGTGGACCGCCATGGTGAGCGTCCCGTTCGCAGCCTGGACGTTCTCCGACCAGCGTCCCAACCCCGCGATGACCTCGGAGGTCAGTCCGGCGGCGCGCACCGTCACCACCGGCAGGCTCTGGTCAAGCGAGGCAAGCTCCAGCACCCGGATCACCTCTCCATGCCGGATGAAGGCTACGCGGTCGCAGGTCACCTCGATCTCGCTCAGCAGGTGTGAATTGAGAAAGACGCTCGTCCCGGCTTCCCGCAGCTCGCGGATGATGTCGCGCACCAGCCGTCGTCCCACCGGGTCGAGGCCCGAGGTGGGCTCATCCAGGAAGACCAGCGCCGGGCGGTTGAGCAGTGCCTGCGCCAGCCCGATCCGCTGGAGCATCCCCTTGGAGAAGGTCTTCAACAGGCTGTCGCCAAAATCCAGCAGGCCCACCCTCTCCAGAAGCTCTTCCAGCCTGCTCTTCAGGCCGGCTTTCTCCATCCCCAGCAGCTCGCCGTGGAAGCGTAGAAACTCGCGCGCCGTCAGCCATTCCTGGAAGCGGAAATGCTCCGGCAGGAAACCCACCCGGCGCAATATCTCGCGATCTCCAAGCGGAGCGCCCAGCAGGGAGGCCGTCCCGGAAGTCGGCAGCACCAGCCCCAGCAGCATCTTGATCGAGGTGGTCTTGCCCGCCCCGTTCGGCCCCAGGAAACCGAACACCTCACCCTGCTCCACTCGCAGGGTGAGGCCCTTTACGGCGGCTCGTGCGCCGAAGACTTTTCTCAGGTTTTCCGTCTGGATGGCTGCGCCGGTCATGGACTCCTTACGGCAGCGAGTTGGCCATGTCGATGGCCTGCTGGGTGTTGGTTCCCAGCCCGCTGATCGCGTACACGATCCCGTTCTTGACCCACAGCAATGCATACTGTGGAGCGTCATCCGCCGGCCGCTGGATCAAGGTGCCCGTCACGCCGTCCACCTCCACCTGCTGGTAGATGGCCGCGTTCTTCGGGATCGGGATCACCAGGGTGGATGCCCAATCCACGCTGTCGGTGAAAGCCTGCGCCTCCGCCGGGCTCATGCCGGTGAATTCGAGACCCAGGCGGGCCATCTCTGCCACATTCACGTCCGCGGGTGCGTCCACGCTGGGGCTGGGGATCTGGGCAAGAATAACACAATCCGGAAAGCGCCGTCCGGGGATCTCGGAGGCTCTCTGCTCCGCCTCCCCGATGACCGGTTTGGGGCAGGTTCCATAGCCCACGCTCACCGCGGCCGGCACCTTGACCGAGATGCGCGCCCCGTCCACGGCCTCCGGCAGGACCAGGTCGCTCCTCCCCGCCTCATCCAGCAGGGCCTGTGCCCGGGAGCGGTCCACGACGAAGTTGAAGGCCGCCGGCCCGGTCACCACGATCTGGGAAGGCTCACGGCCTTCGGGCAGCCGCAGCTCAAAGCCTGCCAGCTGGCTGGCCTCCTGCGCGCTGGCCGCTTCCACGGGGTCGCTGGGTTTCTGGGTCATTTCCATCGACTGGGATATCAGCTGTGTGAACTGGCTGCCGAGGGCGTTGTCGCCGGTGAGCTGTTCGAGGCCGGTGAAATCCACCGGGATGACCGTCACCTGCTGCACGCGGAACAAGTTGAGCAGCTCCCCCGCCAGGGCGCGCGTCCCCGGGAAGGCCAGCACCAGCGCGAGGATCAGCACGGCCGCGCTAATAAAGCGGACCGCCGGAAACGCGAACCATTTCTTTAACATGGAATCTTCCTTTCTGTGGGTCGATCGTTCGTTGAAGCGGCTCCAGGCAGCCTGCGCCGAGGACGAGGGAGCGTCTTTTTCCCCGGCCAGGAACCCCAGCCGCTGTGCGGTGCGCGCAGCCTGCGCCCTCATCTGTTCCAGCGCTTCCCTGCAAGCCGGACAGGTTTCCAAATGCTGCCGGGCCTCCGCTCCCGCTTCACCGTCCAGAGCGAGGCGCAGTTCGCCTTCATTCAAGTGTCTCTTCACGCTTCCTCCTTCGCCAGTTGACGATAGCGCCTCTCGAATTTCCGCTCGGCCCGCAGCAGCAGCGGCCCGATCGAGGCCGGGGACAGCCCCAGTGCCTCCGCGATCTCCTTGTAGGCCAGGCCCGAATGGCGTAAGACCAGCAGCCGCGCCTGCCCTTCCTTCATCCCGGCCAGCGCCTGCCGCGCCAACTGGCGTTCTTCCTTCTGCGCGAACAGCTCGGCGGGACGGGTCTCGGGTGCCTGCTCCAGGGCCCACTTCCCGGCCTCTGCTTCATACCGCTCCCGGCGCCGATGGCCGCGGATGGATTGCAGCCCGAGGTTGACAGCTACGCGGTGCAGCCAGCCCGCCGGATTGAATCCCGGCTCCGCAGGCGGGTAGCGCCGGTACAGCCGTAGGAAGGCTTCCAGTGCCAGGTCCTCGGCCTCCGCCGGGTCTCCGACCAGCCCGCACAGCAGCCGGTGAATGCGCGGCCACTGCTCCAGGAACAGGGTCTCGAAGGCCAGCGCTTCAGCCGTCTTCGCAATATGGGTGCGATCCTTCATGGATTGGATCATACCCGCTTACAGTCTCTGGCTTGCATTGAATTTGGAGGCTCTCCTGCTGTAATAATCCCCCTCGAGCAGAGAATGAGACAACCGGGGCAGGTCTTTCACCTCCCTGTCCACCTGACCAGGTTCTTACTCTACCGGTGAGGGGGAATGAAAT
>CAZSPX010000159.1:4522-7702 GCA_964608885.1 uncultured Anaerolineaceae bacterium | reverse complement strand
TGCGCGTCCTCGATTTCCTCAAATCCCTGGCTACCATTGTGGATGCCGCCATCGGTGAGCGGGTGGACCTCGTCATCTTTGCGGGCGACGCCTACAAGGACCGTCTCCCCGCCCCCACCTTCCAGCGCGAGTGGGGCCGCCGCATCATGCGCCTTTCCCGGGCCCGTATTCCCACCCTGCTCCTGGTGGGTAACCACGACCTCTCGCCCGCTGCCGGGCGCGCCCATGCCATTCAGGAGTTCTCCACCCTCCAGGTTCCCTTCGTGCGCGTCCTCGACCGCCCCGAATTCCTCGGCCCCGCTGATCTCTGGGACCTGCCCGTACAGGTTATTGCCATGCCCTGGGTCTCCCGGTCCGGGATAATGGCCGCCCTGGAGCAGAGCGCCGAGGCTCCCGAGGAGGTCTTCGCGAACATCGAGGCCCGCATCTCGGATGTGGTCGAGTCGATGCTCGGGCGGGCTGATCCCTCCCTGCCCACCATCTTGACGGCCCACGCCTCGGTCGAAGGCGCCACCTACGGCGGCGAGCGTATGGTCATGCTCGGCGCGGACCTCGTCCTGCCAACCTCGTTGGTGCGGGATGCGAGGCTCGATTACGTGGCGCTGGGGCACATCCATAAGCCGCAGGATGTCAACAAGGGCATGTACCCGCCCGCCATTTACCCCGGCTCGATCGAGCGTGTGGACTTCGGCGAGGCATACGATAACAAGTTCTACATCGTTGCCGAGGTGGGACGCGGCTCCACGCAGGTCGAGTGGCGTCAGTTGACCGGGGTGCGCCCCTTCCTGGAAGGGCGCCTCACCCTGACCTCTGACCAGGAGGTGACCGCAGCGCTCCTCTCCGCCCTCCCCGACCCCGGGCAGATGAAGGACGCGGTCGTCCGCCTGATCGTGGATTATCCCCGCGAGTGGGATACGCTCATCGACGAGATCGCCCTCCGCAAGCACGCCGAGGAGGCCTTCGAGTTCCACCTCGTGAAGCGCCCGCATATCGAAGCCCGCGTCCGCCTTCCTGAAGGTCAGGTCGTCAGCAGTCTCAGCCCCCTGGAGCTGCTGGAGCAGTACTGGCTCACCAGCAAGACCTCCGAGGATATCCCGGCCCTCCAGTCCCTCGCCCGGCAGATCATCTCCGAAGGGCAGGGGGATGAAGACCTGGGGTAGCGGTCCTTGGCAATAGCGTGGAAAAACGACTGCCGGTTTTGTAGCAAGCAGCCGGCGGTTTTCCTCTTATGGCGGGTGCTGCCCGCGTTGGGCGAGATCAATAGCCCCCGGGAATCGATTACCTATTTCACAACCAGTTGGCCGACCATGCCCTGCTCAATGTGATTCGGCAGGCCGCAGACGATCTCATACGTGCCGGGCTCGGTGGGGGCGGTGAAAGTGTCGCTCTTGGTGCTCCCGGCTTGGATCTCATCCAGTTCCCAGTAAATATTTCCCTCATCCTTGTCGCCGAACGGCGGAGCGACGGAGGTCCCCAGCTTCATGATGGCGAACTCATGCTCGACCGCTCCCTTGTTGGTGGCGTGCAGAGTGACCTTCGCGCCCGCCGGGACAGTGAACGTATTGGGGCTGTAGGCAAAATCGGTGATGGTGACATTGATGGTGGCCCCGCCTCCGCCGCAGGCGGTGAGCAGGAACGCGAAGCTCAATACCAGGGCCAGGATCTTCGACAATTTTTTCATTTTTCTCCTTGTATTTATTGGGTGGTTTGACCGCTACAACAATAGGCCGGCTCGCTTGCCAGGAAAATTACCAAATATCACCATCTTTATCTGATATTTATCCCATTTTCTCCCCGCCAGATGAAAATGGGATGAACTTCGCAGGTCATTGTGGTCCGGCAGGTGGCGAGCCAGCTTTCCTGTGAGTGTTTGGCGATGATGGATCATGTCCTCCGCCCCCTTTTCGTATCCTTCGTGTTCTTTTTAATATTCTCCATGTTTCGCGTTGACGCCTCTCTTTATCTAATGTAGACTCAGCCCATCCCACCCAACGAGGTCTGCATGACTCCTCAAAGCTCGCGCTACCGCTGGTTCGTGGTCGTTGTCTTTTTCTTCTTCATGCTCCTGCACCAGACTGACAAGCTGATGATCGGCTCCCTGCAGGTCCCCATCAGTGAGACCTTCCACATCAATAATCAGCAGTGGGGCCTCGTCAATTCCGGCGCCCTCATCGTCGCCACCGTCCTCTATCCGATCTGGGGCTACCTGTATGACCGCTACGCGCGCGCCAGACTGCTCGCGCTGGCCTCGTTGATCTGGGGCGCCACCACCTGGATGAATGCCATCGTGCGCACCTTTGGCGGCTTCCTGACCACCCGCGCCTCCACCGGCATTGACGACTCCTCCTATCCTGGCCTCTATACCCTCATCGCCGACTATTTCGGCCCCAGCCTGCGCGGCAAGATCTACGGCATTCTCCAGCTCGCGCAGCCCCTCGGATACCTGATCGGCATGATCCTGGCCCTGATCGTCGCGCCTATGATCGGCGGCTGGCGCTCGGTCTTCTACATCACCGGCTCGCTGGGTCTCGTCGTCGCGGTGCTGATCTATTTCGGCGTCAAGGAGATGCCGCGCGGCAAGGCTGAGCCCGAGTTCGAGAACATGGCCGAGATGGCGACTTTCCACTTCTCCTGGAAGGAGGCCCGCGAGATCTTCAAGAAACGCACCATGTGGTTTGTCTTCCTGCAGGGGTTTGCCGGTGTCTTCCCCTGGAACGTCATCACCTTTTTCTTCTTCGCCTATCTGGAAAAGGAGCGAGGCTATGATGGCGGCAGCATCCTGGCGACCATGGCCCCGGTCATCCTGATCCTGGCGGCAGGCTATTTCGTGGGCGGCGCGCTGGGCGACATGTTCTTCAAGCGCACTCGCAAGGGCCGCATCCTGGTCTCGAGTGCGGGCGTCCTGCTGGGGGCGGTCTTTATGGCATTGGCCATCACCACTCCTATTGAGGCCCGCACGCAGTTCTTCATCTTTATGTGCCTGACCGCCCTCTTCATGCCGCTCTCCTCGGCCAACGTGATCGCCACCGTCTATGATGTGACCGTCCCCGAGGTGCGCTCCACGGCGCAGGCGGTCGAGTACTTCGTGGAGAACGCCGGGGCAGCCTTCGCCCCCATCATCACCGGTGTGATCGCCGACGCCGTGGACCTGAAGACCGCCATCCTCCTGATCTGTACCGT
>CAZSPX010000159.1:2186-4422 GCA_964608885.1 uncultured Anaerolineaceae bacterium | reverse complement strand
ACCCTGCGGCGGTCGTGAAGATTGGGACAAAACACACATAGCCGATATGACCCCGCTCATCGTACAATAGATCAAACTCACCCACGGAGAGCTCAATGGTCAAAATCGTTGCCGATACCACCTGCGGGTTGCCGCAGGAGATGCTCCAGCAGCGCGGCATTCCGCTCATCCCGCAGGTCGTCATGTTCGGCGAGGAGTCCTATCACGACAACGAGCTGGACACTCCCACCTTTCTCCGCAAGCTGAAAGAGACCTCCGGCCTTCCCAAGACCTCCGCGCCTGAGCCCACCCTGTACGATCCCATCTTCGCGGCCGCCGCCGAGCGCGGCGAATCGGTGGTCGTTGTTGCCCCCACCAGCAAGGCCAGCGGCACCGTTCGCTCCGCACAGACCGCCGCCCGGAATTTCCCTGATGCCGACATCCACATCGTGGATACCTTCACCGTCTCCTGCAACCTGGGCTCGATGGTCCTCGCTGCGCATGAGATGGCCTCCTCCGGCGCGACTGCTGACCAGATCGTGGACCGCTTGAATGCCATGATCCCGTGCGGGCGCATCTACTTTTTGGTGGACACCCTGGAATATCTTGCCCGCGGTGGGCGCATTGGCGGCGCCAAACGCCTGCTGGCGGAACTGCTCGAGATCAAGCCCATCCTGCAGGTCAAGGATGGGCAGGTTGAGCCCTTTGAGCAGCAGCGCACCAAAAAGCGCGCCACGGCGCGCCTGGTGGAGATCGCCGTGGAACAGTGCCGGGGCGTGGAGCGGCCCTGGCTCAGCGTGCTCCAGGTGGAAGCGGAGGATGAGGCCCGCGCCATTGCCGGTGAATTGAAGTCCCGGCTGTCGCTTTCGGAGATCCCCGTCTACCAGCTTCCGCCCGCCATCGTGGTCCACTCCGGGCCGCGTGCTCTCGGCGTGGGCTTCTTTGTCTGATGGTATAATCGTCCGGCAAATTAAGGAATTCCCCACGCAAGTGGATTGAAGGAGAACGGTATGTCCGGTCATTCCAAATGGTCAACCATCAAGCGCAAAAAGGGCGCAGCCGATGCCAAGCGCGGCGCGATCTTCACACGCGTCACCCGTGAGCTGGTCATGGCCGCCCGCGACGGGGGCAGCGACCCCGATTCGAACTTCCGCCTGCGCCTGGCAGTTGACAAGGCCCGGGGCGTCAACATGCCCAAGGACAACATCGAGCGCGCCATCCGCCGCGGCGCCGGTGAAGACAAGGACGCGGCTGTCTTTGAGGAGCTCACCCTGGAAGGGTATGGCCCCCACGGTTCGGCCCTCATGGTCACCTGCGTGACCGACAATCGCAATCGCACCGTGGCCGACCTGCGCCATGCCTTCAGCAAGTCCGGCGGCAACATGGCCGAAGCCGGCGCCGTGGGCTGGCAGTTCGACCGCAAATCCTATTTCGCCTTCCCCAGCTCTGCCATGTCCTTTGACCGGGCCTTCGAGCTGGCTGTGGTGGCCGGCGCTGATGATGTGGTGGATGGCGGCGATGAGGTCGAGATCTTTGGCCCCGTCGAATCCTTCAAGACCCTCGCCGATGCCCTCCACCAGGCGCATGTCCAGCCGGAGGAGGCCGGGCTGCGCATGATCCCCAAGCAGGAGATCGATCTCAGCACCGAGGACACGCTCTCCGTCCTGAAAATGATCGAGTCCATCGAAGATCTGGATGACGTGCAGGACGTCTATCACAATGTGCGGGTCTCGGATGAGGCCCTGGCCGCCCTCGAAGCCGCCTGATCCCATCCCAGCAGCGGAGCGATCCGCTGTTGTTTTTTAACCATGACCCTCGCCCTCGGCATTGATCCCGGGACCGCCACCACCGGCTACGGGCTCGTCCGCCTCCAACCGGACGGGAGCCTGGTCGCGGTGGATTTCGGAGTCATCACCACCCCCAAAGAATCCTCCCCTTCTGAGCGTTTGGAGATGCTCTACGATGCCCTCTGCGGTCTCCTCGAGCGTCACCTGCCGGAAACGGCCGCCGTCGAGAAGCTGTTTTTCCAGCGCAACGTCAGCACCGCCATCGCCGTGGGACAGGCTCGCGGCGTGGTCATGCTGGCTCTGCAGCAGAAACGCATCGAGACCTTCGAGTACACTCCCAACGAGGTCAAGCAGGCCGTCGCGGGTTACGGCTCCGCGGAGAAGCGCCAGGTGCAGGAGATGGTGCGCGCCCTGCTGGCTCTGCCCTCCATCCCCAAACCCGACGACGCCGCTGACGCCCTCGCCATCGC
>CAZSPX010000159.1:0-2086 GCA_964608885.1 uncultured Anaerolineaceae bacterium | reverse complement strand
CGCGGTGAGATCACCCAGATCGAAGACAATGCCCTCATTCTGGAGGTGGGAGGGGTGGGGCTGCGCGTCTTTGCCCCCTCCCCCCTGCGCGGGCGGCTGAAGACCGGCGAGATCGCCTTCCTCTATACCCACCTCGTGGTGCGCGAGGATGCCCTGACGCTCTATGGTTTTGAATCCCAGGCTGATCGCGAATTGTTCAACCTTCTGCTGGGTGTGGATGGCGTTGGCCCAAAAGTGGCGCTCTCGGTGCTCTCCAGCATGACCCTGGATGCCGTGCAGCGCGCCGTCTTCGCCGAGGAGGCCGACCTGCTCAGCCGCGTCCCTGGCGTCGGGAAGAAGACCGCCCAGAAGATCGCCCTGCACCTCAAGGACAAGCTCAAGCCTGCCGAGGCGCTGGCGGGTGTGGCTGCCATGGCCGATTATGACAGCGAGGTGCTGGCTGCTCTCACCGCCCTGGGCTATTCGGTGGTGGAGGCCCAGGCCGCCATTCAGTCCATCCCCAAGGATGCGCCCAAAGAGGTGGAAGAGCGCCTCCGCCTCGCCCTTGGGTATTTCCAGTAACATGTCATTGCGAGGAGGTTATCCGGCCTCGAAGAGGTCGGATGCCGACGTGGCAATCTTCCTTAAGACCGGGTAGTCGATGAAAAATTGCTTCGTCGAGCCTCGCTCCGTTTGCCTTGCTAGCAATGACAACTGACCTGTTAGCGCCGAGAGAATCCTTGGATTCAAAGATGCGGGGTACTACCAGGTGAAAAACGTACTTGCAGGGTTAATCCAGTAGGGGATACCACTACTTGACGGAATTCCGACTGGGTGGGATAATTATGAATATATGAGCAACTATTCATATAATAACAGTCCGAATCAAAAGGATTTCGCCCATCTGGCGGCCCTCTTCGCCGCTCTCAGCGACCCCAATCGCCTGCGCATCATCTCCACCCTGCTCGGCGGGGAATGCAGCGTCGGGGACATCGCTGCCCGCGTGGAGCTGTCCGAGTCGGCTGTTTCGCATCAACTGCGGGGCCTGCGTCAGATGCGCCTCGTGCGCACCCGCAAGCTGGGGCGCCAGGTCTTCTATGCTCTCGACGATGACCACGTCGCACGTTTATACCAGCTCGGTCTCGAGCATACATTGGATGGCTGAATCAATGTCAGATCGTACATCGCACTCTAATCTGGGGGAGATCGCCGGAAAGACCACCACACGGCTGGCCGTTTCATTGGGCTTGACCCTGCTCTTCGTGGTCGTGGAGGCTGCTGCGGGGTTTCTTTCCAACAGTCTTGTGCTGCTCACGGATGCCGCTCACAACCTGACCGATGTGCTGGCGCTCGGAATCAGTTGGTACGCCATGCGTCTCACCGGGCAGCCGGCCAATTCGCGCCAGACCTACGGCTATCACCGCGCTGGCATCCTGGCCGCGCTGGTCAATTCCACCACGCTGGTCGTCATCTCGCTCGGCATCTTCTACGAAGCCTGGCGCCGCCTGATGTCCCCTCCCGAGGTGCGCTCGGATATCCTCGTGGGAATCGGCCTGATCGCCCTGGTTGTGAACCTGGCGACCGCCCTGCTCGTCCGCAAGGGCAGCGACCATGACCTGAACCTGCGCGCCGCATTCATCCATCTGATGGGCGATGTCCTCTCCACAGTGGGCGCGGTGATCGCCGGTATCATCATTTTCTTTACGGACTGGAACTGGCTCGACCCGGCCGTAAGCTTCCTCATCGGCCTGCTCATCCTCTGGAGCGCCTGGGGCATCCTGCGCGAGACCGTCGATATCCTGCTGGAGGCCACCCCCCGCGATGTGGATATGACCCGCCTCGTCGGTGAGATCGTTCAGATCCCCGGCGTTCTGGGTGTGCATGACCTGCACGTCTGGAGCATCAGCCGCGGGCTGCGCACCATGTCGGCCCACATTCTGACCGACGACCTGCCGCTCAGCTCGGGTGAGGGCATCCAGTCCCAGGTCAGTGACCTGCTGGCGCGCCGCTTTAACATTGCCCACGCCACTCTCCAGCTCGAATGTGTAGGCTGCCACCCCGATTCGCTCTACTGCGATATACACCCGCATCCCGGGGATTGATCCGG
>CAZSPX010000158.1:0-7721 GCA_964608885.1 uncultured Anaerolineaceae bacterium | reverse complement strand
CCCTCTTCGGGCAGACCTGCTTCAGCCCCGGCGAAGCCAAGAACACCTACGGCACCGGCTGCTTCATGCTGCTGAACACCGGCACCAAGCCCGTGCAGTCCAAGAACGGCCTGCTCACCACGCTGGGCTACAAGATCGGAAAAGAGCCCGCTGTGTACGCGCTGGAAGGCTCCATCGCCATCACCGGCGCCCTCATCCAGTGGCTGCGCGACAACTTGAAGATGTTCGATTTCTCCAAGCATGTCGAGGAATATGCGAAGGCCGTGCCCGACAGCGGCGGCATCTACTTTGTGCCCGCCTTCTCCGGCCTGTTCGCCCCCTACTGGAAGAGCGATGCCCGCGGCGCCATCGTGGGCCTGACCCGCTACATCACCCAGAACCACATTGCCCGCGCGGCTCTCGAAGCCACCGCCTACCAGACCCGCGAGGTGCTGGATGCGATGAACGCCGATTCGGGTGTGCCTCTGACCGCCCTCAAGGTGGACGGCGGCATGGTCTTCAACGACCTGCTCATGCAGTTCCAGGCTGACATCCTGGGCGTGCCGGTGATCCGCCCGACCGTGGCGGAGACCACCGCCCTGGGCGCGGCCTATGCGGCCGGCCTGGCCGTCGGGTTCTGGTCCAAGGTCGAGGATCTGCGCGCCAACTGGGGCAAGGATCACGAGTGGGATCCCAAGATGGATGCGGGCGAGCGCGAGAAGCTCTACAAGGGCTGGAAGAAAGCCGTCACCCGCACCTTCGAGTGGGTCGAGTAATCTGATCTCCCTGGGGTGGGTTCGACTCAAATCCATCACCGCCACGCTCACCCCATTCTGACCCAAGAGGGCGGCGCACCTTCCCAAAGGACGTCGCCCTCTTGTTCGCAAAATCCATCCGCTTATCCTGGATCACTGAATGGCCAAAAAGAAGAAGCAGAAGAACAAGGTTGAGGGGCAGCCCGCCCCGGAGCCCGCCAGCAATGCCTGGATCTCTTTCCGTCACGGTGTCATCATTATCGCGATCCTGAGCATCGCCATGGCCGCGCTGACCACCTACCAGGCCCTGATGGTCAAGCCGGTGGGGGAGGCGCTCCTGCTGGGGCTGGGTTTCGGTCTCTCGATCTGGGTGATCTTCTTCGGTTTTATCCTTTTGAACCGGCTGCTGGGAAGAAAATAGAGGTCTCTCCCATCAGGTGAGCATCTTGACGGCCCTGCAGCTTCACTCTGATTGGGAACTCCGGTGGGCGCCTTACGACCAGGCCACCTATGATCTTGCGCTGGCGCAGCTGAGGCCCACCGATGTCGTCCTGGATATTGGCGCCGGAGACCTGCGCCTGGCGCGCCAGATGACGAGGCGCGTGGAACATGTCTTTGCCATGGAGATCAACCCCGCCGTCCTGGCGAAGGCCTGCCGGGACCTCCCTGCGAACCTGACCCTGGTGGAGGGAGATGCGCTGATCGAGCCCTTCCCGGAAGGGGTCACCTGCGGGGTGCTGCTCATGCGCCATACCACCCGCTATGCGGCCTTTGCGGCCCGGCTGAGACGGGCGGGAGCCGCCCGCCTGATCACCAATGCCCGCTGGCGCATGTCGGTGGAGAGCGTGGACCTGTTGAACCCGGGCCGTCCCTATGCGGGGCTGCCCTTTGGCTGGTACGCATGCCAGTGCGGCGCGACCGGCTTCAAGCCGGGGCCGGCGGAGGCGCTGACCCCGGAAAATGTCAGGCCTGTTCATGAAGTCTGTTTGTGTCCCGCCTGCAGCCTGCCGGAGCGCGCGGGAAGCTGCCAGTGAACGGGTCGTCAGGAATGCCATAATATGACCAAACCACATGCCATCATCATCGGAGCCGGATTCACGGGCACCGCCACCGCCCACGATCTGGCATTGCGCGGGTTCGATGTGACCGTGGTCGAGCGCGGACCCATCGCCAATGGCACCTCGGGGCGCACGCACGGGCTGCTGCACAGCGGCGGGCGCTATGCGGTCAAGGACCAGGAATCGGCCGTGGAATGCATTGACGAGAACCTGATCCTGCGCAAGATCGTCCCCGCGGTGATCGAGCCCAACGGAGGGCTGTTCATCGCGATCAATGAAGCGGACCTGGCCTACGGGGAGGAATTCATTGCGGGCTGCGAGGCCTGCCACATCCCCCTCGAACAGCTCACCCCGGCGCAGGCGTTGAAGCTGGAGCCAAACCTCAACCCCAAGCTGCTGGCGGCCTTCACCATCCCGGATGGGACCTTCGATCCCCTGCGGCTGGCGATGTCCTTTGCCGCCACGGCGAAGAAGAACGGCGCGAAATTCCTGCTGTACCATGCGGTCCAAAAACTCCTGCTGGATGGCAAAGGAGGGGTCACAGGCGTGCGCCTGCTCGACCGCAGCTCCGGCAGGGAGTTCGACCTGAACGCCGATATCGTGGTCAACGCCACCGGCGCGTGGGCCGGGGAGATCACCGCCATGGCCGGGGCGGATGTCCCCATCAAGCCCACGCCGGGCGTGATGGTGGCCTTTGACCAGCGCGCCGCGCAGCGGGCCATCAACCGCCTGTGCCCGCCTGCGGACGGGGATATTGTGCTGCCGCAGCGGCGCATGATGGTGGTCGGGACGACCTCCTTCAGCGCCGAAAACCTGGACTACATCCCGATCATTGAGGACCAGGTGAAGCTGATGCTGGAAAAGGCCGCGGAACTGCTGCCGGTGCTGGCCTCGGCCAGGATGCGCGGCGTCTATATGGCCTCCCGGCCACTCATTGGCGGAGGGACAGGGCGCAGCATCGCGCGCACCTTCAAGTGCTATGACCACAAGGAAACGCACAATATCGACGGCTTTGTCACCATCACCGGCGGGAAAGCGACCACCCTGCGCGCCATGGCGGAGAAGACCGCCGATACCGTCTGCGAAAAGCTGGGCATCAAGGCCGCCTGCCAGACCAAGGAGACACCCCTGGTCTCGTACCGGCAGTTCTACGCCGCGGCCTGAAGGGGCCTGGGAGAATGAAACATGGCTGAAACCTGGAATATCACACTGAAGCTTTCCCGGCAGAAGGAGGGGGAGAAGCCGCACTACCAGGAGATCAGGATGGACGTGGACCCTGATGAGAACGTGATCGACCTGGTGGAACGGGCCTGGGCTTTCCACGACCGGACCCTGGTGTACGCGCATGCCTGCCATCACTCGACCTGCGGCGCCTGCGGGATGCGCGTGAACGACCGCGAGAAACTGACCTGCATCACGCCGGTCCGTTCGGTGGTCTCGAACGGCGGGACCCTGAAAGTGGAGCCGCTGCGGAACTTCCCCGTGGTCAGCGACCTGGTGGTGGACATGGGCGAGCTTTTCCGCCGCATGGAAGGAGTGGGCCACCAATCCGTGCACTCCGACCGGCAGGAGGCCATCCAGCCGGAGATGCGCCCGTCTGGCCCGGCTGCGCCGCAGGAGGATTTCCTGCGCCTTGCGGATTGCATCGAGTGCGGCCTGTGCATGAGCGCCTGCCCGGTCTTTGGCTCCACGCCCGAGTATCTCGGCCCGGCGGTGCTGGCCGGGGCGCACCAGGCGGGATTGGAAGCCCACCCCGCCCTGTATGACCTGGTGGACAGCGCCAACGGGGTCTGGAGGTGCCACAGCGTCTTTGAATGCACCGCGGTCTGCCCCTCCAACGTGGACCCGGGGTGGCGGATCATGGAGCTGCGCCGCAAGGTGGTGGGGGAGCGGATCCGCAGCGTGTTCAACCCGCGCAAAACCGTGGAGGCCCAGAAATGAACGCACAATCCAATTTCCTCATCCGGGCGGTGCGCTGGTTCGACCCGCGCGGCCGTTCGCTGAGCAACTGGGGGTTCATGATCAACCGGCTGGCAGCCCTCGGTCTCACACTGTACCTCTTCATCCACCTGCTGGTGCTGGGGACCCTGGCGCAGGGGCCGGATTCCTATGACAACTTCCTGAAACTGACCCAAAGCGTGCTGTACAAGCTCGGCGAGCTGCTGGTGGTCGCGGCAGTGCTCCTGCACGGGCTGAACGGCGTGCGCCTGGTGCTGACCAGCTTCGGGATCGCCGTGCCGCGCCAGCGCGAGCTGTTCCTGGGCGCGATGGCCATCGGGCTGATCGCCATCCTGATCTTCGGCGTGAAGATGTTCACCGCATAGGAGGCTGCCATGCTTGAGACGGGTTCTGTTCCAAAACAGGGCGAGACCACCTTCCTGTGGCTGGTCAAGATCATCACAGGCCCCATCCTGCTGGTCGTTGCATTCACGCATTTGATCGTTAATCACTATATCGGCAGTCTTGGCGGCCTGCAGACCTACAGTGACGTGGTGGCCTATTACAAATCCGGGCTGATCCTGGCCATGGAAGCCATCTTCCTGCTCACGGTGCTGACGCACTCCCTGATCGGGCTGCGCGGCATCATCCTGGACCTGAGGCCCAATGGCTCCGTGCTGCGGTTCGTCAACTGGGCGTTCGTCCTGCTGGGACTGGTCTTCTCGGCTTACGGTCTCTGGCTGCTGGCTGTCGTGGCCGCGCGTTGAGGTGCATCCGGAAGGAGAAAGGTTGAGCCAAATGCTTTTAAAGGGAAAGCGCATCGGAGTTCTGCTGGCGGAGGGGTATGAAGACCTGGAGTTCTGGGTGACGGTCATGCGCCTCAGGGAGGAAGGAGCGATCGTCACGATCCTGGGCCTGAAGGCGGGAGAGACCGTGCACGGCAAGGTGGCGCTGCCCGCCACCAGCGATGTGGCGGTGGGGAACGTCAAACCGGAGGACTTCGATTGCATCGTGGTCCCCGGCGGCTGGGCCCCGGATAAGCTGCGCCGCTACGATGCGGTCAAGAACCTGGTGCGCGGGGTGCACGAGCAGGGCAAGATCGTGGGGTTGATCTGCCATGCAGGCCTGGTGGGGATCTCGGCGGGGATCATCGCCGAAGGATCCCGGGCGACCGGGTCCCTGGGCATCAAGGACGACCTGGTCAACGCGGGGGCGACCTTTGTGGACGAGCCGGCCTTCCGGGATGGGCAGATCGTCTGGGGCCGGGTGGTGGCTGACATCCCCGATTTCTGCCGGGAGCTGGTCAAGGCTCTCGCCGGGGAGTAATCCCATCCTGCGCACATGATCGGAATCGTCCTGGTCTCGCACAGCCGCCGGCTGGCGGAGGGGCTTATGGCGCTCGTCGGCCAGATGGCCGCGCCGCAGGTGAAGATCGCCATCGCGGCAGGCACGGGGGAGGACCGCCTGGAGATCGGTACGGATGCGGTGGAGATCATGGACGCCATCCAATCCGTATTCACAGAAGACGGGGTGGTGGTCCTGATGGACCTGGGCTCGGCGCTGCTAAGCGCCGAAACCGCGCTGGAACTGCTGCCCCCCGAGATGGCGCAAAAAACAACCCTGTGCGCCGCGCCGCTGGTGGAGGGTGCGCTGGCCGCGGCCGTACAGGCCGGTCTCGGCTCGGACGCCGCGACCGTCTGCGCGGAGGCGCGTGCGGCGCTGGCAGCAAAGGAGGCCCAGCTGGGACAGGCGGAACCCGCCCCCACCGCTCCGGAGCAGTCCCCGCCCGCGGCTCCCGCGGAAGAGATGGTGCTGGTCCTGAAGAACCTGCACGGACTGCATGCCCGCCCCGCGGCGCGCTTCGTGCAGACTGCGGCTTCCTTCAAAGCCGATGTGCGCGTCCGCGACCTGACCAACGGAAGAGGACCCGCCTCGGCCCGCAGCCTGAACAGCGTGGCAACGCTGGCAGCCGTGGGGGGGCACCAGATCGCGATCAGCGCGCAGGGTGAGCAGGCTGCGGAGGCGCTGAAGGCCCTGCAGGCGCTGGTCGAATCAGGCTTTGGCGAGACGGAGGTTGAAACCGGCGCCCCTCCGGCAGCTTCTGCGCAGGCACCCGCCAGCGCAGCGCAGGACGGTTCCCAGGCGGCCATCCCGGTGGCGGAGGGATTTGCGCTCGGCCCCCTGCATGTATATAAACCCGCCCCGCCTCCCATCTCAGACGAAAAGAATACCGACCCTGCCGGGGAGATCGAGAAGCTATCCGCGGCGCTGGCCCGCACCGGGCAGGAGATCCGCGCCCAAAAGTCGCGCCTGCGCGGCAGCCTGAGCGAGGAGCAGGCTGCCATCTTCGATGCACACCTCCTGATCCTGCAGGATCCCGAGACCCTGTCCGCTGTACAGGACCGGATCCGGCAGGGAGATAACGCGGCCTTCGCCTGGAACGCCGCGGCGCAGGAGACGGCCGGGGCGTACCGCGCCCTGCCCGATCCCTACCTGCAGGCGCGCGCCGCAGATGTGCTGGATGTGGCCGCGCAGGTGTTGTACGCGCTGGCCGGCAAGCAGACCGCCCGCCTCGAGCTGGCCTCGCCGGTCATCCTGTGCGCGCAGGACCTGACCCCCACAGAGACCTCGCAACTGGATTTCGAAAAGGTGATGGGCCTGGTCACCGTGGGAGGCGGGCCCACCTCTCACAGCGCCATCCTGGCAAGAGCCCTGGGGATCCCGGCAATCTCGGGTGTGGACCCGGGGGTGTTGGGAATGCCCACCGGCACGCTGCTGGGGCTGGATGGGGGAGCCGGGCGGCTGTGGGTGAAGCCCGCGACTGCAGTTCAGCAGGAGCTTTCGACCCGACGCGCCGCCTGGCTGGAACACCGCAAACAGCTTCTGAGTCAAAGCCAGGCGCTGGCGGTCACCGCGGACGGAGTGCGGATCGAAGTGGTGGCCAACGTGGGCAGCCTGAAGGACGCGCAGGCGGCGGTGTCCAACGGCGCGGAAGGGGTGGGGCTGCTGCGCACGGAATTCCTGTTCCTGTCGCGCCAGACCCCGCCGAGCGAGGACGAACAGGCACAGGTTCTGCGGGAGATCGGGGCCGTGCTGGGGGACCGCCCGGTCATCGTGCGCACACTGGACGCTGGAGGCGACAAGGAGCTGCCTTATGCCGGGCTGGCGGAGGAAGCCAACCCGTTCCTGGGGGTGCGCGCCATCCGTGTCTCGCTGGCCAAGCCGGAGCTGTTCCAGCCGCAGCTGCGGGCCATCCTGAGGGCCGGGCAGGAGGCGAATTTCCGTATCATGTTCCCGATGGTGGCAGAGGCCGCGGAGGTCATCCGGGCAAAGGAGGCGCTGGAGCAGGCGCATCTTGCACTGGAAAATGAAAACATCCCTCACCGCTGGCCGGTGGAGACCGGGATCATGGTGGAAGTGCCGTCCGCGGCGGTCATGGCGGAATCACTCGCGGCGTATGTGGATTTCTTCTCGGTGGGTACCAACGACCTGACACAGTACACGCTGGCGGCGGAGCGCGGCAACCCCTCGCTGGCCCATCTTGCAGATGCACTGCACCCGGCTGTGCTGAGGCTGATCGGCCAGGTCTGTGAGGCGGCGGAAAAGCATGGCAAGTGGGTGGGAGTGTGCGGCGAGCTGGGCGGCGATCCCCTGGCGGCCCCCATCCTGGTGGGGCTGGGGGTGCGCGAGCTGAGCATGACCGCCACCCGCATCCCGCGGGTGAAAGAGGTGCTGCGGCGTATCAGCATTCCGGAGGCCCGGCGGCTGGCCAGGGAGAGCCTGGCCTGCATGGATCCCGGCACCGTGCGCCGCCTGGCGGAAGAGTTCCTGCGGACTATAGAGGGTCAAGGACCAGGATAGTCCTGGGCTGGATTTTTCCCATTTTGCCTGCCCAGTACTCAACGCCGTGGGCTCCTCCATCAGGAGGAGCCCATGCGTTTAATGTCTCACCAGCGGGCGCGATGCTCCTCGGCAGAGCACACGAAAAACG